>NZ_JBFMHW010000042.1:0-35720 GCF_040754745.1 Pseudomonas sp. SB113
TCCACAGAGTGTCTGATACACCGCGTTCTTCCTTATTGGGGCTGCTACGCAGCCCTACGCGGGACAAGCCCGCTCGCCACAACAGCCCTATCTGCCGGGCGTTCAGCGTTGAGCCAAAGTTGTGTAGATACCCACGCTTATCGGGGGCAAGCCCCCTCCCACACTTCGAATGTATTCACAGATCAAAAATGTGGGAGGGAGCTTGCCCCCGATGGCGGCCTGGAAGACAACACAGACTCCTACTCATACAATGCCCGCTGCCTTGTAGGAGACTTCCATGCCCACCCGCCCCGCCGCCCCTCGCAAACCCCGTGCCCGCAGCCAGGCGCGGATCGACGCGATTCTCGACGCCGCCCGCACCTTGCTGGCCACCGAAGGCGTGGCCAGTTTGTCGATCTACAGCGTGGCCGGGCGCGCGCAGATTCCGCCGTCATCGGTGTATCACTTTTTCGCCAGCGTGCCGGCGCTCCTGGAGGCACTGACCGCAGATGTCCATGCGGCCTTCCGCTCCGCCATTCAGGCGCCCATCGACCACGATTCACTCAAGCATTGGCGCGACCTGTCCTACATCGTCGAACAGCGCATGCTCATCATCTACAGCAACGACGCCGCCGCGCGGCAGTTGATCCTGGCCCAGCACGGGCTGACCGAGGTGACCCAGGCGGACCGTCAGCATGATCTGGAGCTGGGGGATTTGATGCTGGAAGTGTTCGACCGCCACTTTGAAGTGCCGACGCTGCCCGCCGATGTGGATGTGTTCGCCTTGGCGCTGGAATTAAGCGACCGCGTCTATGCGCGCTCGGTGCATCAGCATGGGCTGATCACGCCGCGAATGGCGGAGGAAGGGATGCGCGTGTTTGATGCGTATGTGGGACTGTATTTACCGGCGTATCTGCCTAAGCGCTGAACCCTGGGTTGGCGGGGGGGCCTCATCGGGAGCAAGCCCCCTCCCACATTTTGAATGTGTTCACAGATCAATATGTGGGAGGGGCGGTGCGACGATTCGACTTGCTCCCGATGACGGTATCAAGTGATCACAACTTGGCGATCGACACCTCAGTCGACTTCACAAAGGCAATCACTTCACTGCCAATCACCAGCTCCAGCTCTTTGACCGAGCGAGTAGTGATCACGGACGTGACGATACCGGACGCGGTCTGCACGTCGATTTCCGACAGCACGTCGCCGACTACGATTTCCTTGATGGTGCCTTTGAACTGGTTACGCACGTTGATGGCTTTAATAGTCATGGTGGACTTCCTTCGTGGGACAAGTGAGTTATTGAGCCCAACGCAATTGCGTAGGCAGCGGTGAAACAGGTTCGGGTTCCGGCGGCGTGCCGGGTAACGACAGCACACGGTTAAGTACTTGCGCTTCCAGCGCGGCCAGGCGATGTGAGCCACGGGCCCGTGGACGCGGCAGGTCGACGATCAGGTCGAGGCCGATTTCGCCGTCTTCGATCAGGATCACCCGGTCGGCAATGGCCACGGCTTCGCTGACGTCATGGGTCACCAGCAACACGGTGAAACCGTGTTTTTGCCAGAGGTTTTCGATCAGTTGCTGCATCTCGATACGGGTCAGGGCGTCCAGGGCGCCCAGCGGTTCGTCGAGCAGCAGCAGACGCGGCTGGTGGATCAAGGCGCGAGCCAACGCCACACGCTGCTTCTGGCCACCGGACAAGGCCGCCGGCCACTCATTGGCACGTTCGGCCAGGCCGACCGCTTCCAGGGCCTCCAAGGCTTTAGGGCGCCAGTTGCCTTTGAGGCCAAGGCCGACGTTGTCGATGATCTTTTTCCACGGCAGCAGGCGCGCTTCCTGGAACATCAACCGTGTGTCTTCAATCGCTTCGCTCAGCGGCGCGGAACCGGCCAGCAGCTCGCCGCCGCTGGCTTTGTCCAGGCCGGCCAACAGGCGCAGCAACGTACTCTTACCGCAGCCACTGCGACCCACCACGGCCACGAACTGGCCCGCCGGAATGTGCAGATCAATTTCCTTGAGCACTTCCCGCGCACCGAAGGCCTTGCGTAATTTGCGCACCGCCAGGGGAATCCCCTTCAGCAGGCGCGGAGGTTGTTGAGCCGTCATGCCGCACCTCCTTTATTGACTTGATACGCCGGGTGCCAACGCAACCAAACACGTTCCAGACCGCGCGCGGCCAAATCGGCCAGCTTGCCGAGGATGGCGTACATCACGATGGCCAACACCACCACGTCGGTTTGCAGGAATTCGCGGGCGTTCATCGCCAGGTAGCCGATACCCGAGCTGGCGGAAATGGTTTCCGCCACGATCAGCGTCAGCCACATAAAGCCCAGGGCAAAGCGCACGCCCACCAGGATCGATGGCAGCGCGCCCGGCAGGATCACTTGCCAGAACAGGCTGAAACCGGACAAGCCATAGCTGCGCGACATTTCTACCAGCGCCGGGTCGACGTTGCGGATGCCGTGGTAGGTGTTGAGGTAGATCGGGAACAGCGTGCCGAGGGCCACCAGGAAAATCTTCGCGGTCTCGTCGATGCCAAACCATAGGATCACCAGCGGAATCAGCGCCAGGTGCGGCACGTTGCGGATCATCTGCACCGAGCTGTCCAGCAGGCGTTCGCCCCACGTCGACAGGCCGGTGATAAACCCCAGCGCCAGGCCGATGCTGCCACCGATCACAAAGCCCAGGCCGGCACGCCAGCCACTGATGGCCAGGTGCGTCCAGATTTCACCGCTGCGCACCAGATTGACCCCGGCCTCAATCACCGCACTGGGCGCCGGCAGGATGCGTGTCGACAACCAGCCCGCCGACACCGACAACTGCCACACCGCCAGCAATAGAATCGGCAGCACCCAGGGCGCCACGCGATGGCTCAATTTTTCAAAATTCATGGCGCCGCCTCAGCTCTGTGACGCAGCTTTGGGAAGGATGTCGTTGGCGACCATCTCACCGAACGGGCTCACGTAACCGGCACTTTTCGGCAACTCCGGACGTTCGATATCCAGGTGCGGGAACAGCAGCTCGGCGACCCGATAGGACTCTTCCAGGTGTGGATAACCGGAGAAGATAAAGGTGTCGATGCCCAGCGCTGCGTACTCCTTGACCCGTTCTGCAACCGTCGGACCATCGCCCACCAGCGCGGTCCCCGCACCGCCACGCACCAGGCCGACGCCGGCCCACAGGTTGGGGCTGACTTCCAGGTTGTCGCGGTTGCCGCCATGCAAGGCCGCCATGCGCTGCTGGCCGACGGAATCGAAGCGCGCCAGGGAAGCCTGGGCACGGGCGATGGTGTCGTCGTCCAGATGGGAGATCAGTTTGTCGGCGGCTTTCCAGGCCTCCTCGTTGGTTTCGCGCACGATCACATGCAGACGAATACCGAAGCGCACGGTGCGCCCGAGCTTCGCCGCCTTGGCCCGCACCTGTTCGATCTTCTCGGCGACTGCAGCCGGTGGCTCGCCCCAGGTCAGCACCATCTCCACTTGTTCGGCGGCCAGGTCCTGAGCCGCTTCGGAGGAACCACCGAAGTACAGCGGCGGGCGTGGCTGCTGGATCGGCGGGTAGAGCAACTTGGCGCCTTTGACGCTGATGTGCTCGCCGTCGTAATCCACGGTTTCGCCTTCCAGCACGCGGCGCCAGATGCGGGTGAATTCCACGGACGCCTGGTAGCGCTCTTCGTGGCTGAGGAACAAGCCATCGCCAGCCAGCTCTTCCGGGTCACCACCGGTCACCAGGTTGAACAACGCACGGCCGCCGGACAGGCGATCCAGGGTCGCGGCCTGACGCGCCGCCACCGTCGGGGAAATAATCCCGGGGCGCAGCGCGACAAGGAATTTCAAACGCTGGGTCACCGGGATCAGCGAGGCGGCCACCAGCCAGGAGTCTTCGCAGGAACGGCCGGTGGGGATCAGCACCCCGCCGAATCCCAGGCGGTCAGCGGCCTGGGCCACTTGCTGCAAATAACCGTGGTCGACGGCACGAGCGCCTTCGGCGGTGCCAAGGTAATGGCCGTCGCCGTGGGTAGGCAGGAACCAGAAAATAGTGAGGCTCATGGAGTTGTCTCCTGAAGAAATCGGATTACGGCGCTTTAGCCACGGCAGCAGGTGGCGTCCAGATCACGTCCTTGATGCTCAAGGGCTTGGGGATCAATTTGAGTTGGTAGAAGCTGTCGGCGATTTTCTGCTGGGCCGCCACCACTTCCGGGGTCAGGAACAGCGCGCCATAGCCCTGGCGTTTCACCGAGGTCAGGGTGATGTCTGCCGGCAGGCCCAGCAGCGGCGCGACTTGCTCGGTGACTTCCTGGGGGTTGGCCTTGGACCACTCGCCCACCGCGCGCACTTCTTCGATCAGCGCCTTGACCACTTCCGGATGCTTTTCGGCGTATGGCTTGGTAGCCAGGTAGAACTGGTGGTTGTCGGCGATGCCGGTGCCGTCACGCAGGGTGCGCGCTTGCAGTTGTTTCTCGGCGGCGGCCTGGTACGGGTCCCAGATCACCCAGGCGTCCACGCTGCCACGCTCGAAGGCGGCACGGGCATCGGCGGGGGGCAGGAACACGGTCTGCACGTCGGTGTATTTCAGGCCGGCATCTTCCAGGGCACGCACCAGCAGGTAGTGCACGTTGGAGCCTTTGTTGAGCACGACTTTCTTGCCCTTGAGCTCGGCCACCGATTTGATCGTCGAGTCTTTCGGCACCAGGATCGCTTCACTGGTCGGCGCTGGCGGCTCGTAGGCCACGTAGAGCAGGTCGGCACCGGCGGCCTGGGCGAAGACCGGCGGGGTTTCGCCGGTGACACCGAAGTCGATGGAGCCGACGTTCAGGCCTTCAAGCAGTTGCGGGCCGCCGGGAAACTCGGTCCATTGCACCTGCACACCTTGGGCGGCCAGGCGTTTTTCCAGGGTGCCCTTGGCCTTGAGCAGCACCAGGGTGCCGTATTTCTGATAACCGATCCGCAAGGTCTCGGCGGCTTGGGCCTGAACGATGGCGCCGAAGGACACAGCCGCAGCAAACAGTGCGACCAGACCACGACGCAAGATGACAGTGCGCATGGCGCTCTCTCCAAATAATGCGATGAGGGGGTTGGCTGCACCTGCTTGGCCGTTGGCGGCTGAGTAAGGTGAGTACATCTATATAGCGGTGAGGCTGACTTAAATGCTCCAGCGAGCACTCAACAAACGTTCATTCAACACATGCGGGTCCAACGGTTTCGGACGACGGGCCATGGCGCCATAAAGCGTCTCCAGGGCCTCGTGCAACCGGTGTTCGAGGACCGGCACCAGTTGCGCCTGGGCACTGCCTTCGCCGTAGGCGATCTGGCTGTCCTCGGCAAAAATCCCGTGGAGCAATTCCTGGGCCTTGAGGGCCGACAACACCGGCTTCAAGGCGTAATCCACCGCCAGCATGTGGGCGATGCTGCCGCCGGTAGCCATCGGCAACACAATCTTGTGGGCCAGGGCGCGCTCGGGCAGCAGGTCGAGCACGGTTTTCAACGCGCCGGAGAACGACGCCTTGTACACCGGCGTGGCGATGACCAAGCCATCCGCGTTAGCCACCTGTTGCAGCAGGTCAATGACCTTGGGGCTGTCGAAGCGTGCATGCAGCAAGTCTTCAGCCGGGAAGTCCCGTATCTGGTAACTCACCACTTCAACGCCTTTGTCTTGCAACCACTGACGGGTTTTTTCCAGCAAGACCCCGGAGCGGGAACGCTGGCTGGGACTGCCTCCAAGTGTTACGACCAACATGCAGGAATTCCTTGAGCAAGTGCCGGCGGTTCGCCGTGTGGCGATGGCGCCAAGATGGAACAGACCTTATCAGCAGATTCATATATCTATAAATCTTATTTTTTCATTTGTTTATTCTTTAAATGCATATGAGATTTATAAGTCGCCAGGCGAAAAAAAAGGCCGTTGAAACGGCCTGAAAACCCCTGCTATGTGATTCGGTTTGCAACTTGAAATGCAGTCAAAACGTGGGAGGGGGCTTGCTCCCGATTACGGTGTTCAGTGACCAACGACTTGGCTGATCCACCGCTATCGGGGGCAAGCCCCCTCCCACAAAGTTATGTGCTAACGATTGGGTTGTGGAGTAAGCCGCAGATACGGCTTCACGGCCCGATAACCCTTGGGAAAGCGCTTCTTGATCTCTTCCTCATCCTTGAGCGACGGCACGATCACCACTTCATCACCGTCCTGCCAGTTGGCGGGGGTGGCGACTTTGTAGTTGTCGGTCAGCTGCAGCGAGTCGATAACCCGCAGGATTTCGTGGAAGTTACGACCGGTGCTGGCCGGGTAGGTGATAGTCAGGCGGATCTTCTTGTTCGGGTCGATCACGAACAAGGACCGTACGGTGAGGGTGTCACTGGCGTTCGGGTGGATCAGGTCATAGAGGTCCGAAACCTTGCGGTCGGCGTCGGCCAGGATCGGAAAGTTGACGACGGTATCCTGGGTTTCGTTGATGTCTTCGATCCACTTGTGGTGCGAATCCACCGGGTCTACCGACAGGGCGATGGCCTTGACGCCGCGCTTGGCGAATTCGTCCTTGAGCTTGGCGGTGAAGCCCAGCTCGGTGGTGCACACCGGGGTGAAGTCGGCCGGGTGGGAAAACAACACACCCCAGCTGTCGCCCAGCCATTCGTGGAAACGAATCTTGCCGGCGCTGGAATCCTGTTCGAAGTCGGGGGCGATGTCGCCCAGTCTTAGGCTCATGGTGTGGCTCCTGGTGAGTGCTTATGGAGCCCACTGTGCATGGATTACGGATTATTTAAAAAGAATAAATATCGATTTATCTAGACGATAAAGGAATATTAAAAATGTGTTCATTGGACGTGGGAAATGGGGAGGCGCACCATCGGTTCCAAGGTTCGAGAAGGCCTTGAGACGCTGTACAAAGAGGGGTTCAGGAAGGGCTTGCGGGGGTTTAGCCCGACTTGAAAGCAAGACACCTTGCCCGGCAGTGCGCCGGGCAAGGTTTTACAGCCAGTCTTACAGGATAGGCAGGGTATAGCTGACGATCAGACGGTTTTCGTCCTGGTTACGCTGAGTAGCCACTTCGGAACGCAGCGAAGCGTTCTTCCAGGCAACGCCCAGGCCTTTGAAGGTACCTTCAGGAACTACGTAGCCCAGGTTGAAGTCACGCTCCCACTCGCCTTTGTCACCGGTGGTAGTCGCTACGTTGTCACCCTTGAGGTACATCACGGAGGTGGTCAGACCTGGCAAGCCGATGGCTGCGAAGTCGTAGGCGTACTGGGCCAACCAGGTACGCTCGCCGGCGCGTTGGAACTTGCCGATCTGCACGTCAGTGATCAGGTAGGACGAAGCACCGTCACCCTGGTTGAGGAACGGAAAGTCACTGGTGCCGTTTACACGCTGGTAGCCTGCGCTGATCGCGTGGCCTTGAAGGGCGTAGGTGAACTTCGCACTCCAAGTACGGTTGTCAACTTCGCCGTTGTTCTGATAGCCAGAAGCGCGGTAGCCGGCAACACGACCTTCCTGGCTGGAGTTCTTGCCATCAGAATCACTGTTGAAGTAACGCAGATCGGTCTTGAACACGCCAACGGGCAATGCCCAGTTGTGGGACAGGCCCAGGAAGTGCTGTTTGTAGAAGTCGGACAGGTTGCCGTAGTAGTACTGGGCAGTCAGGTCCTTGGTGATCTTGTAGTCACCACCGGCGTAGTAGAACTCGTTGCTGCGGGCGTTGGCAGTAGCAGTGCGAGTAGCACCGTTGGAGCCAGCAATGGTCAGCGAGTCGTTGTTCGAAGAGTTACGACCTTTGGCATGTTCCAACTTACCGCCAACCAGTGTCAGGTTGTCGATGTCGTTGGAGGTGATCTGGCCACCTTCGAAGGTTTGCGGCAGCAGACGACCGTCGTTAGAGGTAACGACCGGCAGTTTTGGCTGCAGGGTACCCAGACGCAGTTCAGTCTTGGAGACCTTGACCTTACCGGTCAGGCCTATGCTACCGAAATCGTCCACCGCGCGACCGTCGCTGTCGCTTGGGAACACAATGCCGCCCTTGTTGGCGCTGTTGTTGTTGTAGGCAGTGCCTTTACCGGAGTCCAGTCGCACGCCGTACAGGCCAATTGCGTCAACACCAAAACCGACCGTACCCTGGGTGTAGCCGGAAGCGAAGTTGAAAATGAAGCCTTGGCCCCATTCTTCCTGCTTGTTGGGTTTGGCAGCGCCATCACGGTTATCTTGGTTGATGTAGAAATTGCGTGCAGTAACGCTCGCCTTGCTGTCTTCGATGAAACCGGCAGCGCCTGCTTGCTGAGCGATGACGCCCAAAGCTACAGACAGTGCCAAGGTGGACTTCTTCATGTACCGCTCCTCTCATTTCTAATTTTTGTATTTCTTTGGTCTCGGGTCTGACGCCCTCGATCCACAGATGCGCGATTAGCACCGGATAGTGACTGACAAGTCAATCGTAACCTTGTGTGTCTACTACCTTCGTCTAACCACTGTTGATTTGGTCCCTGCAGGGTAATGAGTTTTTCATACACCCAAAAAGAATTATTTCATTCTTTTTCATACGATTCAGGAATAAGCCTGTCCGTAGTGCGGACAGGCCAGCATAGACCATCCGCTTAACAAGCTAATTCCTAAAGGGTATTTATTAGCGCTTTTTTAGATCGATTAGTGTGGCCGCTCTGCCGCATACGTCACCCACGATCAAAAAGGCGACGCCATCATGGCCAAAGGCACATCCTCTCGTCAATTTGTTACAGTTTTTGTGTCACTAATAGTTTCTTTTGTTGTCCAAGCCGCCCATTCGACGATTCAGGTGGTTGTGGTACGCCCACAATCTATCCATAGCCGCCATCCTGTTATCGGCGTCAGATCAAGAATGCTTAAACTTTAGTCGTGCGTGACGGCACGCCAGATTGGCCTGCGACGCGGGCAGGCTCTTACGCGAGCCTGCCCAGTGACTTGGGGATAGGGCTTTACAAGGCCTTCTCGAAAATCTTCGAGTTACGCTGGTAGTTGTACAGCGAGGCCCGCGCCGAGGGCAGGCGATCAACGCTGCTCGGCACAAAGCCGCGCTCACGGAACCAGTGGGCAGTGCGCGTGGTAAGCACGAACAAGGTCTTCAACCCCTGCGCCCGGGCACGGGTTTCAATTCGCTCCAACAGCTCATCACCGCGCCCGCCGTGGCGGTACTCGGGGTTCACCGCCAGGCACGCCAGTTCACCCGCGTCCGAATCGGCGATCTGATACAACGCTGCACACGCGATGATCATGCCTTCGCGCTCCACCACACTGAACTGCTCGATCTCACGCTCGAGCACTTCCCGTGAACGGCGTACCAGGATGCCTTGCTCTTCCAGCGGGCTGATCAGGTCGAGCAAACCGCCGACGTCTTCAATCGCCGCCTCGCGGACCAGTTCGAACTGCTCCTGGGCCACCAGCGTGCCGCCGCCATCGCGGGTGAATAGTTCAGTGAGCAAGGCGCCATCTTCGGCGTAGCTGACGATGTGGCTGCGCCCTACCCCACCCCGGCAGGCCTGGGCGGCCGCATCGAGCAATTCGGACTGGTAGTTGCTGCTGCCCAGGCGTTGCAGGTGTGCCGGCACTTGTTGCGGGCGCAGTTCGCGCACCAGACGGCCGTTTTCATCGATCAGGCCGAGATCGGCGCCGAACAGCAGCAGCTTGTCGGCCCCCAGGTCGATGGCGGCGCGGGTGGCGACGTCTTCGCAGGCCAGGTTGAAGATTTCACCCGTAGGCGAATAGCCCAGGGGCGACAGCAGCACGATGGAGCGCTCATCCAGCAGACGATTGATGCCCTTGCGATCGACCCGACGCACTTCGCCGGTGTGGTGATAGTCCACGCCTTCGAGCACGCCGATAGGACGCGCGGTCACCAGGTTGCCGCTGGCCACCCGCAGGCGCGAGCCCTGCATCGGCGACGAAGCCATGTCCATCGACAAGCGCGCTTCGATGGCGATACGCAGGTGGCCGACCGCGTCGATCACACACTCCAGCGTCGCGGCATCGGTGATGCGCATGCCTTCGTGGTAAGTCGGGATCAAGCCGCGTGCTTCAAGGCGCGCTTCGATCTGTGGGCGCGAACCGTGCACCAGCACCAGGCGCACGCCCAGGCTGTGGAGCAGCACCAGGTCGTGGACGATATTGCCGAAGTTCGGATGATCCACACCGTCGCCGGGCAACATGACCACAAAGGTGCAGTCGCGGTGGGCGTTGATGTAGGGCGAAGCGTGACGAAGCCAATTAACGTAGTCGGGCATGGAACCTGGGCCTGTAATAAAAAGCAGCCAAAAAAGGATGAGTCGTGAAAACGCACAGCGGGCTGATGGTTATCGTCGGAACAGGCTTGGCGACACGCTCGCTCTCCTTATGTACGAATGGACAGGGGTTAATTTACGCAGGTTTCAGGCAGTAATGTTCGATCAGTTCCCGCAATAGACGCACTGTAGGCGTCAAGCGTGACATTTCGAGGTACTCGCCCGGTTGATGGGCACAGGCGATGTCGCCAGGGCCCAGCACCAGGGTTTCACAACCAAGGCGCTGAAGATAAGGCGCTTCGGTGCCGAACGCTACTGCTTCGGCACGATGACCGGTCAATCGTTCCGCGACCCGCACCAGCTCGGCGTCTTCGGCCTGTTCGAACGGCGGCACTGCGGGGAATAACGGCGCGTAGTCGATCTTGACTTTATGGCGCTCGGCCAGCGGTTCGAGCTTTTGCCGGATCGCCGCACGCAGCACTTCGGGATCCATGCCCGGCAAGGGCCGTAGGTCGAATTCCAGGGAGCACTGGCCGCAGATACGGTTGGGGTTGTCGCCGCCATGGATACAGCCGAAGTTCATGGTCGGTTGCGGCACGCTGAATTGTGTATTGCGGTACTCGCGCTGCCAGGCCAGGCGTAGGCCGCGCAGTTCGCCGATGGCGTCGTGCATGGCTTCGAGGGCGCTGTGGCCCAGGTTTGGATCCGACGAATGGCCGCTTTGGCCGAGAATGTCGATGCGCTCCATCATCACGCCTTTGTGCAGGCGGATCGGCTTGAGCCCGGTTGGTTCGCCGATTACTGCCGCGCGGCCCAATGGGCGACCCGCTTCGGCCAATGCCCGGGCACCGGACATGGAGCTTTCCTCATCGCAGGTGGCGAGGATCAGCAACGGCTGCTTGAACGGCTGATCCAGCAGCGGCAACACCGCTTCAATCGCCAGCGCGAAAAAGCCCTTCATGTCGCAACTGCCCAATCCTACCCAGCGGCCGTCGACTTCCGTCAGCTTGAGCGGATCGGTCTTCCACAGCGCAGCGTCATAAGGAACGGTATCGCTATGGCCGGCCAACACCAGACCGCCGGGGCCAGTACCGAAACTGGCCAGCAGGTTGAATTTGCCGGGGCTGACGGGCTGGATGTCGATGGAAAAACCCAGGTCGCCCAACCAACTGGCGAGCAAATCGATCACGGGGCGGTTGGTCTGGTCGAGAGACGCTTGGGTGCAACTCACCGAAGGCGCTGCAATCAGCGCGGCGAACTGCTCTTTCATGGACGGTAACGGCATGCGCGGTCTCCCTACTTCCCGGACGAGCCCCACTATAGAGGCATCTGCACGACACAATAAACCGTTGCGGCGCGTTGCCGGGCTCAGTCCTGTACACTGCACGACCTTGGCAGCCACTCTTTTTCCCGGCTGCGCTCCCGATCCTGGATTTTCCGGCCATGCAGAAAGAAACCGAAATCAAGCTCCGCGTCAGCCGCGAAACACTCGCCGCGCT
Source organism: Pseudomonas sp. SB113 (assembly GCF_040754745.1). Classification (NCBI taxonomy): domain Bacteria; kingdom Pseudomonadati; phylum Pseudomonadota; class Gammaproteobacteria; order Pseudomonadales; family Pseudomonadaceae; genus Pseudomonas; species Pseudomonas sp. SB113. The sequence goes on from NZ_JBFMHW010000042.1 coordinate 11,711, forward strand.
GCGTGAGCACCCGTTACTGAAAAAACGCAACAAAAGTGGCTGGGAACGCCGTGAGTTGATGAACCAGTACTTCGACACCCCCGAGCGCGACCTGGCCCAGGCCAAAGTCGCCCTGCGCCTGCGCAAGGACGGTGACGACATTATCCAGACCCTCAAGACCCGTGGCCAAAGCGTCGCCGGTTTGTCGGAACGCAACGAGTACAACTGGGACCTGCCCAAAGCCAAGCTCGACGTGAAGAAACTCGATGGCGAGTGCTGGCCCGAGCAGTTGGCCGAGTTGGACAAAAAGACCCTCAAGCCGATCTTCACCACCGACTTCGTGCGCGAACGCGCCGAAATCGCTTGGGGCCGTGGCAAGGCCAAGGTGGTGATCGAAGCCGCCCTGGACCTGGGCCATGTAGTGGTCGGCAAGCAGAAAGAAGAAATCTGCGAGCTGGAACTGGAACTGCGCGAAGGCGAACCGGCTGCCCTGCTGGAGTTGGCCGCCGAGCTGGCCGCCACCCTCGCACTGATGCCGTGTGACATCAGCAAGGCCGAGCGCGGCTACCGCCTGTACGACGCCAGCAGCTACTCCTTGAGCCTGCCAGCGCCGCAGATCCATGCCGAAATGCCGCTGGACGACGCCTTCGCCGCAATCATGTGGCACCTGCTCGGCAGCAGCCAGCGCCTGGCCGAGCAATACCGCTTCAATGGCCACTGGCGTCTGCTGCAAGACTGGGTCGACAACCTCGGCGAACTGCGCGCCCTGATCGGCAGCCTCGGCCAGGCCGCGCCGCGTCAATCCACCAGCGAACTGCGCAGCGCACTCGATGCACTGCTGGAAGACTGGCGCCCACTGGTCCAGGCCGGCGACGACGACGAAGATATTCGCAAAGCTGCACCCGAGCAGTTCGCCGAAGAGTTGGACGACGTACGCTGGGGCTTGTTCTCGCTGAACACATCCCGCTGGTTGCTGGCCCGCACCTGGACCGCCGACCGCAACGTGCGCGGTAACCGCCAGGGCGCCGCACAAATCACCAACTGGCTGCCGCGCCTGCTGGCCGACGATGCCGTCGCCCTGCAACTGCCGCGCTACCAGCAGCAACCGGAAGACCTGGCAGAGCAACTGCCGCGCATCGAGCGCATCCAGGCCTGGCTGCACCATGCGCGTAACGTGGTGGACATTCCGGAACTGGACCGTTTGTACGGCGAGCTGAACAAGCTGGCGCAACTGGCCAACCAGCCGATCACCGACGAGTCGCTGGATGCGCGTATGCATCAGGCGATTGCGGTGTATCAGAACCGTGCCTGGAAGACCCTGCTGCGCCTGTAATATCGCCATCGGGAGCAAGTCGAATCGTCGCGGTACGACGATCGACTTGCTCCCGATGAGGCCGGTCAGCGCAATACTGGCAGGCTGGTCGTCGACTTGATTTCAGACAGCGCCACAATCGAGTTGACCTCCTGAATCCCGGGCACCATCGACAGCTTCTCGAAGAAAAACCGCTCGTACGCCTCAATGTCCGAGGTCACGATGCGCAGCAGAAAATCCACCGCCCCCATCAGCACATAACACTCCAAGACTTCCGGAAACCCGCGAATCGCTTCGGTGAACTCGGTGAAGTTGGATCGGCCGTGGGCGTTGAGTTTGACCTCGGCGAAGATCTGCGTATTGAGGCCGATTTTCTTGCGATCCAGCAGGGTGACCTGGCCGCGAATCACCCCCTCCTCCTTGAGCCGCTGGATACGCCGCCAGCACGGCGACTGGGACAGGCCGACCTGTTCGGCGATCTGCGCGCTCGACAGCGAGGCGTCCTCTTGCAGCAGGGCCAGGATGCGACGGTCGTAGACGTCCAAGTCGCTGTGCATATAAATACCTTTAATTCTGATTATTCTGAATTGATTAATTCGTTTAATCGCAAATAAGGCCCATCTTAGATAAGAAATCTCCCGAAGCGAATGTAAAAATTTCTCCAGTCGAATCTGGAGAGTCAGCATGCATGCCGTCGAAACCACCCACCCCCTGACCCGCGTCGATGCGTGGTCTGTCAGCAGCGCCCATTGCCAGGCGCACTACCAGATCGTCGCCGAGGCGGAGCCCGATGTGCTGTGTCGGGTACTCAACTATTTTGCGTTGCAGTTCTTAACGCCGAGCCAGGTCACCGTGAGCCGGCAAGAAGACCTGCTGAACATCGACATCGTGATGGATGGCCTGAGCTGGCACCGCGCCCAAGTGATCGCTGAAAAGATTCGAAACCTGATCAGCGTGTGCACGCTGCAGGTGTGGCCCGCCGATTCCGTGCGGCCTGCGGCACGGGTGGCGACAGCTCAGTAAAGGCCTGCAACATACGCTGGGAGGAAGATATTCAGAGGCTGGCTAGCCTGAAATTTCGTCCGAGGCTACCCAGGAAAACCTTCATGTCTGCTGATCACCGATTGGAACTGCATCAGTTGCTCCCGGCCTTGGTCGAGGGAGGTTTGATCACTCCCGACATCGCGCAGCGCTTATCGGCGCTGCCCGCCGGCAGCAGCCAGCACCCACTGGAATGCATCGCCGCCCATGGGCCTTGCCTGGAAACCCTGACCCAGTGGCTTGCCCAACATGTCGGGCAACCGTATTTGCGTATCGACCCGCTGAAGATCGATGTCGCAACGGTGGTGCCGCTGATGTCCCACGCATTTGCCCAACGCCACACCATCCTTGCAGTGGCCGTGAACGCACAGACCGTCACAGTTGCCAGCGCCCAGCCCCACGTCACCAGTTGGGAATCAGGACTGGCACAAGTGCTCCAGCGTTCGATCAAGCGCGTGGTTGCCAACCCCCAGGACATTCAGCGTTGTATCAGCGAGTTTTACCGGTTGGCGAAGTCCGTCAGCGGTGCGGATCAAAAGGTGGCGGTGCCTGGCAACTTCGAGCTGCTCAACCTCGGCGCCGGCGACCAGCAGCCGGACGCCAACGACGCGCATATCGTCAATATCGTCGACTGGCTGTTGCAGTACGCTTTCGCCCAGCGCACCAGTGATATTCATATCGAGCCGTGCCGTGAACAAGGCCGCGTGCGCTTTCGCATTGATGGGCTGTTGCACGATGTCTATCAATTTCCACCCCAGGTGACGATGGCAGTGGTCAGCCGCCTGAAAAGCCTCGGGCGGATGAACGTGGCGGAAAAACGCAAACCCCAGGACGGTCGGGTCAAGACCAAAAGCCCCGCCGGCGCAGAAGTTGAGTTGCGTCTATCAACCTTGCCCACCGTCTTTGGCGAAAAACTGGTGATGCGGATTTTCGATCCGCAGGTGCTGCTCAAGGACTTTGACCAATTGGGTTTGTCCAGTGAGGACCAGCAGCGATGGCACACCATGACCCGCCAGACCAACGGCATCCTCCTGGTCACCGGTCCTACCGGCTCAGGCAAGACCAGCACCCTCTACACCACGCTTAAGCAACTGGCGACCCGCGAGGTCAACCTCTGCACGGTAGAAGACCCAATCGAGATGGTTGAGCCGGCATTCAACCAGATGCAGGTACAGCACAACATCGACCTGACCTTCGCCAGCGGCATCCGAGCCCTGCTACGCCAGGACCCGGATATCATCATGATCGGCGAGATCCGCGACCAGGAAACCGCCGAAATGGCGATCCAGGCCGCACTGACCGGGCACCTGGTGCTATCGACGCTGCACACCAACGATGCGCCCAGCGCCATCAGCCGCTTGCAGGAACTGGGCATTGCTCATTATTTGATCAAGGCCACGCTATTAGGGGTGATGGCGCAGCGCTTGGTGCGCCTTCTGTGCCCTCATTGCAAGCGGGCGGCGGGCGATATCCACGAAGCGGTTGGGTGTGCGGAATGTCGAAACAGCGGGTTTCAGGGGCGCGCCGGGGTCTACGAGATCATGGTGCTGAATGACGCCCTCAAGGCGCTGATCACTCCAGGCGCCGACGCGCAGTCCCTGCGCAGGGAGGCGGTTGCGCAAGGCATGTGCAGCCTGCGCATGGCCGGCGTGGGAAAAGTAAAGGCGGGGCTGACCACGATGGCCGAGGTGTTGCGAGTGACGCCTGGGGATTCGGTAACAAATGCTTTGATTACCGCGTGCTGAAACCGTTCTTATCGGTGACAAGACCGTTACAATCGGCCGAACGTCGTTTAACTGACACCATCAGATAGGGAATCGCTATGCAGATCGGAACCGTACTGCTTCTTTTCGTGGGCTTGGCCATCGCCATCCTGTTCATGGGCTTCAAGGTGGTCCCCCAGGGCTATCAGTGGACCGTCGAGCGCTTCGGCCGTTACACCAACACCCTCAAGCCGGGTCTCAACATCATCATTCCGGTCATGGACCGCATCGGCCGCAAGATCAACGTGATGGAAAGCGTGCTGGATATTCCGCCCCAGGAAGTCATCACCGCCGACAACGCCACCGTGCAGATCGACGCCGTGTGCTTCTTCCAGGTGGTCAATACCGCCCAGGCCGCCTACGAGGTCAACAACCTCGAACACGCTATCCGCAACCTGCTGCAAACCAATATCCGTACCGTGCTCGGCTCCATGGAGCTGGATGCCATGCTCAGCCAGCGCGACGGTATCAACGAAAAACTGTTGCGCACCGTCGATGAAGCCACCGCGCCGTGGGGCATCAAGATCACCCGGATCGAAATCAAGGACATCAGCCCGCCCGCCGACCTGATGGCCGCCATGTCCGGCCAGATGAAAGCCGAGCGGATCAAGCGTGCGCAGATCCTGGAAGCCGAAGGCCTGCGGGCGTCGGCGATCCTGACTGCCGAAGGCAAGAAGCAGGCACAGATTCTTGAAGCCGAAGGTGGACGCCAGGCCGCGTTCCTGGAGTCTGAAGCCCGTGAACGCCAGGCAGAGGCAGAAGCCCGTGCGACCCAGGTCGTTTCCGAAGCGATCGCCACCGGTAACGTGCAGGCCATCAACTACTTCGTCGCGCAGAAATACATCGATGCCCTTGGCAAGCTGGCGTCGGCCAATAACAGCAAAGTGATCCTGATGCCGCTGGAAGCCAGCCAGGTGATCGGCGCTGTCGGCGGTATTGGCGAAATCGTCAAGGCAACCTTCGACAACAAGAAAGCCTGAGGCGATCGACATGTGGGATTTCCTGCAGCATCTTTCGTTCTGGGACTGGCTCGCGCTGGGTACGGTGCTATTGATTCTTGAGGTATTCGGTGCCGGTGGTTACCTGCTGTGGATGGGTATAGCTGCGGCAGCCGTGGGCGTGATCAAGTTTCTGCTGCCGCCGCTCGGGTTGGAGTGGCAACTGTTGCTGTTCGCTGTATTGTCGATCTTGACGGCGGTGTACTGGTGGAAACGCCAGCGCAGCAGCGCCAAAGCCAGTGACCAACCGGGGCTCAATGAGCGAGGCTCGGAGCTGGTCGGTCGCGTCTTCCTGGTACATCAGGCGATTGTGGATGGTCGGGGCAAGGTAAAAGTCGGTGATGGCGTATGGATGGTGACCGGTCCTGACAGCCCTGTAGGCACTCAAGTGCGTGTGGTTGGCCTGGATGGCGTCATTTTAAAGGTTGAAACTGTTTAGTCAGTGATGGAACTCGGTTGGGCTAACTACAATCAAACCGTACAGATCACTCACCCGGAGTCACCCATCATGCGTCTTAAATATGCTGTCGCAACCCTCGCTGTGCTTTCCCTTCCAGTCGGTTCAGCCATGGCCGACAGTTTCTGGCGCAATGTCATCTCGTCGGGCGCCACTACCGGCTCGACGTACCTGACCTTCAAGGACCACAAGCTGGTGGTTGCCGCACAAGACGACGCAGGCAGCTTTGTTGCCAGCGACGGCGGCATCCGCGGCCCGTACCTGGAAGCCGCCATGCAGAAAGTCCGCGCCGATAACCCTGGCCTGCAGGCCACGGATATGGAGTTGGCCAACGCCATCCTTGCGAAGAACGCTGTTACCGAGTGATTCCCTCACTCTGAAGAATGCCGCTTTTGAAGCGGCATTTTTTTGCCCGCAATGTGACGATTCATTCACAGGCGACAGGCTATATTCAGTCGTGCCGTGCAACTATGCCGGCACTGATAAGCCTCTCATTCATCGCCAATCTGAAACGGATGCCTTCGTCGCCATGAGCCAACAGCCTTTTCTGCCGTTTTCCAAACCCACCATCGATGAAGCCACCATCTCGGCGGTCGGCGATGTACTGCGCTCGGGCTGGATCACCAGCGGACCAAAAGTGCAGGCGTTCGAAGCACAGCTGTCGGAATACTTTGGCGGCCGGCCGGTACGCACCTTCAACTCCGGCACCTGCACCATGGAGATCGCCCTGCGCATCGCCGGTATCGGGCCTGGCGATGAAGTCATCACCACACCGATCTCCTGGGTCGCAACAGCCAACGTGATCCTGGAAGTAGGTGCCACGCCGGTATTCGCCGACATCGACCCGGTCACCCGCAACATCGACCTGGCCCAGGTGGAAGCCGCAATCACCCCGCGCACCAAGGCGATCATCCCGGTGTACCTGGCCGGCCTGCCCCTGGACATGCCGATGCTGTACGCACTGGCCAACAAGTACAACCTGCGCATCGTCGAAGACGCCGCCCAGGCGCTGGGCTCCAGCTGGGATGGTGAACGCATCGGCTCCACCGGGGACTTTGTATCGTTCAGCTTCCAGGCCAACAAGAACATCACCTCTTCCGAGGGCGGTTGCCTGGTGTTGAACAATGCCGAAGAAGCCCGCCTGGCAGAAAAATATCGCCTCCAGGGCGTTACCCGTACCGGCTTCGACGGCCTCGACGTGGATGTGCTGGGCGGCAAGTTCAACATGACCGACATCGCTGCAGCCATCGGCCTGGGGCAGTTTGCCCACATCGAGAAGATCACCGCCCATCGCCAGCACCTGGCACAGCACTACTTCAAATGCTTCGGCAGTGATTTCGAGGAAAAGTACGGTGCGCAACTGCCGCCGGCCGATTTCGAAAACAGCAACTGGCACCTGTTCCAGTTGGTACTGCCGGAGCGCCAGGACGGCCTGCCGGCCCGCGCGACCTTCATGGAAAAAATGCAGGCACAAGGTGTTGGCATTGGCTATCACTACCCGCCGATTCATCTGCTGAGCCTTTATCGGGCACAGGGGTTCAAGGAAGGTATGTTCCCGGTAGCGGAAAAGGTTGGGCGTTTGATCGTGTCGTTGCCGATGTTTACGGCGATGACAGAGGCGGATGTGGAGCGGGCGGTGGCGGCGGTTAAAGCGGTATTGAAAGCAGGCTGATCACTTACGACTGATGCAATTAAATGTGGAAGGGGGCGTGCTCTCGATTGCGGTGGGTCAGCCATTAATAAGCAGGCTGACACTCCACCATCGGGGGGCAAGCCCCCTCCCACATTGGTCTTGCGGTTACTCGCCGATGGCGGCTTTGTAGCCAGCAGCATCCAGCAGTTTTTCCAGATCAGCCGGGTTGGTTGGCTTGAGCTTGAAGATCCACGCGCCGTAAGGATCGGAGTTCAGCAGCTCAGGACTACCGCTCAGTTCTTCGTTGACGGCAATCACTTCGCCGGCAACCGGAGCGTAGATATCCGAGGCTGCCTTCACCGACTCAACCACACCCGCCTGGCCTTCGGCTTTAAACGTAGCGCCGACTTCGGCCAACTCAACAAACACCACATCACCCAGAGCTTCCTGAGCATGGTCGGAGATCCCGACAGTCACAGTACCGTCAGCTTCCAGACGGGCCCATTCGTGACTTTCGGCAAAACGCAGGTCGGCAGGGATATTGCTCATAGTCTGTGTCCTCAAGAAGTAGTGTCAGCGGCCATTGGCCTGCCGGAAATAGTTAGATCAAGGTTTTGCCATGACGCACGAAGGTCGGTTTGACCACTCGAACCGGGTACCACTTGCCGCGGATTTCCACTTCGGCCCGATCGGCCGTCGCCGTCGGTACACGCGCCAGGGCAATGGATTTGCTCAGCGTAGGAGAGAAACTACCACTGGTGATCTCCCCTTCGCCAACATTGGCGATACGAACCACCTGGTGAGCGCGTAAAACCCCACGTTCTTCCAGAACCAGCCCGACCAGTTTGAACTGCACACCGGCGGCCAGCTCTGCTTCCAGCGCCGCACGCCCGATGAAATTGCGCCCAGCAGGTTCCCACGCGATGCTCCAGGCCATGTTGGCCGCCAGGGGCGAAACGTCCTGGTGAATATCCTGGCCATACAGGTTCATCCCAGCTTCCAGCCGCAAGGTATCCCGTGCGCCGAGGCCTATGGGTGAAATCCCCGCGCCTACCAGATCGTTGAAAAACCCTGGGGCCTGATCGGCAGGCAGGACAATTTCCAGGCCGTCCTCGCCGGTGTAGCCCGTGCGCGCGATAAACCAATCGCCGTCGGCATACCCTTCAAAGGGCTTGAGCTGGTGGATCAGGGTGCCGCGAGACTGGGTGACCAGCTCGGCAATCTTCTGCCGGGCATGGGGACCTTGAATGGCGAGCATGGCCAACTCGGGCCGCTCATGCAGTTGCACTTGATAGCTGCCAAGTTGCGCCTGGATCCAGGCCATGTCCTGGTCTCGGGTGGCGGCGTTGACCACCAGCCGGTACCCGGCCTCGGTGCGGTAGACGATCATGTCGTCCACCACGCCACCCCGCTCGTTGAGCATGGCGCTGTACAACGCACGGCCACAGCCGTGCAAACGCTCGACATCATTGGCCAGCAGGTGCTGGAGCCATTCCTTGGCCTGGGGGCCGGTGATATCGATCACGGTCATATGAGATACATCGAACACCCCGCAGTCGCGCCGCACCTGATGGTGCTCCTCAACTTGCGAGCCGTAATGCAAAGGCATATCCCAACCGCCAAAATCGACCATTTTCGCGCCGAGGGCGAGATGCAGGTCATACAGAGGCGTGCGCTGTCCCATGGGTTTCTCCTTCCGGGCTTGGCGAAGGTGCGCAGCGTCGTTGCTCGTGCTGGACGCCTTGAATTACAAGGCCGGCAGCGACGTGCAGCGACTCGATCCGAAGGACGGACCGCACCGAATGCCGCGCATTGTAGCCGCAAGCCGTAGGACTGGCACCTAACCGATTGGTCGGGCGGAGCGTCGGATCAGCCCGATGACCGGCAGCAGACCCACCAGCACCAGTGTCAACGCTGGCAGAGAGGCCCGCGCCCACTCGCCTTCGCTGGTCATTTCAAAAATCCGCACCGCCAGGGTGTCCCAGCCGAATGGGCGCATCAGCAGGGTCGCGGGCATTTCCTTGAGCACATCCACGAACACCAGCAGTGCTGCACTCAGGGTGCCGGGCAGCAACAGCGGCAGATACACTTTGCAAAACAGTCGCGGTCCACTCACGCCCAAACTACGCGCAGCTTCCGGCAACGAAGGCCGGATGCGCGCCAGGCTGTTTTCCAGCGGCCCGTAGGCCACCGCCAGAAAGCGCACCAGATACGCCAGCACCAGCGCCGACAGGCTGCCCAGCAACAACGGCTTGCCCGCCCCTCCGAGCCAGCCGGACAACGGCACCACCAGTTCACGGTCCAGGTAACTGAACGCCAGCATGATCGACACCGCCAGCACCGAGCCCGGCAAGGCATAGCCGACATTGGCCAGGCTGATACCGGAGCGGATCGCCCGGGTCGGCGCCAGACGGTTGGCGAACGCCAGTACGAGCGCCACGCTGACCGTGATCAGCGCCGCAATGCTGCCCAGGTAAAGGGTGTGGACGATCAGGCCCGAATAGCGCTCATCCAGATCGAACCGTCCACGCTGCCAGAACCAGACCACCAGTTGCAGCACCGGGATGACAAAGGCGCAGGCGAACACCAGGCCACACCATCCACTGGCCGCTACCGCTTTGATCCCCTTCAAGTGGTACAGCGCCTTACCCCGGGGACGCTCGTTGCTGGACCGGCTGGCGCCCCGGACTCGACGCTCGCCGTACAGCACCAGCATCACCACCAGCAGTAACAGGCTGGCCAGTTGGGCCGCGCTGGACAGGCTGAAAAAGCCGTACCAGGTCTTATAGATGGCGGTGGTGAAGGTATCGAAGTTGAACACCGAAACCGCACCGAAGTCCGCCAGAGTCTCCATCAAGGCCAGGGCCACGCCCGCGCCAATCGCCGGGCGCGCCATGGGCAGTGCGACGCGCCAGAATGCTTGCCAGGGCGATTGTCCCAACACCCGCGCGGCTTCCATCAAGCCTTTGCCCTGGGCGAGGAATGCGCTGCGCGCCAGCAAGTACACGTAGGGATAGAACACCAGCACCAGCACGATGATCACGCCGCTGGTGGAGCGCACCCGTGGCAGGCGCAAGCCGCTGCCGAACCCTTCGCGCAGCAGGGTCTGCACGGGACCTGAGAAATCCAGCAGGCCGACAAACACGAAGGCCAGCACATAGGCGGGAATGGCAAAGGGCAGCATCAACGCCCAGTCGAGCCAGCGCCGGCCAGGGAATTCGCAGAGGCTGGTGAGCCAGGCCAGGCTTACGCCCAACAGGGTGACCCCAACGCCGACACCCAGCACCAGGGTCAGGGTGTTACCCAGCAGGCGCGGCATCTGGGTTTCCCAGAGATGGGACCAGATTTGCGCGTCGATGCTTTGCCAGGACAGCAACAGCACGCTCAGCGGCAGCAGCACCAGGGCGGCGACGCTGAAGACCGGCAGGTACCAGCGGCGTTGGGCGGGGTAGGCCAAAGGTTAGCTCTCGTTTGATGAATAGCTTGAAACCACCACACTCCAATGTGGGAGGGGGCTTGCCCCCGATGGCGGAGTCTCAGTCTACTCATCAGTGACTGATCTACCGCCCTCGGGGGCAAGCCCCCTCCCACATGTTGATCTGCGGCGCTTTACAAATTCAGTTCCAACCAGCGCGATCCATCAACCGAATCGCTTCAGCCTGGCGCTTGCCCGCCACTTCCACCGGCAATGTATCCGCCACGAACTTGCCCCAGGTCGCCACTTCAGCGGACGGAGGTACCGCCGGGTTGGCCGGGAATTCCTGGTTCACATCGGCAAAGATCTTCTGCGCCTCAGGCGTGGTCATCCACTCCACCAGCGCCTTGGCGGCTTCCGGGTGTGGCGCGTGCTTGGTCAAGCCGATGCCCGACAGGTTCACGTGCACGCCACGGTCGCCCTGGTTCGGCCAGAACAGCTTCACCGCCAGGTCCGGCTTTTGCTTGTGCAAGCGGCCGTAGTAGTAAGTATTGACGATACCCACATCGCACTGCCCGGCGTTGATGGCCTCCAGCACAGCAATGTCGTCCGAGAACACGTCGGTGGACAGGTTATTCACCCAACCCTTGACGATTTCTTCGGTCTTGGCCGCGCCGTGGGTTTCGATCAGGGTGGCGGTCAGCGATTGGTTGTAGACCTTTTTCGCCGTGCGCAGGCACAGGCGGCCTTCCCACTGTTTGTCGGCCAGGGCTTCGTAGGTGGTCAGGTCACCTGGTTTAACCCGGTCGGTGGAATAGGCGATGGTCCGCGCGCGCAGGCTCAAACCGGTCCAGGCGTGCGCCGAAGAGCGGTATTGCAGGGGAATGTTCTTGTCGATCACCGGGGAGGTGAACGGTTGCAGAATGCCCATTTGCTCGGCCTGCCAGAGGTTACCGGCATCCACGGTGAGCAGCAGGTCGGCGGTGGCGTTTTCGCCCTCGGCCTTGATGCGCTGCATCAGCGGGGCTTCCTTGTCGGTGATGAATTTTACCTGCACACCGGTCTTTTGGGTGTAGGCGTCGAACACCGGTTTGATCAGTTCGTCGATACGCGAGGAGTAGACCACCACCTCGTCCGCGGCCTGCACGGTGGTGCTGCCGATCAGGGTGAGTGCCAGGGCAGTCAGGAGGCGCTTGGGTGCCAACATGGGTGCGGTCTCTCATTTGCAAAGTAGGCGCAAATGATAGGGACTCACATTTGGTAACGCTCGGTGCAGGCGTTACCAAATGTTGCACAGACGTGTCAGGGCTTGGCCAGGTCCGGCAGATCCCCGGTCAACCCGAGGGCCTGGCGCACAAACACGGCCTTGGCTTCGGGCATCTGGTCGACCATCTTCAGCCCGGCATTACGCAACCAGCGCAGCGGCAGTTGATCGGCCTGGAACAAGCGCTCAAAGCCTTCCATCGCCGCCATCAAGGCCAAGTTATGCGGCATGCGGCGGCGCTCGTAACGGCTGAGCACCTTCACATCGGCCAGACGTTCACCGCGCTCGGTGGCCGACAACAACACTTCGGCCAGCACCGCCGCATCGAGGAACCCCAGGTTGACGCCCTGCCCGGCCAATGGGTGGATGACGTGGGCGGCGTCGCCGATCAACGCCAGGCCCTCGGCCACATAGCGTTTGGCGTGGCGCTGGCGCAAGGGCACGCACACGCGCGGATCGGCGCTGACCACGCGGCCAAGGCGCCCTTCAAAGGCGCGCTCCAGCTCACGGCAGAAGCTTTCATCATCCAACGCCATCAGGCGTTCGGATTCAGCCGGCGTAGTCGACCAGACGATCGAACACCAATCCTCCTGCCCATCCCGCTCCAGCGGCAAAAACGCCAGCGGGCCGGTGTCGGTAAAGCGTTGCCAGGCCGTGCGCTGGTGCGGCTGGCTGCTGCGCACGCTGGTAACGATGGCGTTATGCAGGTAGTCCCATTCACGGGTCGCGGTGCCGGTCAGGCGGCGCACGGCGGAGTTGGCGCCATCGGCGGCCACCACCAGCGGCGCGCGCAATTTGCGACCATCGGCCAGGGTCAGCAGCCAGTCATCGCCGGAACGACGCATCTGCTCCAGGCGCGCATTCGCCAGCAGGCCCAGGTCGCAGTCGTGCAGACGGTCGAGCAACGCATCCTGGACCACGCGGTTCTCGACGATATGCCCAAGCACTTCGGCATGCACACTGGCGGCCGAAAAGTGGATCTGCCCGGTGCCGCTGCCGTCCCACACCTGCATCTCGCCGTAGGGGCTGGCGCGTCGTTCAACGATGCCATCCCACACACCGAGGCGCTCGAGAATGCGTTGGCTGGCAGCCGACAAAGCGCTTACACGCGGTTCGAAGGCCGCCGCGCGGTCGAACGGCTTGACGCTCAGCGGGCTGCCGTCGAGCAGCAACACTTGCAGGCCACTGCCCTGCAACGCCAGCGCCAGGGCGCTTCCGACCATTCCGGCCCCGACAATCAGCACATCTGCGCGCATGTCCATGCTTTAAGCCTGTCTCGCTGGCGGCTTGCGCCGCACGTAAAGGGTTTTGTCGACCCGCGCCACCAGGGTGCCGGAGCCGTCATGAATCTGCACCTTGAGGTGGGGCAAGTACTTCTCGCCACCTTCGGTCTGTCGACGCACCTCATCCAGCAAGGCCTCGTCGATGGAAAATTCGGCATACACCGGGCCCTTGCCCGGCGAAATGAAGTCGATGCTCGCGGCCTTGTCCCACACGATGTAATCGCGGCCCAGGTTCTCCATCAACATCAGCATGTAGAACGGATCGACCATCGAATACAGGCTGCCGCCGAATTGCGTGCCGACGTAATTGCGGTTGTACCAACCCAGGCCCATGCGCACTTTGACGTGACGAAAATCGGCGCTCATGTGCTGCACGCTGACCCCGGCGCCCAGGTACGGCGGATACAGGGTCATGACCCAACGCAACAACCGCGCCTTGCCCAACCGTTCAACCAACCACTTACGCATCGGGACGCGTACCCAGGCCCATGGCCTGACGGGCGAACCACCGCTTGGCCGGCGGCAACAAATCCAGGCCCAGCAGACCCATATTGCGGCCCAGTGCGACCAGCGGTTGCGCACTGCCAAACAGCCGCGTGACCTGGTCGGAGAACCCCACGGTCAACTTCTGATCCATGCGCTGACGTTCGCGATAAGCCTGCAACGTCGCCAGGTCACCCGGCACCGCTGGCCCGGCCAGCAAGGCCTCGGCCAAGGCGTACGAATCACGCAGGGACAGGTTGAACCCCTGCCCGGCAATCGGGTGCAGGCTGTGGGCGGCATTGCCGAGGATCGCCAGGTGCGAGCGCACTTGCTCTTCGGCTTCCACCAGGGTCAACGGATACAAATGACGGGCGCCCACTTGCTTGAGGGTGCCCAGGCGGTAGCCGAACACACTCTGCAATTCACTCAAGAAGCTGCGCTCATCGAGATTGGCCAGGCGCTGTGCGTCCATGCCGATACGGGTCCACACCAGGGCACAACGGTTGTCCGGCAGCGGCAGCAGGGCCATGGGGCCTTCATCGGTGAAACGCTCGAACGCTTCGCCGTTGTGGGCCTCGCTCGGGGTGACGTTGGCGATCAGCGCGCTCTGGTTGTACGGGCGGGTTTTCACGCCAATGCCCAGTTGCTCGCGCAGGCCGGAGCGGCCGCCGTCGGCCAGCACCGCGAGGTCGCACTCCAGCACGGTTTCATCGTTTAGGGTCAGGCGGTAGCCATCGGGCAACGGCTCCATGCGCGCGACTTCCGCCGGGCAGCGCCAACTTACCACGTCCTGGTCCAGGCCTTGCCACAGGCATTGGCCAAGCCAGGCGTTTTCCACCACGTAACCGAGGGCCGGCACGCCTTCCTCCATGGCCGACAGCCGCGCGGTGGAGAAGCGCCCACGGTCCGACACATGGATCTGCTTGATCGGTTCGGCGCGGCGCGAGATCTGTTGCCACAGGCCCAGGCGCTGATAAATCTGCCGGGCGCCGTAGGACAGCGCCGAAGACCGCGCATCATAGCTTGGCTGGTAGCTGTCGCCGGGCGCGAAGGGTTCGATCAGCACGATCTTCCAGCCACGCGCCTTGGCCCCGGCCTGCAACGCCAGCGCCAGGCTCGCGCCCACCAGGCCGCCACCGATAATCGCCAGGTTGACCCGGCTCATCGGGCAGCCGCCATCAGGGCTTCGATTTCAACGACGCCCTTGGGTGCGCCGCCGGTCAGAATTTCACAGCCTTGCTTGGTCACCACCACGTCGTCCTCGATGCGTACGCCAATGCCACGCCATTTCTTCGCTACGGTCTGGTTATCCGGCGAAATGTAGATGCCCGGTTCCACGGTCAACGCCATGCCGACTTCCAGCACACGCCATTCGCCGCCCACCTTGTACTCGCCCACGTCATGCACATCCATCCCCAGCCAATGGCCGGCGCGGTGCATATAGAAAGGCTTGTAGGCTTCACTGGCGATCAGCTCGTCGATGTCGCCCTTCAGCAAGCCCAGCTTCACCAGCCCGGCAGTGATGACCTGCACCGTCGCCTCGTGGGCCTGGTTCCAATGCTTGTTCGGCGCGATCTCGGCAAAGGCGGCTTCCTGGGAAGCCAGCACGATTTCATAGATCGCCTTCTGTTCCGGTGAAAATTTGCCGTTGACCGGCCAGGTGCGCGTGATGTCGCTGGCGTAGCAGTCGATTTCGCAACCGGCATCGATCAGCACCAGGTCGCCGTCCTTGAGCACGGCGTCATTCTGCTGGTAATGCAGGATGCAGCTGTTGCGCCCGGCGGCGACGATGGAGCCGTAGGCCGGCATCTTCGCGCCGCCCTTGCGGAATTCGTAATCCAGTTCGGCTTCCAGGCTGAACTCATGCAAGCCGGCGCGGCTGGCTTGCATCGCCTTCACATGGGCGGCACAGGAAATTCGCGCAGCCTCGCGCATCACCTTCACTTCCGCCGCCGATTTATACAGGCGCATGTCGTGGAGCAGATGATCCAGGGCAACAAATTCGTTCGGTGGCTGGGCGCCAAGGTGCGCTTTAGAGCGGATGACGTTGATCCACTCCATCAGGTGCCGATCGAATTCGGCGTTGCTGCCCATGGCCGAGTACACCCGGTCGCGGCCTTCGATCAGGCCTGGCAGGATGTCGTCGATATCGGTGATGGGGAAGGCATCGTCGGCGCCAAAGTCACGGATTGCGCCTTCGGTGCCGGCACGCAGGCCGTCCCACAACTCGCGCTCGGCGTTGCGTTCGCGGCAGAACAGCACGTACTCGCCATGCTGGCGGCCGGGCATCAGCACGATCACGGCTTCCGGTTCGGGGAAACCGCTCAGGTACTGGAAGTCGCTGTCCTGGCGGTAGACGTGCTCCACATCGCGATTGCGGATAGCCACGGCGGCGGCCGGCAGGATCGCGATGCTGTTGGGTTCCATCTGCGCCATGAGCGCCTTGCGGCGCCGGGTGTATTCCGCTTTGGGGATATGGATCATGGGCAGATTGGCTTCCTTTCTTAGTGCAGCGAAGGCTTGGGTGCGGCAGGCTCAGCGGACTTCTTGGTCTCGGTGAACAGCAGCAACGGCGCGACGCGCAGGTATTCCATGACTTCCATGTAGTCGCCTTCGCCGTCTTCGGACTCTTCCAGGGCATCTTGCACCTGGGAGATGGCCGCCAGGTCCTGCAGCACTTCCTTGGCGTCGGTGCTCAGTTCAAGGCCACCAGCATTCACGCCGAAACCGTGGAGGAAGCCCTGGCACCATTGGCCCAGTGCGGCGGCGCGTTCGGTGAGCGGTGCATCGTCGGTCGGCAGCAGCAGGACCACGGTGACGTCATCACCGGTCAGCTCGCCCTTGACCATCTCTTGCAGGCCGATCAGAGCGTTACGCACGTTTTCGGTCGGTTCGGTTTCCAGCAGCTCGGCCACATCGGCCAGCCAGTTGTCGGCATCAAAGCCAACGCCGGTGCAGCTGCGGCCGAGCAGCACGCCGTGCAGTTCGGCAGGCGAGCAAGGGTGACCGCTGGTGCTCAGCAGTTTGGAAAAAGCATCGTACGGGGAGTTCTGAATGGGCATGGTGAGCTAGGCGCCAGACGGCGCAATGTCTAGAATGGAGCGCTGTATCCTAGCACCGGCAGACGTACCAAGACTATCAAGGGCGTCAGATCGTTTATCCTGCAGTTGCCATTCATCAGACAAATCCAGTGGAACCCAATGGAAGACACCGACCTGCAAGCGCTGATGGCCAGACTCGAATTGCTAATTACTCGGGTCGAGCAACTTAAGAGCCAAAACGGACTCCTATTAGCTCAGGAAAAGACCTGGCGCGAGGAACGCGCTCACCTCATTGAAAAAAACGAAATCGCCCGGCGTAAGGTCGAATCGATGATTTCGCGCCTGAAGGCCCTGGAGCAAGACTCATGAGTTCAAGCAATAGCGTCACCGTGCAGATCCTCGACAAAGAATATTCGATCATCTGCCCACAGGAAGAGCGCAGCAACCTGGTGAGCGCCGCCCGCTACCTGGACGGCAAGATGCGTGAAATCCGCAGCAGCGGCAAAGTGATCGGCGCCGATCGCATCGCCGTGATGGCCGCGCTGAACATTACCCACGATCTGCTGCATAAGCAGGAGCGCCCTGACGCACAGGCCAGCGGGTCGACACGCGAGCAGGTGCGTGACCTGCTCGAACGCGTCGATCTGGTGCTTTCCAGCGACTCAGAGGCACCCAAGGGCTGATTGCCGCGACTGTTTAAGGTATACTCGCCCCACTCCCTGGCGTGTTTGCCAGTCGGCGATGTCCCTGAGCCGATTCGCACTACCCTGGAAGTTGCACGTTGGGCTGGTGTGCATGTCCGCTAGACGGAAAGCCTTAAAGCCTACTGCATCTTCCACCTTGAACTTTCGGGTTCAAGGGCTAAGTCGACAGCGGCTCTGTCGGGGAGCCTGAATTCCAGAACTCAATGCCAGTCCCCGGACTGGCATTGTTTTATGAGCCGAAAACCATGAACGAACCTGCGCCGCTTTCCCGTCCGCACCTTCGACGCATGTTGCGCAAAGCTCGCCGCGCCCTCACGCCGAGCGAGCAGCGCCAGGCCGCCCACGGCCTGTATCGGCAATTGGCGCAGCACCCGCTGTTTCGCCGGGCCAAACATATTTCCTTGTATCTACCGACGGACGGTGAAATTGATCCGCGCCTGCTGCTGCGCGCGGCACAGCGCCGGGGCAAGGCCACTTACCTGCCGGTGCTCAGCGCCTGGCCACGGACCAAGATGGTGTTTCAGCGCGTGAAGCCTGGGGAAAAGTTGCTGCCCAACCGCTTTCGCATTCTGGAGCCACGGGTCAATGCCAGGCGCCAGCGCAAGGTGTGGGCGCTGGATCTGGTGTTGCTGCCGTTGGTGGGGTTCGATGATGCAGGTGGCCGCCTGGGCATGGGCGGCGGTTTCTACGACCGCAGCCTCGCCTACCTGGCGCGTCGCCAGGGCTGGCGCAAGCCGACACTGCTGGGCCTGGCCCATGAATGTCAGAAGGTCGATCGATTGACACAGGCCAGCTGGGATGTGCCATTGGCTGGCACCATCACCGACAAGCAGTGGTATGTCGCAGAAACGCCGCTGGAAGCCGCGGCGCCTTGAAGAAGGGTTAACGCTTGAAAGGTTGCGGCTGCTGCTGAGCCAGTTCAACCGGCGCATCGGTCTTGTTCGACCACAAGCTTTGCGCATACCCGGTGGTCACGACGCCCAGACCAAATAAAATCACCAATATCCATAGTAAATCCGGTTTACGTTGCATCGATTGCCCCCCTTCAGGCACCTCGTACACGATGACAACAACGTTCCAAGGTAGTCCGTTGCAGCTGCGTCAAGCTTAAAATCCCGGCATTCTGCGATAACGTGAACCAACACGCAAACCTTGACGCCAACCGACTGTCGGTTTGTCATCAAATTGCCTGACAACTTGCCCACTGCCTTTTTCAGGAGCGCAAAAATGGCCTACTGGCTGATGAAATCCGAGCCCGACGAACTCTCCATCAACGGCCTGGAAAAGCTTGGCGAGGCGCGCTGGGACGGGGTGCGCAACTACCAGGCACGCAACTTCCTGCGCGCCATGGCGGTGGGTGACCAATTTTTCTTCTACCACTCCAGTTGCCCCGAGCCGGGCATTGCCGGCATCGGCAAAATCATCGAAGCCGCCTACCCCGACCCTACCGCGCTGGAGTCGGACAGCCATTACTTCGACGCCAAGGCCAGCCCGGAGAAAAACCCGTGGAGTGCGATCAACGTCGCGCACGTCCAGACCTTTCCCAAGGTGCTGGGTCTGGGCTACCTGAAACAGCAAACCGCCCTCGCCGAATTGCCATTGGTACAAAAAGGCAGTCGTCTTTCCGTGATGGCGGTCACGCCAGCGCAATGGGCCGTGATCATGGATCTGCTTTAACTGACCGGAATCAAAACCCTCCAGGGCAAAACCGGTCACACTGGGTCGTTAATGCCGCAGGAAGCAGCCATGTCGACGAATCATCACACCTCCCGCGTTTTCGCTATCGCGCTGATCGCTCTGTTAGTGGGCGCTGGCGGCTTTGGTTACTGGCGCTCCACCCAGGATCGCTTGCCCGACGGCCTGAGCATGGGCAATGGCCGCCTGGAATCCACCGAAGTGCAGATTGCCGCCAAGATCCCCGGGCGCCTGGCCGAGGTGCGGGTGGATGAAGGTGACAAGGTGCTCAAGGGCCAACTGCTGGCGCGCATGGACACCCGCACCCTGGAAGCCCAACGCGCCCAGGCCGAAGCTGAAGTACTGCGTGCCAAGGAAAATTTCGCCGCCGCAGAAGCCAATGTGCAACTGCGCCAAAGCGAGCAACTGCTGGCCCATCAGGAACTCAAGCGCACCCAGGAGCTGTACAAGCGCGGCTTTGCCAGTAGCCAGTTGATCGACCAACAGCAGGCCCGCCAGAACACCGGCAACGCCGCCGTGATCGCCGCGCAAGCCCAGGTCAATTCGGTAAAGGCCGCCATCGGTGCCGCACAGGCTCAAGTCGCCCAGCTCACCAGCGAAATCGATGACAGCAGCCTGCGCGCGCCCATCGACGGGATTATCCAACTGCGCCTGGCCGAGCCCGGCGAGGTCCTCGGTGCCGGCGGGCGCGTGCTGTTGCTGATCGATCCCGAAGATCAGTACATGAACCTCTACCTGCCCGCCTCCGTCACCGGTCGCCTGACGGTGGGCAGTGACGCACGCATCCTGCTCGATGCCCTGCCCCAGCAGCCGCTGCCGGCCAAGATCAGTTTTGTCGCCGCCAAGTCGCAGTTCACCCCCAAGGAAGTGGAAACCCGCGACGAACGACAAAAACTGGTATTTCGCGTCAAGCTGCGCCTGACCCAACCCAGCGCCGTGCCCCAGGCCAAACCGGGCATGCCCGGCGCCGGCTACGTGCGCATGGCTGATATCGACTGGCCGGCCAACCTGCAATGACCGGCCTGGCGCTGCACGCCACCGGCATCAATCACCGTTACGGCAAGCAGCAGGCCTTGATCGACATCGCCTTCAGCCTGCCCACCGGCACGCGCTGCGGACTGATCGGCCCGGATGGGGCGGGCAAGTCGAGCCTGTTGGGGTTGATCGCTGGGGTTAAAAAGCTCCAGGACGGCCAACTGGAGGTGCTCGGCGGCGCCATCCAGGACCGTCGTCACCGCAACAGCCTGTACCCACGCATCGCCTTCATGCCCCAGGGCCTGGGCGGCAACCTGTACCCCGAACTGTCCATCAGCGAAAACATCCGCTTCTTTGCCACGCTGTTCGGCCTGTCCAAAGCCGACTGCGACCAGCGCATGCACAACTTGCTGCTGGCCACCGACCTCGCGCGCTTCGCCGAGCGCCCGGCCGGCAAACTCTCCGGTGGCATGAAGCAGAAGCTCGGCCTGTGCTGCGCGCTGATCCACGACCCGGACTTGTTGATCCTCGACGAACCCACCACCGGCGTCGACCCGCTGTCGCGGCGGCGCTTCTGGGAACTGGTCGAGACCGTACGCAGCGAGCGCCCGCAACTGACGCTGCTGGTGGCCACGGCCTACATGGAAGAAGCCGAGCAATTCGAACATTGCCTGATGCTTGACCGTGGCAAGCTGATCGCCGACGGGCTCAGCAGTGATCTGGCGGCAGCGACCCCCAGCGGCAAACTGGATGAGGCCTTCACCCACTTCCAGGGCGACAGCGCCCATGACAACCAGCCGCTGGTGATCCCGCCAAGGGAAAACGCCAACACCGATATCGCCATCGAAGCCCACGACCTGACCCTGCGCTTCGGGGACTTCACGGCGGTGAACAAGGTCAGTTTTGCCATCGGCCGTGGCGAGATCTTCGGCTTCCTCGGCTCCAACGGTTGCGGCAAGACCACCACCATGAAAGTCCTCACCGGGCTGATGCCGGCCACCGAAGGCAGCGCCACGCTGCTGGGCAACCCGGTGAACGCCAAGGACCTGGCCACCCGCAAGCGCGTAGGTTTCATGTCGCAAAGCTTCTCGCTGTATGGCGAGCTCAGCGTGCGCCAGAACCTGGTGCTGCATGCACAACTGTTCGATTTGCCCAAGGCCGACAGCGGCCCGCGCATCGATGAACTGATCCAGCGCTTCGACCTCGGTGAAGTGGCCGAGCAGCCGTCCGGGGAGCTGCCCCTCGGCCTGCGCCAACGCTTGTCATTGGCCGTGGCGGTGCTGCATCGCCCGGAAGTGTTGATCCTCGATGAGCCCACCTCGGGCGTCGACCCAGCAGCGCGGGATGATTTCTGGCGGCTGTTGATCGAGTTGTCCCGCGAACAAGGGGTGACGATCTTCCTGTCCACCCATTTCATGAATGAAGCCCAGCGCTGCGACCGCATCTCCTTGATGCATGCCGGCAAGGTACTCGCCTGCGACACGCCGGACGCACTGCAACGGCAGTTCAACGGCGACACCCTGGAAGCCGCGTTCGTCACCTGCCTGGAGCACGCCCAAGGCGATGCCGAACCCGCCACGTCCGCCAAAACCGTCAGCGAAACCCATGCGCCCCCCATCAGCAAGCGTGGTTTCAGCCTGTCCCGCCTGTTGGCCGTGGCCAGCCGCGAAGGCAAGGAGTTGCTGCGCGACAAAGTGCGCATGGCCTTCGCCCTGCTCGGCGCGATGTTCATGATGGTGATCTTCGGCTACGGCATTTCCCTGGACGTGGAAAACCTCGCCTTCGCCGTCTACGACCAGGACCAGACGCCACAAAGCCGCACCTACCTGGAAGCCTTCCGCAGCTCGCGCTACTTCGCCGAGCAGGCGCCGATCCAGGATGCCAATGAATTGCACCGACGCCTGCAACGCTCGGAAATCAAACTGGCCCTGGAGATCCCGCCCGGCTTTGGTCGCGATCTCTATGCCGGTCGCCAACCCACCGTGGCCGCGTGGCTCGATGGCGGCATGCCGTTTCGTGCGGAAACCAGCCGCAACTATGTGGAGGCGGTGCACCAAGGCAACCTGCAACAACTGGCCGAACTGAGCAGCCTGCCGCGCAGCACCCAGGCAGCCGCCAAACTGGAAACCCGTTTTCGCTATAACCAGGACGTGGTCAGCGTGAACGCCATCGGCCCGGGCGTGATGGCACTGATCCTGGCGTTTATCCCGGCGATGCTCACCGCCCTGGGCATCGTGCGCGAGAAAGAACTGGGCTCGATCACCAACTTCTACGCCACACCGCTGACGCGCCTGGAGTTTCTGTTGGGCAAGCAGGCTCCCTACCTGGCCGTGAGTCTGGTCAACCTGGCGCTGCTGGTGGCGATGAATCGCTGGCTGTTCGGCGTACCGTTCAAGGGCAGCGGCCTGACGTTGGCGTTTGGCGGGCTGCTGTATGTACTGGCCACCACCAGCATGGGCCTGTTGATTTCCGCGTTCACCCGCACCCAGATCGCGGCGATCCTCGGCACCATGATCATCACCAGCCTGCCAACCATCCAGTTTTCCGGGCTGATCGTGCCGCGCTCGTCCCTGGAAGGCGCCGCTGCCTTGATGGGCACGCTGTTTCCGGCCGGGCACTTTTTGGATATTGCCGTGGGCACCTTCACCAAGGCCCTGGATCTGCGCCAGTTGTGGCCACAATGCCTGGCGCTGTTCGGCTTCTTTATCGGGTTCACCGGGTTGAGCCTGATTATGCTCAAGAAGCAGGAGGCCTGATGCACAAGCTCGCACACATCTTCCGGCTGGGCATCAAGGAACTCACCAGCCTGCGTCACGACAGCGTATTGCTGCTGTTTCTGTTCTACGCCTTCACCGTCGCCATCTACATGCCCGCCGCCGGCTCGGTGATCGGCGTGCACAACGCCAGCGTGGCGTTTGTCGATGAAGACCACAGCGCGCTCTCACGGCAAATGGCCGAGGCGCTGCAACCGCCCGAGTTCCAACCCCCGGCGCCGTTGGCCTATGACCAGTTGGACAAGGTGATGGACAGCGGCCAGTACACCTTCGTAATCAACGTGCCAGCCAACTTCCAGGCCGACCTGTTGGCCGGTCGCCAGCCTGGCGTGCAGGTGAACGTCGATGCCACGGCGATGAGCCAGGCGTTCATGGGCGCGGGCTATATCGGACGGATCTTTCAGCGCGAGTTGCTCAACTACAGTGGGCAAACCGATGCCGCCAACCAGGCGCCCGCACGGCTCACGACCCGCTCACTGTTCAACACCAACCTGGAGGGCGGCTGGTTCCTGGCGGTGATCCAGATCGTCAACAACATCACCATCCTGGCCATCGTGCTCACGGGCACCGCGTTGCTGCGAGAGCGCGAGCACGGCACCCTCGACCACCTGCTGGTGCTGCCGCTGACGGCGCTGGAAATCATGCTGGCGAAAATCTGGAGCAATATGCTGGTGGTGGTGCTGTGCACCTGGCTATCGCTGGAGGTGGTGGTCAAAGGGCTGCTCGGCGTGCCACTGGCCGGGTCGCTGGGACTGTTTCTGTTCGTGACCGCGTTGTACCTGTTTGCCAGTACGGCACTGGGGATCTTCCTCGCCACCCTCGCCCGCTCCACGCCACAGTTCGGCTTGCTGGCGATCCCGGTGATTATCCCGATGCTGCTGTTGTCAGGCGGCAGTACACCGCTGGACAGCATGCCCGAGTGGTTGCAGTGGGTGATGCAGGGCTCGCCGTCGACGCACTTTGTGAGCCTGAGCGCAGCGATCCTGTTTCGCGATGCGGGGGTCAGCGTGGTGTGGCCGGATTTGTTGGCGCTGGCGGGGATTGGGTTGTTGTTTTTTGCGGTGGCATTGGCGCGGTTCAGGAAGAGCTTGGCTTCCTGACGAAGCCCCCGTAGCAGCTGCCGAGCGCAAGCGAGGCTGCGTCGGCCGCGCTGCCGATTCAGGACCGAGTAGCGCCCTACGCAGCCTCGCTTG
>NZ_JBFMHW010000043.1:0-24324 GCF_040754745.1 Pseudomonas sp. SB113
GAGCCTTGGCGAGGCTGCGTTGGCGTTGTGTCAGACGCGCCGCAAACGCAGCCTCGCCAAGGCTCGACAGCTGCTACGCGTTATCCTACTGAAGTTGTGTAGATACTTATGGCTATCGGGGGCAAGCCCCCTCCCACATTTGACCTTCCTTGCCAGGGAGATAGCGTCAGCTATTCGAATTTGATTTTTTAATTCACAATTCATCAACAACACACTGATTTAACTGAATAAATACAAATAAAAATGTGGGAGGGGGCTTGCCCCCGATGGCGGCGTGTCAGCCTGCTCATGAGGCGACTGAGGCATCGCTATCGGGAGCAAGCCCCCTTCAAAACTTGATCTTATTTGTTAGATAGACAGTGTAACTACTTGAATTTAAGCATAAAAAAACGGCGCTCACGGGCGCCGTTTTTTCTGTTCGCAGTGAACACCTTACTCAGTAGTAGGCGTTTTCTTTCTGCGTGTGGTCTGTCACGTCACGGACGCCCTTGAGCTCCGGAATACGCTCCAGCAGGGTCCGCTCGATGCCTTCACGCAGGGTCACGTCCGCCTGGCCACAGCCCTGGCAGCCGCCGCCGAACTTCAACACGGCAATGCCGTCATCGACGACGTCGATCAAGCTGACCTGACCGCCGTGGCTGGCGAGCCCCGGGTTGATCTCGGTTTGCAGGTAGTAGTTGATGCGCTCGTTGACCGGGCTGTCGGCGTTGACGTTCGGCACCTTGGCGTTGGGCGCCTTGATGGTCAACTGGCCGCCCATACGGTCGGTGGCGTAGTCGACCACGGCATCGTCCAGGAAGGCTTCGCTGAAGTTGTCGATATACGCAGTGAAGCTTTTCAGCCCCAGGGCGGTGTCTTCAGGTTTCTCTTCACCGGGCTTGCAGTAGGCAATGCACGTCTCGGCGTACTGGGTGCCAGGCTGGGTGATAAATACGCGGATGCCGATACCCGGGGTGTTCTGCTTGGACAGCAGGTCAGCCAGGTAATCGTGGGCGGCGTCGGTAATGGTTATGGCAGTCATGGAAACTCCTCACAGGCTTGCCGGCAGTTTACGCCAAAATATTACGTAGGTACAAAGTCCTAGTAATTTTGTCGGAAAAGACTCTCGCTCCCGTCAGAGGTTTTCATAACGGTTCATATCCAGCACCCCCTCTTCCACTGGCGTGGTTTCGCGAATGTACTCGGACAAATCGTGGAAATACTGCCAGAACAACGGATGGCTACGGCGTATACCCCAGTGATCGACGATTTTCTCGAACTGCGCGGCGTCCTTGGCCTGCTCCATCTGCGCGACGAACGCCGGCACTTCCCGCGCCGGAATATTGAACATGAAGTTCGGGTAGCTGCTGAGCACGCCAGGGTAGATGGTCAGCGTGTCCAGGCCCGGCTGATAGCGGTAGGCCTCACCCAGCAAAAACGCAACGTTACTGTGAGCGCGGTTGCGCAGCAGGCTGTAGACCTCACGTTTGCCACTGCTGGTTTCGACGCGCAGCACCGTGGCTTCGGGTAACTGGTCGATCACCTTGAGCCCCGCCGCCGGGCGTGAGGTCAGGCGGCTGAGCGCCTGCTCCGCATCCTGCAACGTGGGCTCGATGCCATCACGCGAGCAATACGCCCCGGTGCAACGGTTGATCGGGTCCGGGCTGGCATTCAGGTCGCCGTAGCGGGTGAGCAACTGGTTGGCAAAGTCCCGCTTCGGGTCTTTTTCATCCAGATGCAGGCCGGTGGGCTTGTCGTTATCAATAGCCTCGTAGTCCAGCCACAGCTTGATCTTGCCGCTGTTCTGGTACCAATCGTCCAAAAAGGCGTCGCGGCTATCGGCCGGCATCAGGCGCAGGAAGTTCTGCTCGGCGCCGTTGCGGATCAGGTCGAAGTACAGCCGGGTCTGGGCCTGGTGCGACACGTTGCCAAACACATCGAAGTTGACCACCAACTGGTAATACGTGCGTTCGAGCAACGGAAAGTCGAACAACCACATCGTCTGCGGGACTTCACCGATCAGGCCTTTATTGACCGAGGCGCTGTCAAAGTGGCGGAAAATACTTAACAGCGCGTTGTCGTTGCCGGCCCATAGCGTCGACCAACTGGGCGCTGGCAGCTCGGCATAGCTGTCTCGCCGCAGCGCTTCGTACTGGTTGCGCTTATCGCGGTACTTGAGCCACAGGCTGAGCACACTGCCCACGTCGTCATTCTGCCCTGGCATCGCCAGCAACGGCGTGGTCTGGCCGCGATAGCGAGCATCGGTGATGTACAGGTCGTGGTCGGGCGCCTGGAACAACGCCCAGAAATTGTCGCGGATCACATCCGTGGCAATTTGCCCGCGGCACACCGGCCCGCGAATAAAGGTACGCACAAAGTACTCGGCGTTATCCAGCATGAACTGGTAGCGCGCCTGGGCGGGAATCGCCTCGAATGTCTCGAAAGGGTTGGCACGGCGGCCGGGGCCGTAGCCCGGCAAGGCACTGACCTGCCAGTCACCGCTGTAGAACAAGGCTTTGACCCGCGCCATTTTCTCTGCGCTGAGGGGGTATGTGATGTGAGTCTTGTGGACGATCACCCCTTGTACGGGCCACAGGCGGTAGTACACGCGGGTGCCGGGATCGTC
Source organism: Pseudomonas sp. SB113 (assembly GCF_040754745.1). NCBI lineage: Bacteria > Pseudomonadati > Pseudomonadota > Gammaproteobacteria > Pseudomonadales > Pseudomonadaceae > Pseudomonas > Pseudomonas sp. SB113. The sequence continues at coordinate 2,606 of NZ_JBFMHW010000043.1, forward strand.
ATTGGGACGACGGGTGTTGATCAGGTCAATCGGCTGGCCGCTGGGGGTACGCGAGCGCACCCACTGGAAGAAATGCCCCGGTTCACCGCCTTCGAAATACAGATGCGCAATAAACAAATGCTCGAACAGCCAACGGGCTACCAGGCTTTCCCGGGCGCCGGGGGCGTTGAACAGGTTTTCCCATTGCAGCACTTGCGCGGCTTCCTGGGCACTGGGGGCCACACCTTGCTCGTCAATCGGTGCACCGGAGGCCAGCCAGCGTTGCAGCGTCTGGTATTGCTGGTCGCTCAAGCCAGTTACAGCCAGAGGCATGCCCTCATTGGGGTGCGCACCGGCGTAAGCGTCGAACTCTCCCGGCAACGGGCACATATTCTCGCGGTTAAGACCCAGCACAATATCAGCTGGCAACTTGGCGTTGGGTTGCAACGGCGCGCGGCGATGACCGAGTTCGAGCATGCGCGCCATCAGCGCAGCCTGGCTGCCTTGGGCGTCGAGTACTGAGCTGAAGCCTTCGCGCTGCCAGGCAGCTTTGCCGAACGCGTCATAGAACAGGCGGGTCGGCTTGGTCGCCTGGCTGCGCTCCCCGTCGTACACCGGCACTTTGCTCGCCCCGCGCGCCGCGCCCTCGGCACTGCCCAGGTTCAGTTGGCAGGCCGAGTCGTAGCACGCATGGCAAGCCACACACTTTTCGGTGAAGATCGGTTGAATATCGCGGGTATAAGAGATCGCCGAGGCGGGACCTTCTGCCTGGGCAGTGCTGGCTATCAAGGCCAGGACGGCGCTGACAATAAGACGAAGTGACATGTATCCGGTCCCGATTCAATGCAGGCGATATGGAAGTGGCGGCGATTCTACCGGGCCACACCCCGCATCAACATGAGCGATATTCATGCAAAACCCGGACATGCCGCAAATCCGCACAGGTTTGTTATGATCCACGCCCTCCGTAATGCCTGACCAGAGTAGTCCCATGTCCGATCGTAGCGCTCGTCTGCAAGCCCTTCACCACGCCCTCAAGGAACGCATCCTGATCCTCGACGGCGGCATGGGCACGATGATCCAGAGCTATAAACTGGAAGAACACGACTACCGCGGCAAACGTTTCGCCGACTGGCCGAGCGACGTCAAGGGCAACAACGACCTGCTGGTGCTCACCCGCCCGGACGTGATCGGCGGGATCGAGAAGGCGTACCTGGATGCCGGTGCCGACATCCTCGAAACCAACACCTTCAACGCAACCCGCATCTCCATGGCCGACTATGGCATGGAAGAGCTGGCCTATGAGCTGAATGTCGAAGGCGCCCGCCTGGCGCGCAAGATCGCCGATGCCAAGACCGCCGAGAACCCGGCCAAGCCGCGCTTCGTTGCCGGCGTCCTCGGCCCGACCAGCCGCACCTGCTCGCTGTCGCCCGATGTAAACAACCCCGGCTACCGCAACGTCACCTTCGATGAACTGGTGGAGAACTACACCGAGGCCACCAAGGGCCTGATCGAGGGCGGCGCCGACCTGATCCTGATCGAGACCATCTTCGACACCCTCAACGCCAAGGCCGCGATCTTCGCCGTGCAGGGGGTGTTCGAAGCGCTTGGCATCGAATTGCCGATCATGATCTCCGGCACCATCACCGACGCCTCCGGCCGTACCCTCTCGGGCCAGACCACCGAAGCCTTCTGGAACTCGGTCGCCCACGCCAAGCCGATTTCCGTGGGCCTGAACTGCGCCCTCGGCGCCAGCGAGCTGCGCCCGTACCTGGAAGAGTTGTCCAACAAGGCCAACACCCACGTGTCCGCGCACCCCAACGCCGGCCTGCCCAACGAATTCGGCGAATACGACGAGCTGCCATCGGAAACCGCCAAGGTCATCGAAGAATTCGCCCAGAGCGGCTTTCTGAACATCGTCGGCGGTTGCTGCGGCACCACACCGGGCCATATCGAAGCCATTGCCAAGGCCGTGGCCGGTTATGCGCCGCGCCCGATCCCGGACATCCCCAAGGCCTGCCGCCTGTCGGGCCTGGAGCCGTTCACGATTGATCGCAGCTCGTTGTTCGTCAACGTCGGCGAGCGCACCAACATCACCGGTTCTGCGCGTTTCGCCCGCCTGATCCGTGAAGACAACTACACCGAAGCCCTGGAAGTGGCCCTGCAACAGGTGGAAGCCGGCGCCCAGGTGATCGACATCAACATGGACGAGGGCATGCTCGATTCGAAGAAGGCCATGGTGACCTTCCTCAATCTGATTGCCGGCGAGCCGGACATCTCCCGCGTACCGATCATGATCGATTCCTCCAAGTGGGAAGTGATCGAAGCCGGCCTCAAGTGCATCCAGGGCAAGGGCATCGTCAACTCCATCAGCATGAAGGAAGGCGTCGAGCAGTTCATTCACCACGCCAAGCTGTGCAAGCGCTACGGCGCCGCCGTGGTGGTGATGGCCTTCGACGAAGCCGGCCAGGCCGACACCGAAGCGCGCAAGAAGGAAATCTGCAAGCGTTCCTACGACATCCTGGTCAATGAAGTCGGCTTTCCGCCGGAAGACATCATCTTCGACCCGAACATCTTCGCGGTCGCCACCGGTATTGAAGAACACAACAACTACGCCGTCGATTTCATCAACGCCTGCGCCTACATCCGCGACGAGCTGCCGTATGCGCTGACCTCCGGTGGCGTGTCCAACGTGTCGTTCTCGTTCCGCGGCAACAACCCGGTGCGCGAGGCGATCCACTCGGTGTTCCTGCTGTATGCGATCCGCAACGGCCTGACCATGGGTATCGTCAACGCCGGCCAGTTGGAGATCTACGACCAGATCCCGGCCGAGCTGCGCGATGCCGTTGAAGATGTAGTCCTCAACCGCACCCCGGAAGGCACCGACGCCCTCCTCGCCATCGCCGACAAGTACAAGGGCGACGGCAGCGTAAAAGAAGCCGAGACCGAGGAATGGCGCGGCTGGCCGGTCAACAAGCGCCTCGAGCACGCGCTGGTCAAGGGCATCACCACCCATATCGTCGAAGACACTGAAGAATCGCGGCAGTCGTTCGCGCGCCCGATCGAAGTGATCGAAGGCCCGTTGATGTCCGGTATGAACATCGTTGGCGACCTGTTCGGCGCCGGCAAGATGTTCCTGCCCCAGGTGGTGAAATCCGCCCGCGTAATGAAACAGGCCGTGGCCCACTTGATCCCGTTCATCGAACTGGAAAAAGGTGACAAGCCGGAAGCCAAGGGCAAGATCCTGATGGCCACGGTGAAGGGCGACGTGCATGACATCGGCAAGAACATCGTTGGCGTGGTGCTCGGTTGCAACGGCTATGACATTGTCGACCTCGGCGTGATGGTGCCGGCCGAGAAGATCCTGCAGGTGGCCAAGGAGCAGAAGTGCGACATTATCGGGCTGTCCGGCCTGATCACGCCGTCCCTGGACGAGATGGTGCATGTGGCCCGCGAGATGCAGCGCCAGGACTTCCACCTGCCGCTGATGATCGGTGGCGCGACCACCTCCAAGGCACACACGGCGGTGAAGATCGAGCCCAAGTACAGCAACGACGCGGTGATCTACGTCACCGACGCCTCCCGCGCGGTGGGCGTGGCCACGCAGCTGCTGTCCAAGGAATTGAAGGCCGGCTTCGTCGAGAAGACCCGCCTGGAATACATCGATGTCCGTGAGCGCACCTCCAACCGCAGTGCGCGCACCGAACGCCTGAGCTATCCGGCGGCCATCGCCAAGAAGCCGCAGTTCGACTGGAGCACCTACACGCCGGTCAAGCCAACCTTCACCGGTTCCAGGGTGCTGGACAATATCGACCTCAACGTTTTGGCCGAGTACATCGACTGGACCCCGTTCTTTATCTCCTGGGACCTGGCCGGCAAGTTCCCGCGCATCCTTACCGATGAAGTGGTGGGTGAAGCCGCCACCGCGCTATACGCCGACGCCCGGGAAATGCTCAAGAAGCTGATCGACGAAAAACTCATCAGTGCCCGCGCGGTGTTCGGTTTCTGGCCGACCAACCAGGTGCAGGACGATGACCTGGAAGTCTACGGCGAAGACGGCCAGCCGATTGCCAAACTGCACCACCTGCGCCAGCAGATCATCAAGACCGACGGCAAGCCGAACTTCTCCCTGGCCGACTTCGTCGCGCCCAAGGACAGCGGCGTGACCGACTACATCGGTGGCTTCATCACCACCGCCGGCATCGGCGCCGAAGAAGTGGCCAAGGCCTACCAGGACGCAGGTGACGACTACAACTCGATCATGGTCAAGGCCCTGGCCGATCGCCTGGCCGAGGCCTGTGCCGAGTGGCTGCACCAGCAGGTGCGTAAAGAACACTGGGGTTACGCCCAGGACGAGCAACTGGACAACGAGGCGCTGATCAAGGAGCAATACAGCGGTATCCGCCCTGCCCCAGGTTACCCGGCGTGCCCGGATCACACCGAGAAAGCCCAGTTGTTCCAACTGCTCGACCCCGAGGCCCGCGAAATGCACGCCGGCCGCAGCGGTGTGTTCCTCACCGAACACTACGCAATGTTCCCGGCGGCGGCGGTCAGTGGCTGGTACTTTGCCCATCCGCAGGCGCAGTACTTTGCCGTGGGCAAGGTCGACAAGGACCAGGTGGCCAGCTACACCGCGCGTAAAGGCCAGGACCTGGCCGTGACCGAGCGCTGGCTGGCGCCGAACCTGGGTTACGACAACTAAGCCGGCCTGGATTGTCTATGCTGTCCCTCACACACCTTGTGTCGAGGGACGTATGGACGATCCAGCCAACAACAAGCCCCCTACCTTCTGGCAGATGCTCCACAGCGTGGTGGCCGCTGCATTTGGCGTGCAGAGCGGCAAGAATCGCGCCCGCGACTTTACCCATGGCAAGCCCAGTCATTTCGTGGTGCTGGGCATCCTGTTCACTGCCGTGTTTGCGTTGACCTTGTTTGGCATCGTCAAGCTGGTGCTGCACCTGGCCGGCGTCTAGCGGAGCAACAGGCGCAGGCTGAACGGGTAGCGATAGGACACGGGTTTGCCCTGGGCGGACAGTGCGCGAAAATTCACCGCGGGTGTCGGCCCCAACAAGCGCCGCGCCTGGCTGGCATCGATCAACTGGAACAACGCCAACTGACGGTCGCGCCCACCATAGGCGCCAATGTCCAGGCCCTTGGCATCATCATGGACCAACACCATGGCCCAGCCGCCGACGGTGAAATGCCCGGCGACCAGGCTCGATAAACGCCCCTCCAGGCGCGCCTGCAGGATTTCCGGCGAACTGTTGACCGCGCTGAACAGCACGTCCTTACCCGGTAACCGTCCACTGTCCTGCAACGCCTGCATGGCGCCCAACGCCATCTGATCACTGGCCGACCACACCAGCGCCGTCTGCGGGTAGCGCTTGAACAGTTGCGTCGCTTGCTCGAAGGCGCGCTCGCGGCTCCACTCACCGTAGACCAACTGACGCAGGCGCACCTCGGGATGCTCGGCCAGCGCCCGACGCATGCCCCGCTCACGCAATTGCGCAACCGGCGTGGTCTTGACGCCGGAAAAGGCCAACAGGTCGAGGGATTGACCCGACGCAACCGGGCCGTGCTGGCGCAGCAAGTCGCGGAGCATCAGGTAGCCAGCCTCTTCATCGTCAGCGACCAGGCTGCCGATCAAACGGATGCCACTGCGGGTTCCCAGCAATTGCATCTGATCCGGGGTCAGCGCGCTGTTCACCACCAGCAGCTTGACGCCACTGCCCTCGGCCATGCGCAGGATCTGCGGCGCAACGTACTGCTCATTCGCCAGTACCAAGTAATCAGGCCGCTGACTGCCTTGCAGCACCTCACGCGCCTGGAGCAGTGTGTTGTCGGCATCGCGCTCGCCATAACGCACACGCAATTCCAGGCCGAGGTCCTTGGCGGCGGCCTGCATGAATTGCGTGTAGCTGACCCAGAAAGTTTCCGTCGACATGCCAGGATTGAGAAACACCACCGAGGTGGCATGGGCTATCACCCCATACGTCGATCCCAGCAACCAGACACACGTAATCAACACCTTCAACATGGATGCTTGAGCCTCGAAAATAGGCCGCCATGATAGTGGCAATGCCCAAACCAATCGAGGCTCAATCAACGTCCTTTATTGATGGCTGACCCAGAATACGGCGGTTCCCACCACCAGAATGATCAAGAACAGAATGGCCCAGGCATCCACGGTACTGTCAGGTTTACGAGCTTTGGTCGGATTGCTCATTGCATCGCCTCTTGTCGGTTTTATAGGTGATTGCACTCAAACACGCTCACAGTAAAGTTCACGATTGCCCGCATGACAAATGTGGGTATCACGATAACCTTTCTCATTAGTCATTTTGGTTATGTGCATATACTCAAACATCACTTTTGCGCATAAACGCAAACTGGTATCGTGCGCCGGCTCCGTTGGGAGTGCGCGGCCGTGCGCGCAGATTTGCCGAGAACAGGACCTATATGTACGTATACGACGAATACGATCAGCGCATCATCGAGGACCGCGTCAAGCAGTTCCGTGATCAGACCCGACGCTACCTAGCAGGTGAACTGAGCGAAGAAGAGTTCCGCCCTCTGCGCCTGCAAAATGGCCTTTATGTTCAGCGCTTTGCGCCGATGCTGCGGGTGGCCGTGCCTTATGGCCAACTGACTTCGCGCCAGACCCGCATGATGGCCAAGATTGCCCGCGACTTCGACAAAGGCTATGCCCACATCAGCACCCGCCAGAACGTGCAGTTCAACTGGCCGGCGCTGGAAGATGTGCCGGACATCCTGGCTGAACTGGCCACCGTGCAGATGCACGCCATTCAGACCAGCGGTAACTGCCTGCGCAACGTGACCACCGACCAATTCGCCGGGGTTGCCGCCGACGAGCTGATCGACCCACGCCCGTGGTGTGAAATCGTCCGTCAGTGGACCACCTTCCACCCGGAATTCGCCTACCTGCCGCGCAAGTTCAAGATCGCCATCAATGGCTCGACCTCGGACCGTGCCGCCATCGAAGTGCACGACATCGGCCTGGAGCCGGTGTACAACGAGGCCGGCGAGCTGGGTTTCCGTGTACTGGTGGGTGGCGGCCTCGGCCGTACCCCGGTGGTGGGTGCATTCATCAACGAGTTCCTGCCGTGGCAGGACCTGTTGAGTTACCTCGACGCGATCCTGCGGGTCTATAACCGCTACGGCCGTCGTGACAACAAATACAAGGCCCGGATCAAGATCCTGGTCAAGGCGCTGACCCCTGAGGTGTTCGCCCAGAAAGTCGACGCCGAGATGGAACACCTGCGCGGCGGCCAGACCACCCTGACCGAAGCCGAAGTGCACCGTGTGGCCAAGCATTTCGTCGATCCTGAGTACAAGGCCCTGAACAATCAGGACGCCGAGTTGGCAGCGCTCGACCAGCAGCACCCAGGCTTCGCCCGCTGGCGCACCCGCAACACCCTGGCGCACAAAAAGCCGGGCTATGTGGCGGTGACCCTGTCGCTGAAACCGACCGGTGTTGCACCGGGCGACATCACCGACAAGCAGCTGGACGCCGTCGCCGACCTGGCCGAGCGCTACAGCTTCGGCCAGCTGCGTACCTCCCACGAGCAGAACATCATCCTTGCGGATGTTGAGCAGAGCCAACTGTTCACCCTGTGGGGCGAGCTGCGCGAAGGCGGTTTCGCCACGCCGAACATCGGCCTGTTGACCGACATCATCTGCTGCCCGGGCGGCGACTTCTGCTCCCTGGCCAACGCCAAGTCGATCCCGATTGCCGAATCGATCCAGCGCCGTTTCGACGACCTGGACTACCTGTTCGACATCGGCGAGCTGGACCTGAACATTTCCGGTTGCATGAACGCCTGTGGTCACCACCACGTCGGCCACATCGGCATCCTGGGCGTGGACAAGAAAGGCGAAGAATTCTACCAAGTGTCCCTGGGTGGCAGCGCCAGCCGCGATGCGAGCCTGGGCAAGATCCTTGGCCCATCCTTCGCCCAGGAAGCCATGCCTGAGGTGATCGGCAAGCTGATCGACGTGTACATCGAACAGCGCACCGAAGATGAGCGTTTCATCGACACCTACCAGCGCATCGGCATTGACCTGTTCAAGGAGCGCGTCTATGCAGCGAATCATTAAGAACAACGAAGTCCTCGACGAAACCTGGCACCTGCTGCCCAAGGACGCGAGCTTCGACGGCATTTCCAACTGTGACGACCTGATCGTGCCGCTGGCCCTGTGGCGCGAACATGGCCACGCGCTCAAGGCCCGTGACGGCGGCCTGGGTGTGTGGCTGGACGCCGATGAAGAAGCCGAGGAGATCGGTGCGGACGTGGAACACTTCCAGGTCATCGCCCTGAACTTCCCGGCCTTCACCGACGGTCGCAACTACTCCAACGCACGTTTGCTGCGTGACCGCTACGGTTACAAAGGCGAGCTGCGGGCGATTGGCGACGTGTTGCGCGACCAGTTGTTCTACCTGCGCCGTTGTGGGTTCGATGCCTTCGCCTTGCGCGCTGACAAGGACCCGTACGAAGCGCTGGAAAGCCTCAAGGACTTCTCGGTGACGTACCAGGCAGCTACGGATGAGCCGCTGCCGCTGTTCCGTCGTCGCTGAGTATCACATGTGGGGTGGGGGTTTGCTCCCGTGACGGCTCGGGAGCTGACGACTCTCTAACTGATGCCCCGCGCTAAATGTGGGAGGGGCGGTGCGACGATTCGACTTGCTCCCGATGGCGGCCTCTGGGCCGACCATTTGCTGGGGTTGGAATGAGTACATATCCGTTGCTGCGGTAACGGCGACTTAGGGTTCCGCTCTTACAGCGGGTCACTTTTGGAAGAGCGCCAAAAGTAACCAAAAACGCTTCGCCCCACCACTCGGCACCTCGCCCCGGCTCGGTGTGCCCGTAATCCGACAGTGATTTGGGGGGCCGCCGCCACGCGCCATCCATGGCGCGGGGCGGCTAAACCAGCATCCCTGCCGGCTTACCCCCCAAATCACTATCGAATTCCGGCCAGCGTGGTTTAACGGGGCGCCTGAGATCAAGATCTAAAGCAAGATCAAGGGCGGCTCGCTTCGCATCGTGGTTAGCTTTGGCGGCTACACAGTTGCGTAGATACCTTTGGATCTGCTTGCTCTGCAACTCGGCGCTTTTTCAGGCACCGGCCTTAATCGACGCCAGCACCTGCTTCTGCCCCATGGAGCACGGCACGCCTTCCGGCTGCGCCCGGACCGCCTCGATCACGCCCAGCAACTGCGCCTTGCTATGAGCCAACTGCGCCTGCATTGCCTCGATCTGCGTCACCTTGCGCTCCAGGGCCTCGATCAACTCCTTGCGCTTGTGTTCCCCCGGCGCGGGCATTAACGCCTTGAGTTCCTGCAAGGTAAACCCGGCCTGCTGTGCGCTCTGAATCAGTTGCAGCGTTTGCAGGACATCGGGTGCATAGCGCCGATACCCATTGGCCTGGCGCCCTACCTGGCTGATCAGCCCCTCGGATTCATAGAAGCGGATACGCGACGCCGCCAACCCACTCTGCTTTGCATGCAAGGCGAAGCACGGGACGGCATCGCCATGGCCGGCATTGCCACCGCCCTCACCCTGGAACCGCAACTGATCAAACACTGGCACGAGGGCCGCGACCTCAACCCGCAACTCAAACCGATCAATTGGCAGCGCAAACCCTTGGCCGCTCTCGCCACCCTGGCCGTGGTGCGTGACCAGATGCGCCGCCTGAGCCGCGGCCGCTTGCCCGATGCCAAGGTAGCACCGTGGCTGGCGCTGGTGCGCGACCAGTGGTTTATCGCCCGGCGCACCCGGCAATACCGCGCGTCCATGACGCAATCTTCACATTAAAGGCGGAGCATTCGCCGTGATCGAACTGTCCCCTATTGATCAGCAGTTTTTAACCTCACTGACGATTGGAGTTCTTCATGGCGAAAATCAACCTGGCCCAGCAATTGGCGACCACCCTTGAACAGGCGGGCATCAAGCGTATCTGGGGCCTGACCGGCGACAGCCTCAACGGCCTCACCGACGCCCTGCGCACCATGGACAGCATCGAGTGGATGCACGTGCGCCACGAAGAAGTCGCCGCGTTCGCTGCCGGGGCCGAAGCTGCAGCCACTGGCGAACTGACCGTATGCGCCGGCAGTTGCGGGCCGGGCAACCTGCACTTGATCAACGGCCTGTTCGACTGCCATCGCAACCATGTGCCGGTGCTGGCGATTGCGGCGCAAATCCCCTCCTCCGAGATCGGCCTGAACTACTTCCAGGAGACCCATCCCCAGGAACTGTTCAAAGAATGCAGCCACTTTATCGAGCTGGTCACCAACCCCGAGCAAATGCCCCACGTGCTGCACCGCGCCATGCGTTCGGCGATCCTCAACCGCGGCGTGGCGGTGGTGGTGATTCCGGGGGACGTGTCGTTGCTGGAAGTCGAGGACAAGCTCAAGCCCTGGCCTGCCCTCCACGCACCGCGCACCTTGCCGGCGGAACAGGACCTGCAGCGCCTCAGCCAAATGCTCGAAAGCAGCAAGAAGGTCACCCTGCTCTGCGGCAGCGGTTGCGCCGGTGCCCACGATCAAGTGGTGGCCCTGGCCGACACGCTGGGGGCGCCGGTGGTGCATGCCCTGCGCGGCAAGGAGCATGTGGAGTGGGATAACCCGTTCGATGTCGGCATGACCGGCCTGATCGGCTTCAGCTCCGGTTACCACGCCATGCTCGACTGCGACACGCTGATCATGCTCGGCACTGACTTTCCGTACCGCCAGTTCTACCCGACCGACGCCAAGATCATTCAGGTCGACCGCAACCCACAGGCCCTGGGCCGTCGCGCCACGCTGGACCTGGGCATCGCTGCGGATGTGGGCGAGACCATCGACGCACTGCTGCCGCGCCTGACCCGCAAGACCGACCGCAGCTTCCTCGACACCTCGCTGAAGCACTACGAAAAAGCCCGCCAAGGCCTGGACGACCTGGCGCAACCGTCGAAGGCCAACCGGCCGATCCACCCGCAATACGTGGCACGTTTGCTCAGCGAACTGGCGAACGAGGATGCGATCTTTACCGCCGACGTTGGCTCGCCGACCGTGTGGGCCGCGCGCTACCTGAAAATGAATGGCAAGCGCCGCCTGATTGGCTCGTTCAACCACGGCTCCATGGCCAACGCCATGCCCCAGGCGATTGGCGCGCAGGCGGCGTTTCCTGGGCGCCAGGTGATCTCGATGTCCGGCGACGGCGGGTTTGCCATGCTGATGGGGGATTTCATTTCACTGGCGCAGTTAAAATTGCCGGTAAAGGTGATCGTGTTCGATAACTCGTCCCTGGGCTTTGTCGCCATGGAAATGAAGGCTGCGGGCTATCTGGATGCCGGCACCGAGCTGAAAAACCCGGACTTCGCCGCCATGTCCAACGCCATGGGCATCCTCGGCATTCGCGTGGAGCAATCCGAAGACCTGGAACCGGCCCTGCGCCGCGCCCTGGCCCATGATGGCCCGGTGCTGGTGGATGTGGTGACGGCCTCCCAGGAGCTGGTGATGCCGCCGAGCATCAAGCTGGAACAAGCCAAGGGCTTCAGCCTGTACATGCTCAAGGCGGTGATGAGTGGGCGTGGTGATGAAGTGATCGAGTTGGCGCGGACTAACTGGCTGCGCTGATCCAATACTGTGGGAGGGGCTTGCGCCCTCCCACAATGGACAATGAGTGCCGATTCAAGCGCTCTGTTTTTCTACCCATTTACCGTAGGCATCAATGAATGCCTGCAGGAATGGCCGGGTCTTTTCCGACACCTTGCCGGCGTCGTCGAACAGGCTTCCCGCACCGCCCACGTAAGCTTCCGGCTGCTGCATGCACGGCACATCGAGGAACACCAGGGACTGGCGTAAATGGTGGTTGGCACCAAAACCGCCAACAGCGCCCGGCGATACGCTGATGATCGCCCCCGGCTTGCCGCTCCAGGCGCTTTGGCCATAGGGACGGGAGCCTACGTCAATCGCATTCTTCAACGGTGCGGGTACGGAGCGGTTGTACTCCGGTGTCACAAACAACACCGCGTCGGATGAACGTACTTGCTGACGGAAAGTACTGTAGGCTGCGGGCGGTGATGCCCCGTCGATGTCCTCGTTGTAGAGCGGCAAATCGCCAATTTCCACAATGTTCAACTTCAGGTTGGCAGGGGCCAGCTCGGCCAATGCCAGGGCGACCTTGCGGTTGATCGAGTCTTTTCTCAAGCTGCCAACCAGAACGGCAATCGTGTAGACCTTGCTCATTGGGTTTCTCGACGTCTGACTAAGGAAGCTTGTAGTTATAAAGGCTTCGCAGCGCGTTCACCAGAAGGTTTTGATAATCCTCCAGACGTTTGGCCCGCGATTTGATGCGTAGGAACCGTCTGAAAATGTCAGCGAATAGTATTTTTTTTCAATAGGTAAACTCCCCCTCTTTATGACGGTCTACAGCACCGCATATCGAGTGTTTATCTCCAGAGGTTCTAAACAGATGGCAGCAGTACTAGTCGGACAGTTTCATGCCAGAGACGCAGAAGGACGCGTGTATTCGGTGCATGAGTTCCAGGAATCCAACCCGGCGCAAGGCGACCTGGCTGGCTCGGCACCCACCACCACCTACAAGCTGGCCATTGGCGACCGTGTAGAAAAACTGGAAGGCGATGAGTTCAAGCTGATCCAGTCGGGGACCATTATCGTCCGCGAATCGCAGACCACCCTCGCCTCATAAGCTTGATCGCCCGGGCGCACCTGCTCAGTCCTGGCCATTGACGGCATTGACTGAGCTGGGCGGTCACGGGTTGCGAATCTCCGTCACTTCCAGTCCCTGCCCGCCGTCCACCTGCTTGAGCGTCACCATCAACCTGCCCCGCTCGCCTTCCACCTCGTACATCAAGCGTTTATAACCCGGCGCATTGTAGCCAGGGTACGCCACCATCTGCTTGACCAGCGTCATACCCAGCACCGTGCCGACATGCTCGACTACCTGTTCCTGGGAAAGGATAAACGCTTCGAGTTCGAGGTTTTCCGGCGTGTTGTCGTCGTGATTGCTGAAGAGATAAGCCGCCGCGCCGCCAACGATCACGAGGATCGCGAGTTGCTTGGCCGTTATCCCGAAGAATATCGAGGGAATAGGCATTCGAGACCAGACCTGTTTTTGTTGTAAGTGCCGAGTACCCGGCATTGGTCGTTGATGATCAGACGAGCCATTCTAGTGAGGTCCTGGCTGAACGCCAGCGACATAGGCGACCCACACAGTCTTTTTTGCGCAGGACGGCGCGCACCATTGAATCCCCACCGCGCTGCACATAGACTCCGGCCATGCGTTTACGTCATATCGAAGTGATTCAAGCCATCCTGCAGACCGGACACCTCGGCACCGCCGCCGAATGGTTGCAACTCCCCGTGGGCGAGGTAGACGCGGCACTCAAGGATGCCGAGCAGCAATTGGGCTTCATGCTGTTTGCCAGTGTGCGCGGGCGCTTGCAAGCGACGCGCGAGACCCTGGAGTTGCAGGCCGAAATCGCTCATGTGTACGAAGCCCTGGAACCGGTGCAACGCCTGGCCAGCCGCTTGAAACACCATCACGCTCCCGCGTTGCGCGCCCTGTGCACGCCGCCACTGGCCAACCAACTGCTGCCACAGAGCATTGCGCTGCTGCGTCGACGGTTCCAGGACACGCCGTGCAACCTGTCGAGCCAGCCGACCCGGGAAATCGTCCGCAGCCTGCTGCTGCACGAGGCCGACGTGGGCCTGAGCCTGCATGACCCGGAACACCCGCAAATCCACAGTACGGTGCTGGCCCAAGGCAAATTGCAATTGCTCGCGCCCCATGGCTGGCTCAAGCCCAAGCAGAAGTACATTGCGCTGCAAGACCTGGCCGGGCAGGCGATGATCGGGCTTGAAGGGCAAGACCCGCTCAGCCGCCTGCTGGACGCCAAGCTGCAAGCCCTGCGCCCGCTGCCAGTGGTGCAGACGCGAGTGCAGACCTACCAGATGATGCGCAGCATGGTGGAAGCCGGCGAAGGCCTGGCGATTGTCGACCCGTTCACTGCGTTTGGTGCGCGCGAGGCAGGTTTGGATGCATGCCCGGTGTCGCCGCCGATCATGGTCAGCCTGTACGCGCTGACCCTCAAGGATAGCGTGACTGCCCCTGCGCTGAATGCACTGCTGGAGATCGTCACGCAAAAGGCCCAAGGCCTGCTGGCGAGTTAAAACCGCTCGGCTTCGGTCTTGAACAACCGATACCAGAAAATCGCCACTTCACGGGTCTGCGGGTCGATGCCGCGATAACGCAGGTGGTCGATCCCGCCCATCACATAGCCGCAACGCTCATACAAGCGGCAGGCGCCGAGGTTGTTGTTCTGGGTTTCGAGCATCATGCCCGGCAGGTTTTTCTTGCGGCTCCAGAACTGCGCCACATCCAACAGCGACTTGGCCACCCCATGCCGGCGGGCGGGCAAGGCCACCGCCAGTTCGTCAACGTGGGCAAAGCCATTCCAATTAGTACTGACCACGATATGCCCGACGGCACGGTCGTCCAGGTAGGCCATGAAGATCGCACTGTCCGGTGCATCGCGGAAACTGGCGAACTCTTCCGGGTCGATGCCATAACACTTGCGGTAAGGCACGATGCGCTCCACGGGCCATTGATCGACTCGCTTGCCCATCTCCGGCACGCCATAGGCGTTGACCTCAAAGCTGAAATCATTACCCCATACGTAGGCGTCGAAGCCCTCGTCGGCGACCCGCACACTGAGCCCTGGATACTTCGGGTTCATTACAGCTTGCATAAACATCCTTAACCCTTGATGCAATCGACGGTGTAACAACGACCACTGCCGTCATCTTCGTGTTGTAACCCGTGAACATCGGCAACAAAACCGGGGAAACTGCTATCGAACGTCCGGGCAAACGCCAGGTAGTCGATGATCGACCGCGTCGACTCGGTAAAGCGCTCGCCCGGCATGATCAACGGAATGCCCGGCGGATAAGGAACCAGCATCACGGCTGCAATGCGTCCTGGCAAGGCGTCTATGGACACAGCCTCCACTTCTCCCCTTACCAATTGGTCATAGGCGTCGGCCGGTTTCATCGCGATTTCCGGCAACACCGTGTACATGCGCTTGAGGTGCTTGGCGGTGGCGTTGCTGCGGTAACAGCTGTGCAATTGATCGCACAGGTCGCGCAAACCCAGGCCCTGATAACGCGCCGGCCCCTGGGCAAACACCGATGGCAAACAACTGGCGAGGCTGACATTCGCGTCGTAACTGCGCTTGAACTCCAGCAACTCGGTGAGCAAGGTACTCCATTTGCCTTTGGTGATGCCCATGGAAAACAACACGAGGAACGAATACAACCCGGTCTTTTCCACCACCAGCCCACGTTCCCAGAGGAATTTGCTGACCACGGCGGCGGGAATCCCACAATCGCTCAAGGCGCCGCCGGCAGTGAGGCCCGGCATTACCAGGGTCACTTTGATCGGGTCCAGCAGCACGTAGTCTTCGGCCACGTCACCAAAGCCGTGCCAGTCATCCTGCGGCTGCAACAGCCAATCCGCGGTGGCGACGCGGTCGATGCCCGCTACCGATGGCGGCTGCCAGATGGAGAACCACCAGTCTTCGGCGGCAATATGCTGACGCAGGTTGGCCAGGGCGCGGCGAAAACTCAGCGCCTCGTCGAACATTTCCTGCAGCAGCGAGCGCCCGGCCGGGCCTTCCATCATCGCCGAGGCTACGTCCAGCGAAGCGATGATGCTGTACTGCGGCGAGGTGGAGATATGCATCATGAAGGCTTCATTGAAACGGTCGCGATCCAGTTGGCGCGCGCCGCCGTCCTGCACGTGGATCATCGAGGCCTGGCTGAACGCCGCCAGCAGCTTGTGGGTGGAGTGGGTGGTGAACACCAGCGGGCTGTCCGGGGTGCGCGAGGTGCCCATGCCGTAGCGCCCGGCAAAGAACTCGTGGAACGCCGCGTAGGCATACCAGGCCTCGTCGAAGTGCAGCACCTCGACACTGTTGCCCAATTGTTGCTTGATCAGCTCGGCGTTGTAGCACAGGCCGTCATAGGTGGAGTTGGTGACCACGGCCAGTTTCACCTTGGGTAGCCGGCCACGGGTCAAGGGACTGGCGTCGATCTTGGCGCGGATCGACGCGGGGCTGAACTCACTCAGGGGAATCGGACCGATGATACCCAGCTCATTGCGTTCCGGGCACAGGTACAGCGGGATGGCGCCGGTCATGATGATCGAATGCAACACCGACTTGTGGCAGTTGCGGTCCACCAGCACCAGGTCATCGCGGCCCACCATGGAATGCCAGACGATCTTGTTGGCGGTGGACGTGCCGTTGATCACGAAGAAGGTATGGTCAGCGCCGAAGTTGCGCGCGGCACGGGCCTCGGCTTCGGCCAGGGGCCCGGTGTGGTCCAGCAGCGAGCCCAACTCGGGCACCGACACCGACAAATCCGAGCGCAGGGTGTTTTCCCCGAAGAACTGGTGAAACGCCTGCCCCACCGGGCTTTTGCGATAGGCCACGCCACCGCCATGACCAGGGGTGTGCCAGGAATAATTGGAGTCGGCGGTGTGTTGCACCAGCGCTTTGAAAAAAGGCGGCAACAGCCCATCGAGGTAAGTACGGGCAGCACGGGCCACCTGGCGAGCGAGAAACGGCACGGTGTCCTCGAACAGGTAGAGAATGCCGCGCAGTTGGTTGAGTTCGCTCATGGCATCGGCCGGGGCGTTTTCCAGGGTGACCTGCTCGCCCAGGGCAAAGATCGGCAGGCTCGGCGCCCGCAGGCGTGCCAGGCGGATCAGCTCGACCATGTTTTGCAGCAGGTGGGTATTCTCACCGGCGCCTTCGGCGGCGATCAGCATGCACGCCAGGCCGTGATGGGTAGACGCCACCAACCGGCCTTCGGCGTAGTCCACGGCAGAAAAGATACTGAAGCCCTCTTGTTCCAACTCTCGGGCGATGCCTCTAACCCGGTCACCGGCAACGGTGTCGGCCTTGATGTCGCGGTGCACGATAAGAACGGGGAACTTCAGGTCTTTGTACATGAGGGCTTGTAGTCCTGAGGGCTATGCACTCAAGGGTAGAAGCTCGGGGACGATGACGCGAATGAAGATTTTGAAAGCTATGGAGATCAACTGTGAGAGGGGGCTTGCTCCCGATGACGGTATGTCAGCTCATAGTTGATTGGCTGATACACCGCTATCGGGGCAAGCCCCCTCCCACATTTTGATCGTACCCTCGCCGGGCTATTGCTGTGTTAACTGGGTCCATAACGCCGGCGCACCCGCCGACTTGGCGATGGCTTCCAAGCGCGCCACATGCTCGGCCATATCCTGCTCGCTGGCGCGGATGATGGTCGTGGGCTTGCGATCGGCCGGCAGGCGGCGGATTTCCGAAGGGCGGTTGCCCGAGCCTTCCGCCGAGCCACTGCCGTCGGAGGCATTCCCGGCCAGGGACAGGCTGGTCTGCCCGCCGGTCATGGTCAGGTAAACGTCGGCGAGAATCTCGGAGTCGAGCAAGGCACCGTGGAGTTCACGGCCGGAGTTGTCGACGCCATAACGCTTGCACAAGGCATCGAGGCTGTTGCGCTGGCCCGGATGACGCTCACGAGCCATCATCAAGGTGTCGAGGATCGAGCAGTGCTGGGAAATGTCCGCGCGATCCGTCTGCCCCATCAGGGCAAATTCGTTATTGATGAAGCCGACGTCGAACGCCGCGTTATGGATGATCAACTGGGCGCCGTTGATGAATTCGAAGAACTCATCGGCCACTTCGGCGAAACGCGGCTTGCCCTTGAGGAACTCGTCGGTGATGCCGTGGACGCCGATGGCGCCTTCGTCGCTGTCGCGGTCCGGTTGCAGGTAGACGTGGAAGTGACGACCAGTGAGGCGCCGACCCATGAGTTCGACACAGCCGATTTCAATGATCCGGTGGCCGTCGGTCACCGGCATGCCGGTGGTTTCGGTATCGAGTACAACAGATCGGATGGCCATCAGGGTTCAGCTCTCAACGGTGTGGTGTGCAGTGTGGTGTGAGTCAGGGGCGCGATGTTAACACGTGAGCCGGCATCAGCTCTGCTTGTAGCCCCGCACTTCGTCCACGCCTCTATTGGCAAGCTGGTCGGCGCGCTCGTTACCCGGGTGGCCGATGTGCCCGCGCACCCATTTCCAGGTGATGTCATGGCGGTTGCATTGCTCATCGAGCAATTGCCACAGGTCGGCATTCTTGACCGGCTCCTTGGCCGCGGTCTTCCAACCGCGCTTCTTCCAGTTGACCATCCACTCGTTGATGCCTTTCATCACGTATTGCGAGTCGGTCACCAGCAGCACGTTGCAGCGGCGCTTGAGCTCTTCCAGGCCGCGAATGGCGCCCATCAGTTCCATGCGGTTGTTGGTGGTGTTGGCTTCGCCGCCCCACAGTTCCTTCTCGACGCCCTTGCACACCAGCAAGGCGCCCCAGCCGCCGGGGCCCGGGTTGCCCTTGCAGGCGCCATCGGTGAAGAGTTCTACGCTGTCAGTCATCGGTTGCTCGGTCTGAAATCAAAAAAGGTTTTACGGTTCGCTTTGCTTGCGGTTGACCTTGGCCATTGGCATCGGCACCAGCTTGCCCATGGGCTGGCGCAGCACCTGGCGCACCGGCCGCAGGCCGACCACAATCTTGCGCGCCACTAATAGATAGAAGCCACCACCCGACAATTGCCAAGTCCCTGCGCGGCGTTCCCAGCCGGCCAGGCGGCCCTGCCACTTGGCCGAGGCAAGCGGCGGACGATAGCACCCGAAGCGGCGTTTCTCCAGCGCGAAGCCCAGCAGGTTCAGCCAGTCCCCCACCCGTGATGGCGAGATGCAGCGCGCCTGGCGCAGGCCATCATGGGCGAACACATGGCGCAGGCCCCAACTGCTCCACGGGTTGATACCGATAATCAGCAAATGGCCACCAGGGCGCACGCTGCTCGCCGCTTCGCGCAGCAAACCGTGGGGCGACAGGCAGAAATCCAGGCCATGCTGCAACACCACCACATCCGCGGCGTGTTCACTCAAGGGCCATGCCTGTTCCTCGCAGACAATCTCCACCCCCGGCAACGGCGCGCCCAGGCGCACATTGCGTTGCACCTGGGGCGCGGCGGGTGGGGTCTGGGCCGACGGGCCGTAATGCACCAGGTAGCCGCCAAAGAAACGGCCCAACTCGTCTTCGAGCATGTGCCGTTCTTCATCCAGCAGAAATTGCCCGATGGGCCCGGACAGCCATTCACGGGCCGCGCTGATCAGGGCCAGCCACTCAGGATCGGCCTGGGCGAACGCTTTATCAGTCATTGCATTCTCCAACTCGCCTAGACGTTCTAAGATGCACCAATGTGTTCAGCTTGGCGAATCGAAGAATGATACAGATCAGTGCCCTGCCCGCCTTTACCGACAACTACATCTGGTTGTTGCAGGACCAGCAAACCCAACGTTGTGCCGTGGTCGATCCCGGCGATGCCGCGCCGGTACTGGCCTGGCTCAAGCAAAACCCGACGTGGACCCTCAGCGACATCCTGATCACCCACCATCACCACGATCATGTCGGTGGTGTCGAGCAACTCAAGCGTGTGACCGACGCCAAGGTGTATGGCCCGGCCAACGAGACGATCCCGGCGCGGGACATCGCCCTGCAGGATAACGACCGCATCAGCGTGCTGGGCTGGAACTTCGACGTCTATGCCGTGCCCGGCCATACCCTGGGCCATATCGCCTTCTATCACCAGGGCGTGCTGTTCTGTGGCGACACCCTGTTCGCCGCCGGCTGTGGCCGCCTGTTCGAAGGCACGCCGGAGCAGATGTACATCTCCCTCGAGCGCCTGGCCGCCCTGCCCGCCGACACCTTGGTGTACTGCACCCACGAATACACACAAAGTAACCTCAAGTTTGCCCAGGCGGTGGAACCGCAGAATACCGACATCTCCGAACGGGTGGAAAACGTCCGTCAACTGCGGGCCCGCGGCGAGATAACACTGCCTTCCAACCTGGCCCTGGAAAAGCGCACCAACCCCTTCCTGCGCACCTCTGAAACATCCGTTAAACAAAAAGCGGACGAACGGAATGGCCGCGACAACCGCTCTGGGGCCGAGGTGTTTGCTAGCTTGAGGGCGTGGAAAGATAAGTTCTAAGACGACGCAATCTGATACGTAATTTCTGAATGGTTGACCGGAACCAAAGCGCTTTCTAGAATCGCCCGACATTTTTGCCCGGAACTTACTTCCAGCCAATGTCGTCATCTATTCGTAAATCCAACCATTCAGACGCATTGACCCGCCTGGCTCAAGCTGTGGCGGTGGCTGTGTCCGCAACACTGGCGGGCTGCCAATCGACAAATTTCGCTGCACAATCCACCGTGCAACCCAAACCCAATCTTGCCGCCAAAATCAAGCAAAAACCCCTCTGGCTCTCGGAGAAACCCAGCCCTGAAGTCCCCCAGGACGTCTGGGAACGCATGCGCCGGGGCTTTCAATTGCAGGACAACGTGGGCGTTAACCCGCGCATCGAGCAACAGCGCCTGTGGTTCGCCAGCAACCCCTCCTTCCTGGAGAACGCCGGTGAACGCGGCAGCCTCTACATTCATTACATCGTCGAGCGCCTTGAAGAACGCAACATGCCCCTGGAGCTGGCGCTGCTGCCAGTGATCGAAAGTGCCTACAACCCGATGGCCTATTCGCGCAGCGATGCGGTCGGCTTGTGGCAGTTCATTCCCTCCACCGGGCGCTACTTCAACCTGCGCCAGACCCGCGCCTACGACGGCCGCCGCGACATCACCGCCTCCACCACCGCCGCCCTGGACTACCTGACCCGTCTGCACGACATGTTCAACGGCGACTGGTTGCTGGCCCTGGCTGCCTATAACGCCGGCGAAGGCACAGTGAGCCGGGCCATCGAGCGCAACGAGAAGCTTGGCCTGCCCACCGACTACTGGAACCTGCCCCTGCCCCAGGAAACCAAGGACTACGTGCCCAAGTTCCTGGCGTTGTCCCAGGTAGTGCTGGCCCCCGAGGCCTATGGCGTCAACCTGAACCCGATTGCCAACACGCCGTACTTCGAAGTGGTTGAAGTCAAGCAAAGCATGGACCTGTCACGGGTTGCCGCGCTGGCCGAGATCGACGAAGACGAACTGTTCCAGCTCAACCCGGCGCTCAAGCAACGCACCACCCTGGATGGCCCGCAGCACCTGCTGGTACCGAGCTCCAAGGCGCAATTGCTCACCAGCACTCTTTCGACGATGAAGCCGGAAGAATTGCTGGCGATGCGCCCGAAAAAGCAGGTGTTCGACGAAGTTGAGACCGCACGGGTGGCCGGCCGTACCCGCAGCTACAAGGTGCGCAATGGCGACAACCTCACGCTGATCGCCAAGGCAAACAAGGTCGACGTGCACGACCTTCAGCGCTGGAACAAGCTCAACGGCCAGGCCCTCAAGGTCGGCCAGACCCTGGTGATGCAGGACACCCGCAAGCTGGTGGCCAAGGCCGACAGCAAGAAACCGGTGCAGTACAAGGTCAAGAAAGGCGATTCGCTGTACATCGTCGCCAAGCGCTTCAACGTCGAGATGCAACATCTCAAGCGTTGGAACCCGCGTACTGGCCAGGCGCTGAAGCCGGGGCAGATGCTGGTGGTTTCCGGGCCGCGCTAAGGCTTCAAGAACCCTGGAGAACCAATGTGGGAGGGGGCTTGCCCCCGATAGCAGTGTGTCAGCCACCACATTCACTGGCTGATACACCGCTATCG
>NZ_JBFMHW010000044.1:0-23325 GCF_040754745.1 Pseudomonas sp. SB113
CCGCGTAGGGCTGCGTAGCAGCCCCAATAAGGAAGAACGCGGTGTATCAGACACTCTGTGGAGGCTGGTTTTGGGGCTGCTTCGCAGCCCTACGCGGGACAAGCCCGCTCGCCACAGGGGAACTCGCCAGTCTCTGAAAATTGTGTAGATACCCATGCCCCGATAAGGCCGAATCGGTCTCCCGGAACAAACCCATAAAAAAACGCCACAGACCAACAGCCTGCGGCGTTTTTTCAATGCAGCAACCGCTTACACGGTATGCAGGTACCAGTTGTACTCAAGGTCGGAGATGGAGTGTTCGAACTCTTCCAGCTCACTTTCCTTACAGGCGACGAAGATATCGATGTATTTAGGATCGATGTACTTGGCCATCACCTCGCTGTCGTCCAACTCGCGCAGGGCATCGCGCAGGTTGTTCGGCAGGCTCTGTTCGTTTTGCTCGTAGCTGTTGCCTTCCACGGGTGCGCCCGGTTCGATCTTGTTGGTCAGGCCGTGGTGCACGCCTGCCAGGACCGAAGCCATCAGCAGGTAAGGGTTGGCATCGGCGCCGGCGACACGGTGTTCGATCCGTACGGCGTCGGACGAGCCGGTCGGTACGCGAATCGCCACGGTGCGGTTGTCCAGGCCCCAGCACGGCGAGTTCGGCACGTAGAACTGTGCGCCGAAACGACGGTAGGAGTTGACGTTAGGGCACAGGAACGCCATTTGGGCGGGTAGGGTCTCGAGCACACCGCCGATCGCGTGACGCAATGCGGCGTTCTGCTCGGGATCCTCGCTGGCAAAGATGTTCTTGCCGTCCTTGTCCAGGATCGAGATATGTACGTGCAAACCGTTGCCTGCCTGGCCTGGGTAAGGCTTGGCCATGAAGGTGGTGTCCATCTCATGGTCGTAGGCGATGTTCTTGATCAGGCGCTTGAGCAGTACCGCGTAGTCGCAGGCCTTGATCGGGTCGGCCACGTGGTGCAGGTTCACTTCGAACTGCGCCGGGGCACTTTCCTTGACGATGGCGTCGGCCGGGATGCCTTGCTCTTTGGCCCCTTCCAGGATGTCCTGGAGGCAGTCGACGTATTCGTCGAGGTCGTCGATCAGGTAGACCTGTGTCGAGTGCGGGCGTTTGCCGGAGATCGGCGAGCGGGGCGGTTGCGGGCGGCCGTTCACGTTCTCCTGGTCGATCAGGTAGAACTCAAGCTCGAAGGCGGCGCAGATGGTCAGACCGAGGTCGTCAAACTTGCTGACAACCTGGCGGAGCACTTCGCGCGGATCGGCGAAGAACGGTTCACCTTCAAGTTCGTGCATGGTCATCAGCAGTTGCGCGGTAGGGCGCTTTTGCCAGGGTTCATTGCACAGGGTGTCGGGGATCGGATAACAGATTCGGTCAGCATCACCGATGTCCAGGCCCAGGCCGGTGCTTTCCACCGTTGAGCCGTTGATATCCAGGGCAAATAAAGAGGCAGGCAGGTTAATGCCCTTCTCGTAAACCTTGTGGAGGCTGGTGCGTTCGATGCGCTTACCGCGCACCACACCATTCATATCCGCAATTAGAAGGTCTACGTACAGAACCTCAGGATGATCCTTAAGGAACGCGTTCGCTTCGTTAAGCTGAACGGCACGCGGGGGTACCGACATGATGCAACACCTTTGTTGTTAAAAATATCAATCATTGATCTTTTCTGGTTTCAGTCAACCCGAACGGCATGCCGAAGTCAAGCGAGGCCTTTTTTGCCCTAAAAAAGCGCCGTGACGGCATATTTGGGGCTTTTTGGGGCGGTTTTTCCGGTTTGACGGGCTTGGGACTCGCAGGCTTGAGCGGGCCGTGTTGTATTTTTTACGGGGGTGTTGTGTAAAAAAATGAACAAGGCTAAGCTCGATTCAAACCCATAACAGCAATAATACCGGGGTGCTTCATGTATCGCCTGCCGCCACTCGGCGTCTCAGCCTGCTCCAGCCAGGCTTTGTCCGCAGTCCGTTCGTCTCGCGTGAATGCCCACGCACCGGCCAATATTCTTGACGGCCCGTCCGCTTTCTCTTTTGCCTCCTCGACGGTCACTGACCGGCTCCCCTCTGCGCGGCCGCTCATGATTCTGCACGACTTTGGCTTGAGGAATGCAACGCTGCAGCAAATGGCAGGTAAGCTCCTACCCTGAACGAAAAAACGACGCGGATGCTGCGTCAACCAACGCCTGGCCTTTAATGGATGCCAGGAAACCCAGCCCAGAGGCATTTATGAGTAACAACCTCGACCAGCTCACCGATTGGTTGAAAGACCACAAGATCACAGAAGTCGAATGCATGATTGGCGACCTGACCGGTATCACCCGGGGCAAGATCTCGCCGACCAACAAGTTCATCGCCGAAAAAGGCATGCGCCTGCCCGAGAGCGTTCTGTTGCAGACCGTGACCGGCGACTATGTCGAAGACGACATCTATTACGAATTGCTCGACCCGGCCGACATCGACATGATCTGCCGCCCCGACCAGAACGCGGTATTCCTGGTGCCTTGGGCCATCGAGCCGACCGCCCAGGTGATCCACGACACCTACGACAAGCAAGGCAACCCGATCGAGCTGTCGCCGCGCAACGTGCTCAAGAAAGTCCTCAAGCTCTACGCCGACAAAGGCTGGCAGCCCATCGTGGCGCCGGAGATGGAGTTCTACCTGACCAAGCGCTGCGAAGACCCGGACTTCCCGCTGCAACCGCCGATCGGTCGGTCCGGGCGTCCGGAGACCGGCCGCCAGTCCTTCTCTATAGAAGCCGCCAACGAGTTCGACCCGTTGTTCGAAGACGTCTACGACTGGTGCGAGCTGCAGGAGCTGGACCTCGATACCCTGATCCACGAAGACGGCACGGCGCAGATGGAAATCAACTTCCGTCACGGTGATGCCTTGTCCCTGGCCGACCAGATCCTGGTGTTCAAGCGCACCATGCGTGAAGCCGCGCTCAAGCACGACGTGGCGGCCACCTTCATGGCCAAGCCGATGACCGGCGAGCCCGGCAGCGCGATGCACTTGCACCAGAGCATCATCGACATCGCCACCGGTAAGAACGTCTTCTCCAATGAAGACGGGACCATGAGCCAGCTGTTCCTCAACCACATTGGCGGCCTGCAGAAGTTCATCCCTGAATTGCTGCCGCTGTTTGCCCCCAACGTGAACTCGTTCCGCCGCTTCCTGCCCGACACCTCGGCGCCGGTGAACGTGGAGTGGGGTGAAGAGAACCGTACTGTCGGCCTGCGCGTACCGGATGCCGGCCCGCAGAACCGTCGCGTCGAAAACCGCCTGCCGGGCGCCGACGCCAACCCGTACCTGGCGATTGCCGCCAGCCTGCTGTGTGGCTACATCGGCATGGTCGAAGGCCATAACCCGAGTGCCCCGGTGGTGGGGCGTGGTTACGAGCGACGTAACCTGCGCCTGCCGTTGACCATCGAAGACGCCCTGGAACGCATGGAAAACAGCAAGACCATCGAGAAATACCTGGGTCAGAAATTCATCACAGGCTACGTCGCGGTCAAGCGGGCCGAGCATGAAAACTTCAAGCGCGTGATCAGTTCGTGGGAGCGGGAATTCCTGCTCTTCGCCGTCTGATGCGCCGGGCGCGCCCTTCACACGGCGCGCCCTTCACTGAAAAGTCTAGGAGATCGGTATGTCCAGCAACAACCCGCAAACCCGTGAATGGCAAGCCTTGAGCAGTGATCACCACCTGGCGCCGTTCAGCGACTTCAAGCAATTGAAAGAGAAAGGCCCCCGGATCATTACCAAAGCCCACGGCGTTTACCTGTGGGACAGCGAAGGCAACAAGATCCTCGACGGCATGGCCGGCCTGTGGTGCGTGGCGATCGGTTACGGTCGCGATGAACTGGCCGACGCCGCCGCCAAGCAGATGAAACAACTGCCGTACTACAACCTGTTCTTCCAGACCGCTCACCCACCGGTACTGGAGTTGGCCAAGGCGATTTCCGATATCGCACCTGCCGGCATGAACCACGTGTTCTTCACCGGGTCCGGCTCCGAAGGCAACGACACCATGTTGCGTATGGTCCGCCACTATTGGGCGATCAAGGGCCAGCCGAACAAGAAAACCATCATCAGCCGCAAGAATGGCTACCACGGCTCCACCGTGGCCGGCGCGAGCCTGGGCGGCATGACCTATATGCACGAACAGGGCGACTTGCCGATCCCGGGCATCGTCCACATTGCCCAGCCTTATTGGTTCGGCGAAGGCGGCGACATGAGCCCCGAAGAGTTCGGGATCTGGGCCGCCAACCAACTGGAAGAGAAGATCCTGGAACTGGGCGTGGACAACGTCGGTGCCTTTATTGCCGAGCCGATCCAGGGCGCCGGTGGCGTGATCGTACCGCCAGACAGCTACTGGCCGCGCATCAAGGAAATCCTCGCCAAGTACGACATCCTGTTTGTTGCCGACGAAGTGATTTGCGGTTTCGGCCGTACCGGTGAGTGGTTCGGTAGCGATTTCTACGACCTCAAGCCCCACATGATGACCATCGCCAAGGGCCTGACCTCCGGCTACATCCCCATGGGCGGCCTGATCGTGCGCGACGACGTGGTGGCCGTGCTCAACGAGGGCGGTGATTTCAACCACGGCTTCACCTACTCCGGTCACCCGGTGGCGGCGGCAGTGGCCCTGGAAAACATCCGCATCATGCGCGATGAAAAAATCGTTAACCGCGTCCACGACGAAACGGCACCGTATTTGCAGAAACGTCTGAGGGAGCTGGCGGATCATCCGTTGGTGGGTGAAGTGCGCGGTGTCGGCATGCTCGGTGCAATTGAGCTGGTTCAGGACAAGGCGACGCGCAAGCGTTACGAGGGCCGGGGCGTAGGCATGATCTGCCGAACCTTCTGCTTCGAGAATGGCCTGATCATGCGCGCCGTGGGCGACACCATGATCATTTCGCCGCCTCTGGTGATCAGCAAGGCTGAAATCGACGAGTTGGTGACCAAGGCTCGTCATTGCCTGGACCTGACTTTGGCGGCATTGCAGGGCTAAGTGCTAGGCTCAGTGCGCAGCGCACCGGGCAGTTATAAATGTAGGGGCTTTGGTTGAAAGCCGGCCCCTGAACTTGCCAGACTGTCGCCCTGTTTTGTTGCCCTCTGGAAGGGTCGCTGAACATAAAAGAACGTGGCCCAAAAAAGAAAAATTGGAGCATCACCAAATGAAGGCATTAGGTTTGAAGAACGCTGGCAAGACCCTCCTCGCCTTGTCCCTGATGGGCGCAATGGCGGGCGCGGCCCAGGCAGACGATAAAGTGCTGCACGTCTACAATTGGTCCGACTACATTGCACCGGACACCATCGCCAACTTTGAAAAAGAGTCGGGCATTAAAGTGGTGTACGACGTTTTTGACAGCAACGAGACACTCGAAGCCAAGTTGCTGGCAGGCAAGTCCGGTTACGACATCGTCGTACCGTCGAACAACTTCCTCGCCAAGCAGATCAAGGCTGGTGTCTACCAAGAGCTGGACAAGTCCAAACTGTCCAACTACGGCAACCTGAACACCTCCCTGCTTAAAGCCGTGTCGGTCAGCGACCCGGATAACAAGCACGCTTTCCCGTACATGTGGGGTTCGATCGGCATCGGCTACAACCCGGAGAAGGTCAAGGCCGCGCTGGGCGTGGACAAGATCGATTCGTGGGACATGCTGCTCAAGCCGGAAAACATCGCCAAGCTCAAAAGCTGCGGCGTGAGCTTCCTCGATTCGCCGACCGAAATGCTGCCGATCGCGCTGCATTACCTGGGCCTGCCAACCGACAGCCAGAAGAAGGCCGACCTCAAGCAGGCCGAAGACCTGTTCCTGAAAATCCGTCCTTCGATTGGTTACTTCCACTCGTCCAAGTACATCTCCGACCTGGCCAACGGCAACATCTGCGTAGCCGTGGGTTACTCGGGTGACATCCAGCAGGCCAAATCCCGCGCGGCTGAAGCCGGTGGCAAGGTCAAGGTGGCCTACGACATTCCGAAAGAAGGTGCGGGCAGCTTCTTCGACATGGTCGCCATCCCTAAAGATGCCGAAAACGTCGACGCCGCTTATAAGTTCATGAACTACCTGCTCAAGCCGGAAGTCATGGCTTCGATCACCAACAGCGTGCGTTTCCCGAACGGTAACGAGAAGGCCACCGCACTGGTCGACAAAGACATCACCAGCGACCCGGGCATCTACCCGCCAGCCGATGTGCAAGCCAAGCTCTACGCCATTGCAGACTTGCCGGCTGCCACCCAGCGTGAAATGACGCGCAGCTGGACCAAGATCAAGTCCGGCAAGTAAGCCTTAGAACCTGTGGGAGGGGGCTTGCCCCCGATGGCGTTGTATCAGAAACACATTTGCAAGCTGACACGCCGCCATCGGGGGCAAGCCCCCTCCCACACATTAAATGTCAGAAAGTTTTGCCGGATCGGTTTATCGAGGGTAAGTTGCGCGCCGGTTTTGTTGCCGGGCAACAACTTTAAGGCCCAACTATTTAAGAGGACCTCCACTTGCCAATTTCTTTATTTCGCCAAGCCTTGCTGGTAGGTGCAGGTATCACGCTGGCTCTCAGCGTGCAGGCCGCACCGACCGTGCATATTTATAACTGGTCGGATTACATCGGCTCCGACACCCTGGCCAACTTCGAAAAGGCCACCGGCATCAAACCCGTGTATGACGTGTTTGATTCCAACGAAACCCTCGAAGGCAAGTTACTGGCCGGGCGTACCGGCTATGACGTGGTGGTGCCGTCCAACCACTTCCTCGGCAAGCAGATCAAGGCCGGGGCGTTCCAGAAGCTCGATAAGTCGCTGCTGACTAATTACGCCAACCTGGACCCTGCGTTGCTCAAGCGCCTGGAGAAGAATGACCCGGGCAATCAGTACGCCGTGCCGTACCTGTGGGGTACCAATGGCATCGGTTACAACGTCGACAAAGTGAAGGAAGTGCTGGGTGTCGACAAGATCGACTCCTGGGCCGTGTTGTTCGAACCGGAAAACATGAAGAAGCTGGCCACCTGCGGTGTGTCCTTCATGGATTCGGCGGATGAAATGCTGCCGGCAGTACTCAACTACATGGGTCTGAACCCCAACAGCACCGACCCTGAAGACTACAAGAAGGCCGAAGAAAAGCTGCTCAAAGTGCGGCCCTACGTGACCTACTTCCATTCTTCCAAATACATCTCGGACCTGGCCAACGGCAACATCTGCGTGGCTGCCGGGTTCTCCGGCGATGTGTTCCAGGCCAAGGCTCGCGCAAGCGAAGCGGGCAAAGGCGTGAATATCGCCTACGCAATTCCGAAAGAAGGCGGCAACCTGTGGTTTGACGTGCTGGCGATCCCCAAGGATGCCACCAACGTCAAGGAAGCCCACGCCTTCATCAACTATTTACTGAAACCTGAGGTGATCGCCCAGGTCAGTGACACCGTCGGCTATGCCAACCCTAACCCAGGGGCGGACAAGCTGATGGAGCAATCGATACGCACCGACGAAGCGGTTTACCCACCGCAGGCGGTTCTCGACAGGACATTCGTCAACTTCGAGCTACCCCCGAAAGTGCAGCGTTTAATGACCCGTAGCTGGACCAAGGTCAAGACGGGCAAGTAAGGCTCACACTATCCTGGGTTCGCCCGCCTCGGGCGAACTGCACTCTTTTTTTTGGGAGTTTCGTAAATGGCAGTTGCCTCCGGCGCCTATAAGAAAGCCCTCGAGGGCGACCAGACACCGAAAAAGGTGCTGGTCAAAATCGACCGGGTCACGAAGAAGTTCGACGAGACGATTGCCGTGGACGATGTGTCCCTGGAAATCAAGAAAGGCGAGATCTTCGCCTTGCTCGGCGGTTCGGGTTCGGGCAAGTCCACCCTGCTGCGCATGCTCGCAGGTTTCGAGCGCCCGACTGAAGGTCGGATTTACCTCGACGGTGTGGACATCACCGATATGCCGCCCTACGAGCGGCCGATCAACATGATGTTCCAGTCCTACGCCTTGTTCCCACACATGACCGTGGCGCAGAACATCGCATTCGGCCTGCAACAGGACAAGATCCCCAAGGCCGAGGTCGATGCCCGCGTGGCCGAAATGCTCAAGCTGGTACAGATGAGCCAGTACGCCAAGCGCAAGCCGCACCAGTTGTCCGGTGGCCAGCGTCAGCGTGTGGCGTTGGCCCGCTCCCTGTCCAAGCGCCCGAAACTGCTGCTGCTCGATGAGCCGATGGGCGCCCTCGATAAAAAGCTGCGCTCGCAGATGCAACTCGAACTGGTAGAGATCATCGAGCGCGTCGGCGTGACCTGCGTGATGGTGACGCACGACCAGGAAGAGGCCATGACCATGGCCGAGCGCATCGCGATCATGCACCTGGGCTGGATCGCCCAGATCGGCAGCCCGATCGACATCTACGAGACACCGACCAGCCGCCTGGTGTGCGAATTCATCGGTAACGTCAACATTTTCGATACCCAGGTGGTGGATGACGCCGAAGGCCACGCGGTGCTCAAGTGCCCGGACCTGGACCGTGACATCTACGTCGGCTACGGCATCGCCACCTCGGTGGAAGACAAGTCGGTGACCTACGCCATCCGCCCGGAAAAACTGCTGGTCACCACCGAAATGCCGACCTGCGAGCACAACTGGTCCAGCGGCAAGGTGCACGACATCGCCTACCTGGGCGGCCATTCGGTGTTCTACGTCGAGCTGCCGAGCGGCAAGCTGGTGCAGTCCTTCGTGGCCAACGCCGAACGCCGTGGCCAGCGCCCAACCTGGGGTGACCAGGTGTACGTGTGGTGGGAAGACGACAGCGGCGTGGTACTGCGCACATGAACATAAAGAAGCTCAAGCGGCGCTTGCACCGCATCGTCCCCAGTGGCAAGCAGGTGGTCATCGGGATCCCGTTCCTGTGGCTGTTCCTGTTTTTCGCCTTGCCGTTTTTCATTGTCCTGAAAATCAGCTTCGCCGAAGCCGACGTGGCGATTCCGCCGTACACCGAGATCTACACCTACGTTGAGCAGAAACTGCAGGTGGTGCTGAACCTGGCCAACTACAGTTTGCTGGCAGGTGATGAGCTGTACATCGCGGCGTACCTGGGCTCGCTGAAGATGGCGTTTTTCAGCACGCTGCTGTGCCTGCTGATCGGCTATCCGATGGCCTATGCCATTGCCACCGCGCGCAAAGAGATGCAGACCGTGCTGGTGCTGCTGATCATGATGCCGACCTGGACCGCAATCCTGATCCGCGTGTATGCGTGGATGGGCATCCTCAGCAACAACGGGTTGCTCAATGGCTTCCTGATGTCCATGGGGCTGATCAACGAGCCGCTGCAGATCCTCAACACCAACATTGCGGTGTATATCGGCGTGGTCTATTCGTACCTGCCGTTTATGATCCTGCCGCTGTACGCCAACCTGGTGAAGCATGACCAGAGCCTGTTGGAAGCCGCCTCGGACCTGGGTTCGAGCACCTTCAACAGCTTCTGGAAAATCACCGTGCCGCTGTCCAAGAACGGCATCATCGCCGGCTGCATGCTGGTGTTTATCCCGGTGGTGGGCGAGTTCGTGATCCCGGAACTGCTCGGCGGCCCGGAAACCCTGATGATCGGTAAAGTGTTGTGGCAAGAGTTCTTCAACAACCGTGACTGGCCGGTGGCGTCTGCCCTGGCGGTAGTGATGCTGGCGATCCTGATCGTGCCGATCATTCTGTTTAACCGCAGCCAAGCCAAAGAGATGGAGGGCAAGATATGAAGCGCGTCAGTTTCTCAAGCTTCATGCTGGTGGCGGGGTTGTTGTTCATCTACCTGCCGATGCTGATCCTGGTGATCTACTCGTTCAACGAATCCAAGCTGGTAACGGTGTGGGGCGGGTGGTCGATCAAGTGGTACGTGGGCCTGCTGGACAACACCCAGTTGATGGGCTCGGTGGCCCGGTCCCTGGAAATCGCCTGCTACACGGCGGTGGCCGCCGTGGCGCTGGGTACGTTGGCGGCGTTTGTGCTGACGCGCATCAGCCAGTTCAAGGGCCGCACGCTGTTCGGCGGCCTGGTGACCGCGCCGTTGGTGATGCCGGAAGTGATCACCGGTCTGTCGCTGTTGCTGCTGTTCGTGGCCATGGCGCAGATGATCGGCTGGCCCCAGGAGCGTGGCATCGTCACCATCTGGATCGCCCACACCACGTTCTGTGCGGCGTATGTGGCGGTGGTGGTATCGGCGCGCCTGCGTGAGCTGGACCTGTCGATCGAAGAAGCGGCGATGGACCTGGGGGCGCGGCCGTGGAAGGTGTTCTTCCTGATCACCATCCCGATGATCGCGCCGTCGTTGGCGGCGGGCGGCATGATGTCGTTCGCACTGTCCCTGGATGACCTGGTACTGGCCAGCTTCGTCTCGGGGCCGGGTTCGACGACGTTGCCGATGGAAGTGTTCTCGGCGGTGCGCCTGGGGGTTAAACCCGAGATCAACGCCGTGGCCAGCCTGATTCTGCTGGCGGTGTCGCTGGTGACGTTCCTGGTGTGGTTCTTCAGCCGGCGTGCCGAAGAGATGCGCAAGAAGGCCATCCAGCAAGCCATCGAAGAAGCCGCGGCGGACGGCTGGCAGCAGCCGGACAAACGTCGGGCTCCAGCGCCGGTCTAAAGGTGTGGGAGGGGGCAAGCCCCCTCCCACATTTGATTGCATTTCAAGTCAACTACGCCAACCACGGCGACTTGCGAATCACCTCGACAAAATTCATCGGCTTGAACCCCGGCTCCTGATCCACCAGCACATCGGTCTTCACGTTGCCAAACGTGGTCTGCGGGCGATGGCGCAAGCCGTCGGCAAACGCGCAAATGATGCACTCCTTGAACCCTTCACCGCGTGGATGCGCATGCACCACGGCTTCGCGCTGCACGCTGCTGAACGCGGCGTAGTCCATGCCCAGCACGTCCATTTCGACGCCGGCTGTCACCAGTGCCACGGTCGGGCGCAGGTGCTGCGGCACGCCTGGCGTGGTGTGCAGGGCGATGGACAGCCACACCTGTTCGATATCGTCGTCGCTCAGCCCGTAAGGCTTGAGGAAGGCCGCGGCGGCGTTGGCACCGTCCACTTCGAAGCGCTCGTCGTCACTGCGATGGCCTTCCACCAGGCCCAGGTCATGGAACATGGCGCCGACGTAAAGCAGCTCCGGGTTATAGGCCAACTGTTTGCGCTCACCGCTCAATGCGCCGAACAGGAACACTCGGCGGGAGTGGTGGTAGAGCAGGTCGGATTCGATGTCGCGAATGTATTCGGTGGTGGCCTTGGCCAGGGCGCTGTCCGGGATCTTGATGCCGGCGATGGTGGTGGTCATGGTGGTTCTCCTCTGGAAAGCCCCCAGTCTGATCGCGCGCACGTGAAGCGGCCATGGTGACGAGGGTGCGATCCCGGCCAATCTGCCGCCACATCGTGCCAAGGGGAAATCAGCTAGGGTATGGCGGGCGATAGCCCTCTCGAAGTCTGTGAAAATCCCAATGTGGGAGGGGGCTTGCATTTTATTCCGCTAGAAAAAGGTGTCTGTGAGCATGCACAAGACCGTCGCTATCCTGATCTTCCCCGGCGTCCAGTCACTGGATGTGACCGGCCCCATGGATGTGTTCTGCGAAGCCAACCGCTTTCTGCCGTCCCAGGATCACTACCAGATAGAGGTCATCGGGCTGGGCCACGGCACCATGGCCGCCTCCAACGGTTTGGCATTGCAGGCCCACCGGCATTACAGCGAAGCCCTGCAAGCCTATGACCTGCTGCTGGTCGCCGGCGGCCCACAGTTGCCGTTCGAGGATTTCGGCCCACAGTTCGATGATTGGCTGCGTGGCGCAACCGCCCGGGCGCAACGCTTCGGTTCTGTCTGCAACGGCGCCTTCATGCTGGCGCGCGCCGGATTGCTGGATGGCAAAACCGTCACTACCCACTGGAACGATGCTGCCGACCTGGCGCATCTGTGCCCCTCGGCCCAGGTCGAAGCAGACCGTCTCTACGTGCAGGACGGCAACCTCTACACCTCGGCAGGCGTCACGGCGGGCATCGACTTGTCGCTGTACCTGCTGGCCCAGGACCACGGCCCGGAAGTGGCGTTGAGCGTGGCCAAGCGCCTGGTGGTGTTCACCCAGCGTTCGGGCGGGCAGTCGCAGTTCAGCCCGTTCCTCACACCTCACACCGAAACCACCTCGGCAGTGGCGCTGGTGCAGTTATACGTACTGGCGAACCTGACGGGCGACCTGAGCATCGCCGACCTGGCCAGGGCCGCCAACATGAGCGCGCGCAACTTCTCCAGGGTGTTCGCCCGTGAAGCGCGGATAACGCCTGCGGAGTTTGTCGAACGAGCACGGGTGGATGCGGCGCGGGTGATGCTCGAAAGCACGCATGCGCCGCTGAAGACCGTGGCCTACCAATGCGGGTTTCGCGATGCCCAGCACATGCGCAGCGTGTTCAACCGCCGGCTGGGCGTGACGCCGCAGCAGTTCCGGCTCAACTTTGCGGCACCGGTCTAAGCCCCTTCCACAGGTTGACCGATTTCCAAGGGGTTATCGCCGGCAGCAGTTTCAGCGTGCCGCGGGTATTGGCCGTGACTTCCTCATCACTGAAATGCGCCTGCTCGTAACCCCCTTCGATATAGGTCTCGGCCTGGTCGCCATAGTGCTTGTCGAACGGCACGCCGCTTTGCCCCACCGGGTTGATGGTGAGGGCGTGGGCCACGTCGGCGAAGTCGATCAGGCGGCGTGTGGACGGGCCGTAGGTCACCGGCCACGGCGCGGGACCGATGACGGCCGACTGGTTGTTCGGCACTTCGTGGGTGCCGGGTGCCGGGAACGGGCCGACGTTGACGATCAGGTCCAAGGGCTTTTGCGAGCCCAGCGGGTGACCGTGGGTCAGGGTGTGGGCCTTGCCCCATTGCCATTGCGTTGGGTCATCGCCGAAGGTGGCCTTGAGGTGCGCGAGGCTGTTGTCCCAGGCCCGCTTGACGGTGTCGGTGCGCTTGCCGTCCCACCAGGGCGAGGCCGGGTCGGCAGCCAGGCGGGGCAGGGCGGCGTCGATCACGCGGGTCGTGAGCAGGGTCTTGAACATGGCGTCGCCCAGTTTTGGGTGGAAAGCCGCGTCGGCAAGGTTGAACAGGAACTGGTTGAACAGCGTGGCGCTGGTGGAATCCAGCGGATAGTCACCTTTCCAGCTGGCAAGCTGTTCCACCAGCTTCAACTGCGCCGGGTCCGTGACCACCTCGCTCAGCACCGGCAACAGCGGTGCAAGCAGGCGCGGGCCGAACGCGGTGGTGGTACCCAGTTGCAGGGCCTGGCTGTTGTTCACATCCCACTTCACGCTCTTGTCGCTCAACTGCGCGTTCAGCTGCTGGCCACGGTCAGCGAGGTTGTAATAGCCGGGGATTTCCATGCCGGTAGGCGACACCGGCTGGGCATTCGCCGACACCACATAGCCACGCGCCGGGTTTTCTTCCTGAGGGTTGGCGCTGAAGGGGTAGAAGCCCAGCTTGTCGGCCTGGGCGGTGCTGCCGTCGAGGATAAAGCCCGCGTGGGTGCCGGCCGGGCGCATCGGCAACTGCGCCGCCGCCCACCAGCCGATATCGCCCTTGGCATTGGCCCACACGATATTCAGCCCCGGTGCAGACACCTTGGCCGCCGCCGCGCGGGCCTTGGCCAGGGTGTCGGCGCGGTTGAGCTGGTAGAAGCCTTCGAGGATCGGGTTCTGGGTGTCGAGGAACGCCCACCACATGGCAATCGGTGTCTTGCCGCCGTTCTCGCCAAGCACGTCATTGACGATCGGGCCGTGGGGCGACTGGCGCAGGGTGAGGCTGACCGGTGCCTGGCCTTTCACGGCGATCTGTTGCTCGCTGCTGCTCATCTCGACCCACTGGCCGTGGTACCAGACCTGGTTGGTGTTGTCCGGGTTGACCTTCTCGGCGATCAGGTCGAGGTCGTCGTTCTGGAACATGGTCAGGCTCCAGCCGAAATCCAGGTTGTGCCCCAGGAACGCCATGGGTACCAGCGCGTTGTGGTAGCCATACAGCTCAAACCCGGGTGCCGACAGTTGCGCTTCGTACCACACCGATGGCACCGAGAAACGGATGTGCGGGTCACCCGCCAGCAGCGGTTTGCCGCTCTTGGTGCGACTGCCGCTGATGGCCCAGGCGTTGCTGCCCTCGAATTGCGGCAAGCCGTTGTCGGCCAACGCCTGTTCGCTCAGGGCGCCGAGGGCGCCGAGGGTTTTCCAGTCATTGTCGGCCAGGTTGAGGGCGCCCTTGGGTTGCCAGTCGAGGTCGAAGACTTTCAGGTAGTCGCTGCCCAGTTGGTCGCGCACGTAAGTCAGCAAGGGCTCGGTACGAAACGCAGCGGCAAAGCTGTAGGCCATGTACCCGGCGACGCTGATGGTGTCCTCGGCGGTAAACGCGCGCCTGGGGATGCCCAGCACGTCGAACTCCATCGGGCGGGCGTGGCTGTCCTGATATTGGTTGATCCCGTCCAGATAGGCTTGCAGGGCCTTCCAGTGCGCCGATTCATGGTCCTGCTGCGCCACATAGGTGGCGGCGCGGTCGCGAATGCGCAGGCTGCGGAACAGCTTGTCGGTCTCCAGCAGCTTCGGCCCGAGCACCTCGGCCAACTCGCCACGGGCCAGGCGCCGCATGATCTCCATCTGGAACAGGCGGTCCTGGGCATGCACGTAGCCCAGGGCGCGATACAGGTCGGTCTCGTTCTCGGCGCGAATATGCGGCACGCCACGGTCGTCGTAGCGCACGGTGACGGAGCCTTGCAGGTTGGCCAGTTCAACCGTGCCCTGGCGGGTCGGTTGCTTGCTGTAGACATACCAGCCCGCACCGAGGCCAATCAGCACCAGCAGAACCGCGAGAACCTGCAAGACGCGCTTCATGAACATTCCTTACCAAGAGTGGGGTGGCGGGCGACTAATCTTTCGACCACGAACAATAGCAGCCCACCGCCAGGGTGTGAGTGGCGTTCACGTCTCGGCCGGCTTCAAGGGCTTTCAGGATCGGCTCGATAAAACTGTTATTGGAATTACACGTCAGCCCTTCGCTGTACGGCCCGAAATACGCGAGCTTGCCGGTTCGGTCCCAGATGCCCACGGCCGGGCTGGCCGGCACCTGGTCGGCACCGGGCAGGACAGTGAGGGTTTTCATCTTGCGCAGGTTGTCGGGCAACTGGCCGTGGCTGCCGGCTTTTTGCAGGGCATAGAACTCGACGCCCTGGGGCGCGTACTGCTCGATCAACTCGCCCAGGTGTTGCTGGTTGCCGACATTGCACGGGCAAGCCGGATCCCAGAAATGCACCAGGCGGATCGGTCCGGGGCCGCTGAGTTCGGCGGGCAGGCGCAGGGAGTCGCCGGAAAATACCGCCGTGTGTTCGCTGAAGGCGCGCAGGTAGCGGCCCTGGAACCAGTCATACGCCGCCCACAGCACGCCAGCGCACATGATCAGGATCAGGCTGGTGAACAGGGCGTTACGGTAAGGCTGTCGCATTCGGATCTATCCTCGCAGGTCGCGTAGCTTGCCATGCTTGTCCTGACAGATGAATATCGCAGCTCGATATTCATCTTCGCCGCAAGTCTGGAACCCTTTATGCCTGTGACCTTTGACCCTGATCACCTTCGCGAAAGCCTGCGGCCCCTGGTGGATGCGCAACCGCTTTCAGCCGAAGCGCGGGTCTACCAGCGTTTCTATGGGCTGGACCTGAGTGCACGCAAAGTGCCGGTTGTGAGTCGGCTGGGGCGTTTCGAGGTGGATGGGTTTGAGGTGGTCGCCCAGGTGTGGTGGCCGCCCGTGCCGGTGGCGACGATGTTTATGTTCCACGGCTTCTACGACCATATGGGCCTGTATCGCCACGTGGTGGACTGGGCGCTGGACCAAGGCTTTGTGGTGATCGCCTGCGATTTGCCGGGCCATGGCTTGTCCAGCGGCGCGCGCGCCAGCATCGATGATTTTGCCGTGTACCAGGATGTGGTGCAGGCGCTGTTCGTCCAGGCCCAAGCGCTGCAATTGCCACAGCCCTGGCACTTGTTCGGGCAAAGCACCGGCGGCGCGGTGGTGGTGGACCACCTGCTCAACCAGGGGGCCGACAGCCCGGCCCAGGGCAAGACCTTCCTGCTCTCACCGCTGGTGCGGCCGCGTGCGTGGGGGTGGTCGCAGGTCAGCTATTACCTGCTGCGCCCGTTCGTCAACGGCATCGCCCGGCGTTTCAGCGAGAACACCAACGACCCGCAGTTCAAGCCGTTCCTGGAGGCCGACCCGCTTCAGCCGCGCCAACTGCCAACCGCCTGGGTGGGCGCGCTGGCGCGCTGGATCAAACGCATCGAAGCCGCCCCGCGCAGCCCACGGCGGCCGGTGATTGTGCAGGGTGAGGAAGACATGACGGTGGATTGGCAGCACAACTTGCAGGTGCTGCGGGGCAAGTTCGACCAGCCCGAAGTGTTGATGCTGCCGCGTGGCCGGCACCACCTGGCGAATGAGATTCCGGAGATTCGT
The DNA here is from genome assembly GCF_040754745.1 of Pseudomonas sp. SB113. NCBI lineage: Bacteria > Pseudomonadati > Pseudomonadota > Gammaproteobacteria > Pseudomonadales > Pseudomonadaceae > Pseudomonas > Pseudomonas sp. SB113. The sequence goes on from NZ_JBFMHW010000044.1 coordinate 16,459, forward strand.
GAAGAGTACTTCCGGTATTTGACAGACCATTTGAAGTAACACAATCCAAATGTGGGAGGGGAGGGGCGGTGCGACGATTCGACTTGCCCCCTCCCACATTTTCTACTGCGTCAGGCTTGAAGTGCTCTGGCCCACCGCCAGCCCGGCGCGAATCGCTGCCAGCGCCGCCTGGTAATACGCCTTACCCTCCGGCGACTCCGCAAACGTGGCGAATTCTTCCAGCTCCGGGTCGGACAAATCTCGATAGACGTACAGCAAGGTGTTATTCAGGTCATTCCCAATCTGCTGCATCAATCGTTCGCGCTGCCCATTCAACATGCCTTGGGCCTGACCCCCACCCAACAGGCCGGGGATCATCTGGCTCAAGCTGTCGGCGGCCACGCCGGCAATCGCCAGGCTGACCTCCGCACCGGCTTCTCGGGCGGGCAGGGCCTGGGCGAGGTGCCCGATGATCAGGCTGCGAGTGGCGTCGGCCTCGATGTGCGGCAGGCCTTGGGCGTTTTTTGCCAACTGGTCGCGGCGTGTGGCCAGCAACTCGGCAGCGACCACCTTGCGGCCCAGCGGCGATTGGAAAAACGCCAGGGCCGGCGCGGGGTCCGCCAGGTGCTTGCGTAGCTGGGCTTCGGCGCGCTGGTCCATGGCCTGGGCGGCAAAGCGTTTATTGCTGTTGTCCACCAGCGCCTGGTACACCGCCGGCGGCAGGCTATTGCGGTAGCGTTGCTGGGCAGCACTGAGGGCGTCATTGAAATGCGCACGTTGTTCGGCCCAGCCGGCGACCTTGTACAACTGGTCATGGCCGTCTGCCCAAGCGGGCAAAACGCAGAACATCAGCAAGGAAAAAAACAAACGACGCATATGGACTCCTGTCAGTCGGCCACTATTGTCCGTGTCGGGCGTAGGATTTGTCGAGAAGTCCTATCAGTCGCCTGACTAAAGTGTGTTGAGGCGCTCGACGGCGCTGTCGGATTCACAGGCGTATGGATACTATGCGCGCCATGCAAATACCCCTTGATCACCCCCTGCTGCAACGCATCGTTGATGACCTGGCCGAAAAAGGCTGGTCGCAGCAGAACGGCTTCCTGCCCCAGGCTCTGACCCTGGAACTGGCGGCTGAGTGCCGTAAACGTGCGGCCGAGGGTGAACTGGCGCCAGCGGCCGTGGGGCGTGGGCCCGCCCAGGAGATTCGCGAGGGCATTCGTGGTGACCGTATCCAGTGGCTGGAGGAGGGCGACGCGGCGGTCTGCGGCAGCTATATGGCGCTGATGGACAGCCTGCGCCTGGCCATGAACCGTGGCCTGTTCCTGGGTCTCGAGGATTTCGAAAGCCACTTCGCGATGTATCCGCCCGGCGCGTTTTACCTCAAGCACCTCGACCGTTTTCGTGACGATGACCGGCGCATGGTCTCGGCGGTGATCTACTTGAACGACGCCTGGCTGCCCGAGCACGGTGGCCAGTTGCGCATGTACCTCAAGGACGGCGTCGAACACGATGTGGTGCCCACCGGCGGAAGCCTGGTGGTGTTCCTGTCGGGCGAGGTGCCCCACGAGGTCATGCCTGCTACGCGCGAACGCCTGTCCCTCACCGGCTGGTTTCGCCGGCGCGGTAACGAACCGTTTTAACCATGCAAAAGATTCTGATCAGCCGCTGCCTGCTCGGCCACAAGGTGCGCTACGACGGCGGGGCCAGCGGGCCGTTCGACCAATTGGCGGCATGGCAGGCTGAAGGTCGCGTGATTGCCATCTGCCCGGAAGTGTCGGGCGGTCTGCCGACGCCCAGGCCCGCGGCCGAGATTCCAGGTGGACAGGGCATCGATGTGTGGGAAGGCCGCGCCCAAGTGTTGACTGCCGAGGGCGAAGATTTCAGCGCCGCCTTCCTCGACGGCGCCCGCCAGGCCTTGGCGTTGGTGCTGCGTCATAACCTCCGTATCGCCATCCTCAAGGCCAATAGCCCGTCCTGCGGCAACCTGCTGACCTATGACGGCACCTTCACCGGTGTAAAGGTCAGTGGCGAGGGCGTCACGGCGGCGCTGCTCAAGCGCCATGGCGTGCAGGTGTTCAGTGAGCTGGAGTTGCCTGAGGCGGCACAGGCGTTGGCGCGCCTGTAGGGGCTTCGTCCTCGAACCACTTGTGCGACAGCGCCTTTAATCGGCCATCGTCCTTCACCCGCTTCAACGCCCCGTCCAAACTCGTCTTGAAGGCCGGGTTGCCCTTCTGGAACGGGATCGCCAGTTCAGGCTTGTCGTGATAAGCCTCGCTGAAATCGAACTGATCCTTCAGCTCGGCAGTCATAGCGATATGGTTGATGGCCACATCGTATTTGCCGGTTGAGACTCCTGGCAGCATATCGGCGTCATCGGTGGTGATAAATGAGGGGCGCACGTCCATTTCTTTTGCCAGCAGTTCACCCAGCTCGACTTCAAAGCCGGTGAGTTTGTCGCCTTCCTTGAAGTTGTACGGCGGGGTGTTGGCTTCAAGGGCGATGCGCAGTTCGCCGCGATCGTTTACATCGTCGATCAGTTCGGCATGAGCCAAGGGGCTCAGAAGGGGAAGCAAAAGTAACAGGCCAGGCGAAAAGCGCATGGTCACTCCTAGAGGTTTCGAATGTGCGAGGCGCCGTTCAGCATCGCTTTGCTATGGTGTTGAGTGCCTTGGACAGCAATTTATCGCGAAGTTGTCATCCCCCTACAGATTTCACAGAAAAACTGGAGAAGCGAATGAAAGCCCTTTTGTCACGTGCAACCCTGGCCTCCCTGCTGCTGGGTGCTTCGATGTTGGCCACCGCCGCCGACGGCATCCCGCGTAGCGCGCCACCTGAAGGCGCCAAGGTATTTATCGTCTCGCCGAAAGACGGTGCCACCGTGGATAAAACCTTCACCGTCAAATTCGGCATGGAAGGCCTGAAGCTGGCCCCGGCCACTGACCAAACCGCAGGCACCGGCCACCACCACCTGCTGATCGACCAGAAAGCGCTGCCAGACGCCAGCGTACCGATCCCGGCCACCGACACCGTGATTCACTACGGCAAGGCCCAGACCGAGACCGAGCTGACCCTCACCCCAGGCAAACACACCCTGCAACTGGTGGCCGGCGACAAGCTGCACATGCAGTTCGAGCCGACGGTAGCTTCGAAAGTCATCACGGTTAATGTGAAATAAAAAAACGGGTGCCCCTGGTGGGGCACCCGTTTTTTAGCGGCAAGCTACAAGCTGCAAGTAGACGCTTTTAGCTTGCCGCTTGTAGCTGACCATTCCCGCCGTTTTAGAACAGCACGCGGCTTCGGATGGTCCCGTTGATGTGCTGCAGCTTCTCTTGCGCCAGGTCCGAGTACTCGGCGTCGACGTCGATCACCACGTAGCCGACCTTCTCGTTGGTCTGCAGGAACTGACCGGAGATGTTGATGCCGTTTTCCGCGAAGACCTTGTTGATCTCCATCATCACGCCAGGGATGTTCTGGTGGATGTGCAGCAGACGGTGCTTGCCAGGGTGAGCCGGCAGGGCCACTTCCGGGAAGTTGACGGACGAGACCGACGTACCGTTGTCGCTGTACTTGACCAGCTTCTCCGACACTTCCAGGCCGATGTTGGCCTGGGCTTCAGCGGTGGAGCCGCCGATGTGCGGGGTCAGGATCACGTTGTCCAGGCCACGCAGCGGGCTTTCGAAGATGTCGTCGTTGGAGCGTGGCTCCACCGGGAACACGTCGATTGCGGCGCCGATCAGGTGCTTGTCCTTGATCGCGTCGGCCAGGGCGTCCAGCTCGACTACGGTGCCGCGTGCAGCGTTGATCAGGATGCCGCCTTTCTTGATGGCGCGGATTTCCTTCTCGCCGATCATCCACTGGGTCTCAGCGGTTTCCGGAACGTGCAGGGTGACGATGTCGGACATGCCCAGCAGTTCGGTCAGGCTCGACACCTGGGTGGCGTTGCCCAATGGCAGCTTGGTCAGGGTGTCGTAGAAGAACACCTGCATGCCCAGGCCTTCGGCCAGTACCGACAGTTGCGTGCCGATCGAACCGTAACCGACGATACCCAGTTTCTTGCCACGGATTTCGAAGGAGTTGGCCGCGCTCTTGATCCAGCCGCCACGGTGGCAGGAAGCGTTCTTCTCAGGGATACCGCGCAGCAGCAGGATGGCCTCGGCCAGCACCAGCTCCGCTACGGAACGGGTATTGGAGTACGGGGCGTTGAACACTGCAATGCCGCGCTCGCGCGCTGCGTTGAGGTCGACCTGGTTGGTGCCGATGCAGAAACAGCCGACCGCCACGAGTTTCTTGGCGTGATCGAAGACCTCTTCGGTCAGCTGGGTGCGGGAGCGAATGCCGATAAAGTGCGCGTCGGCGATCTTTTCCTTGAGCTGGGCTTCCGGCAGAGAACTGGTGATGTACTCAATGCTGGAGTACCCGGCGGCCTTCAATACGTCGACGGCCGATGGGTGGACGCCTTCCAGAAGAAGGAACTTGATCTTGCTCTTATCGAGAGAAGTCTTGCTCATCTGCGTAAACCTGTATCCCGGAGAAAAATGGCAGGGAATCGGATCGTTAAGCTGACCCGGACGGCAGGAAAGCCGTAACCGCAGAAACGCCCTTGGGCTCTGTCCTGCGGGGGCGGTATGCTAGCATATGCGCCCCGCTAAACACCTATTCCTGCGACGTGAAGCGTTCTCAGGATGACCATGAATTGTTCGAGAGTTCTGTCGATGACCCATCCTGCCCTGATTGATGAGCTAAAGACCCTGGTTGAGCCCGGCAAAGTGCTGACCGACGCCGACTCCCTGGAGGCTTACGGCAAGGATTGGACCAAGCACTTCGCGCCCGCGCCGACCGCCATCGTGTTCCCCAAGACCACCGAGCAGGTGCAGGCCATTGTCCGTTGGGCCAATGAGCACAAGGTGGCGCTGGTGCCATCCGGTGGTCGTACCGGGTTGTCGGCTGCTGCCGTGGCGGCCAATGGCGAAGTGGTCGTCTCGTTCGACTATATGAACCAGATCCTCGACGTGAACCTTACCGACCGTACCGCCGTGTGCCAGCCGGGCGTGGTCACCAAGCAATTGCAGAACGTCGCCGAAGAAAAAGGCCTGTACTACCCGGTGGACTTCGCGTCGTCCGGTTCCAGCCAGATTGGCGGCAATATCGGCACCAATGCCGGCGGGATCAAGGTCATTCGCTACGGCATGACTCGCAATTGGGTGGCCGGCATGAAAGTCGTCACCGGCAAGGGTGATGTGCTGGAACTGAACCGCGACCTGATCAAGAACGCCACCGGCTATGACATGCGCCAACTGTTTATCGGCGCCGAAGGCACCCTGGGCTTTGTGGTCGAAGCCACCATGCGCCTAGACCGTGCGCCAAAAAACCTCACGGCGATGGTGCTCGGCACCACCGATTTCGACTCGATCATGCCGGTGCTGCACGCCTTCCAGAGCAAGCTGGACCTGACCGCCTTCGAATTCTTCTCCGACAAGGCCTTGGCCAAAGTCCTCGGTCGTGGCGATGTGCCGGCACCGTTCGAAACCGAGTGCCCGTTCTACGCGCTGCTGGAATTCGAAGCCACCACCGAAGAAGTCGCCAACCACGCCCTGGAAACCTTCGAACACTGCGTCGAGCAGGGCTGGGTGCTGGACGGCGTGATGAGCCAGAGCGAAACCCAGTTGCACAACCTGTGGAAACTGCGTGAGTACATCTCCGAGACCATTTCCCACTGGACGCCGTACAAAAACGATATTTCGGTCACTGTCTCCAAAGTACCAGCGTTCTTGAAGGAAATTGACGCGATCGTCGGCGAACACTACCCGGACTTCGAAATTGTCTGGTTCGGCCATATCGGCGACGGCAACCTGCACCTGAACATCCTCAAGCCGGAAAACCTGAGCAAGGATGAGTTCTTCGCCAAGTGCGCCACCGTGAACAAGTGGGTGTTCGAAACCGTTCAGAAGTACAACGGCTCGATCTCCGCCGAACACGGCGTGGGCATGACCAAGCGTGACTACCTGACCTACAGCCGCTCGCCGGTTGAGATCGAATACATGAAAGCAGTGAAGGCGGTGTTCGACCCGAACGGGATCATGAACCCTGGCAAGATCTTCGCTGTTTAACCGCCCCCGAAGGAGTCGTTTCATGAGCTACCAGCACAAGTATGTCGACGGCACCAACATCCACTTTCCAGTGGGTAAGGTGGTGTGTATTGGGCGTAACTACGCCGAACATGCCAAGGAACTGGACAACCCGGTGCCAACCGAGCCGTTGCTGTTCATCAAGCCAGGCAGTTGCGTAGTACCGCTGGAAGGCGGTTTCAGCATTCCGACCGAGCGCGGCTCGGTGCACTACGAGGCGGAAATCGCGGTATTGATCGGCAAACCGCTGTCGAACAAGCCCAGCCGTGAAGAAGTGCTGGACGCCATCTCCGGCTTCGCCCCGGCCCTGGACTTGACCCTGCGCGACAAGCAAGCCGAGCTGAAAGCCAAGGGCCTGCCGTGGGAAATCGCCAAGTCCTTCGACGGCGCAGCGGTGCTTGCGCCATTCGTGGTCGGCAGCACCTTCGCGGACGTGACCGACATTGGCATTCGCCTGACCATCAACGGCGAAGTGCGCCAAGACGGCAACAGCGCGATCATGCTCAACCCGATCGTGCCGATGATCCAATACATGGCCGGCTGCTTCTCGCTGCAGGCCGGCGATGTGATCCTCACCGGCACCCCCGCTGGCGTGGGCCCGTTGAATGTGGGCGATGAGCTGGTGTTGGAGCTGACAGGTGTGAACCGCTTCGAAAGCAGCGTTCGCTAAGCACCTGATGTGGGAGGGGCGGTGCGACGATTCGACTTGCCCCGATTACGCTGTATCAGTTAAGTGGATGTTGACTGACACACTGCTATCGGG
>NZ_JBFMHW010000045.1:0-21270 GCF_040754745.1 Pseudomonas sp. SB113
TCGGCGGTGTGTCAGACGCGCCGCAAACGCAGCCTCGCCAAGGCTCGACAGCTGCTACGCGTTATCCTACTGAAGTTGTGTAGATACTTATGGACATCGGGGGCAAGCCGCCTCCCACATTTTTTACACAAGCCCCGCAAGAGGTACCCCCACAGAGGCATATCAACCCCGCACCAAGCCCCCTACGCTACCCCATTGCGGAGGCCCAAACATGCTCACCCATCCCCACATCGTCCTCACCCTGCGTCGCCATCACCTGTTCAGCCAGCTCCCGGAAAAAACCTTCCAGGATGTCTGCACCCTGGCCAACCTCAAGCGCTTGCCCGGCCATGCGCCTTTGATGCATCAGGGCGACGCGGCTGACCGTTTCTTCCTGCTGGTCAGCGGCCAGATCAAGTTGCATCGGGTCACGGGCGAAGGCCAGGAACACCTGGTGGAAGTCATCCAGCCCGGCCAGACCTTTGCCGAAGCCCTGCTGTTCACCCAGGCCAAGGCCTACCCAGTGAGCGCCACTGCGCTCAAGGACAGTGTGCTAGTCAGCATCGAAGGCCAGCACTACCGCCGGGCCCTGGAGGACCAGCCGAAAATTTGCCTGGCAATCCTCGCCAGCATGAGCATCCACCTACACCAACGCCTCAAGGACATCGACACCCTGACCCTGGCCAACGCCAGCCGCCGGGTGATCAACTTCCTGTTCCAGGAACGCGATGCGCTGAGTGGCGAGGTGGTGCTGCAAGTGCCCAAGCGCCTGGTGGCGTCGAAGCTGGGGATCCAGCCGGAGACCTTTTCAAGGATCCTGCACCGGCTGGTGGAAGGCGGGTTGATCGAGGTGCAGCGGCGCACCATCCGGATCTTGTGTGAAGAACAGTTGATGGGCTACCAGGCCGGCTGATTCAGTGCCCGCTATGCCCCGCTGGCTGTTGCAACAGCGCCAGGTCTATCTCGGTAAAGCGCAACACCCTGCCCCCGGTGTCCGTCGCGACTTTCTGCGCCTTGGCCTCATCGGCAAACGAGGCCAGTACCACGCCCATCGCGCCCTTGAGCCCGGTGCCGAGCACATAGAACGCGGTACGGGCATCGATCAAGTGCCTGTCGTCCGGCGTGTCCCACTGGCTGCGACCCATGTCATGCACATACAGCTTGGCGGTGTCATGGTGGTTTTCCGGTTGCAGCCACCAGCCGAGCATCTCGGCGGTGGAGCAGAACTTCTTCACCCCGCCCTGCTCCACCACTTGGCCCTTGGGTCCGGGGAACTCATTGATGACCATGCCGCACACGTGGCACTCATCGTTGGGATGAAATGCCACCGGCGCGTCACTGAAACTCGACGCCTGCTCCTTGTCGCAGGCTGTCAGCAGCAAACCGACCAGCAACGCCGCCAGTACCCGTGTCTTAAAACCCATATCGCTTACTCCAGCAGTCAAAAAAATCGTCAAGCGGCGCGACGCCGAAACATCCCATAGGCCAGCGCCAACGGCCCGGCCACCCAGGCCAACAGGCACGCCCACAGGGCCTGCGGCGGTACGTCGAGGTCCGTGCCCAGGGCCATGACCCCGATGGACTGCGTGCCCGTGCCGAAGCCGGACAGGTTGATCAGCCGATACACGTCGGTGGGGTTGAGCAGCAACAGCCAGGGCAACCCCTGCGGGCTGAACTGACCCTTGCCGACCACCAGCAGCGCCAGCAACGCCAGGTCGAACACCAGCACAAAGAAAAACCACACGCCCAGGGCCAGGCCGGCAGCCGTAGACTTTTCCGCGCAGCGGCTGCTCAGGGCATAGGCCAAGCCGAGAAACACCCAGCCCAATAACGTCGAGGTCAGCATGAAACGCCCAAAGGCCCAGAGCAGTACGCCGAGCTCGACGTCATCCACCAGCAGCGCAATGGCGAGCATCGCGCAGCCAAAGCCGAGCACCGTGGCCAGCGCCAGGATCAGCCCATGGCCGACAAACTTGCCCAACAGGATCTGCCCGCGCCCCAGGGGGTAGGTAAGCAACAGCAGCAAGGTGCCGCTTTCGTCTTCGCCGACAATCGCGTCATAGGCCAGCAGCAACGCAATCAACGGCATCAGGAAAGTCGCCAGGCTCGCCAGGCTGGCGATGGTCGCCGGTATCGAGGTAAAGCCCAGTTGCCCCGCAGCGGCGGCGCCCAGCCAGGCAATGCCGATGGCCAACACCGCGAACAACAGGCTGATCGCCAACAGCCAACGGTTGCGCAGGCCGTCGCAGAACTCCTTGCGGGCCATGTTCCAGATCGGTGTCATAACAGCGCCTCCTTGGCCGTGACCACGCCCGTGTTCACGTAATGGCGGTAGATGTCCTCCAGGGACGGCGGCAGCATCTCCACTTCGCTGGGGTTGTCCTCGGCGAGCAGCTGACGCAACAGCTCGACCTTGTTGGCGCTGCAGGCGGCCACTTGCAGCCCGTCGTCGCCCCAACGACGGGTGACGTGGCCGGCGGCGCTCCAGCGTTGTTGCAGGCGCTCGACATGCTGCAAGCCGCGACTGCGGATCAGCGTCGGCAGCCCGGTCTCGGCGCGCAGTTGCGCCAGGCTGCCGAGGGCGAGCAAGCGCCCCTGGGTGAGGATCGCCGCGCGGTGGATATGCGCCTCGACGCCGGGCAACACGTGGGAACACAGAATGATGCTGGTGCCTCCCGCACGCAGGCGGTCGAGCAGGCTATACAAGTCCTGGGTGGCAATCGGGTCGAGGCCCACCGTGGGTTCATCCAGCAGCAACAGTTGCGGCTCACCGAGCAACGCCTGGGCCAGGCCGAGGCGCTGGCGCATGCCTTTGGAGTAGGTCTTGACCCGGCGACCCGCCGCCACGCTCAGGCCGACGTCTTCGAGCAGGCGCTCCACCTGGTGCAGCGGCGCACCTTTGAGCCGGGCAAAGTGGCGCAGGGTTTCGACACCGCTCAGTTGCGGGTAGAACGTGACGTTTTCCGGCAAATACCCCAGGCGTTGCCGCACGTGGCTGTCCCTCGGTGAACGGCCAAACACCCGCACCTGCCCGGCGCTGGCCTCCAGCAAGCCCAGCACCAGTTTCATGCTGGTGGTCTTGCCCGCGCCGTTGTGCCCGAACAGCCCCAGCACTTCGCCGGGCGCCAGGCTCAGGTTCAAGTCATGCAACACTGTGGCCTGCCCATAACGCTGGCTGACCCCTTCGATCTCGACCACGTTCATCATGCAGGTTCCTTGGGAATGGGGGCTTGCATCAGCGGATGACTGTCCATCACACCCGGCGACTTCATCACCGGGAATGCGCGCTGCACCCAGCGCAGCAACTCGATGCCGGGGCTGTTCATCAGCAGGCGCACCTGGGGGTAGAGCCACAGCAGGCGGTCGACGTTGTCGTTGGGCTCGTAGGCCACATCGCCGAGGCCATCGCCATTGCGGTCCCAGCCAAGGTAATCGCTCCAGTAGTTGCCCCGGCCGTCGGCCGACCACTCCTGCAAGCGGCTGGCGACGTACTTGACCTGGCGTTGGTTGTCGACAAAGGCGTTGCCGGCGATGCGATTGTCTTCGGAGCCGGCGGTGAGGTGAATGCCCACCGCACTGCGCGCAAAACGGTTGCCTTCGATGCGGTTGAACAGCGAGTTGTAGATAAACAGCGCCTTGCCTTCGCCGCCAGCAATCATGGTGTCGCCGGTGGCACCGTCGCGCACATCGGTGACGAGGTTGTCCTGCAAGGTGGAATAGGTGATGTAGTTCATCAGGATGCCGTAGTTCTGGTCCTGCTCGGAGCGGTTGCCGATCACCGTCAACTGGCGGCTCTGCATCAGGGCGTAGCCGGTGCGCGTACGGCGAGTGGTATTGCCCAGCACCTGGTTGTCGTTGGAAAACATGTAGTGGATGCCGTAGCGCAGGTCTTCCAGGGTGTTGCCTTGCAGCAGGTTGCCGTTGGAGGTGTCGATGTAGATGCCGTCGCGGGTGTCGCGCACCTGGTTGTCGATGACGCGGGCACCGTGTACCGCATACAGATGGATGCCGTTGCCACGGTCCTGGGAGCGGATGGACGGATCGCCCTGGATACGGTTGTCGATCAGGCTGACGTCCGCCGTGCCATCGACCCAGATACCGAAGCCCGGCCCTTGCAGGCGGTTGCCCACTAACTGAGTGCGCCGAGCCTGGGGCTGGATGAAGATGCCGGCGTTCATGGCGGTGAGGTCGCGGCCCCAATCGAGGAATGTACAGCCCTGGACGCTGACGTCCGGGGCGCTGATCAGCAGGCCATTGCCCTGGCCTTCGGCTTGGAAGACGGCACCGGGCGCGCAGGTCAACTGCAGCGGTTGATCGATGCGGAACGCGCCCCGGTATTCGCCGGCGGGCAGGCGCCAGCGGTTGGGGCCGTCGGTTTGCAGGGGCAAGTCGGTGAGTGGGCGCACAGTGGCGCCCACACCAAACGAGAGCAGTGCGAGCCCTATCAAGATGATGAATGATCGAGCCACAGTGATGTCCTTAAACTGAATGCGGCTAAATGTGGGAGGGGGCTTGCTCCCGATGAGGGTGTATCAGTTGATGCATCCTTGGCTGATTCACCGCCATCGGGAGCAAGCCCCCTCCCACCTTTGTCCTGCGGGGTCCTTTCGTCAGGCCCGTTCGACCTTCATCCGCCCCACCATCTCCATATGCAGCGCATGGCAGAACCAGCTGCAGTAGTACCAATGCAACCCCGGTTTATCCGCGATGAAGGTGATCGACGAGGTCTGCTGCGGGCTGATCTCCATGCTCACGCCGTGGTTGACCATGACAAAGCCATGGGTCACGTCTTCGATCATGTCGATATTGGTGATGGTGACGGTGACTTCATTGCCCTGCTTGACGGTGAATTCCCCCAGGCCGTAGGCCGGGGCCATTGAGGTCATGTACACGCGCACCTTGTTGCCGTCGCGAATCACCTTGTTGTCGGTTTCCAGCTTGATCCCGTCCTTGGCAGCAATGGCCACGGTTTCGGCAAAGAACGGATCGTCGCGCTCCCAGATTTTCTTGGTCTTGATCTGGTCGCGGCGCGCCATCACACAGTCGTGAGGTTCGGCAAAGGCCGGGCCGTCGTGCACCAGTTTCATCTCGTCGCCGGAGATGTCGATCAACTGATCGTTTTCCGGGTGCAGCGGGCCGGTAGGCAGGAAACGGTCCTTGGAAAACTTGCTCAGCACCATCAGCCACTGGCCGTCGGCGTCGCGGGTTTCGGTGAGCGAAGCGTGGTTGTGGCCGGGCTGGTACTGCACATCGAGCTTCTGCTTGATGTAGTTGACCTTCTCGCCGCCATAGGCGCGGATGGCCTCGGCGATGTTCCACTTCACCACCTGGCTGTCGATGAACAGCGTGGTATAGGCAAACCCGCGCCCGTCGTAGGTAGTGTGCAACGGACCCAGGCCCAGCTCCGGCTCACCCACCACCACGCCGCGCGGGTCGGCGATCTTGCCGCTGAACAGGTCATCGAGCTTGTCGATGGCAATGATGGTGCAGGTCGGCGACAGCTTGCCGTTGGCGATAAAATACTTGCCGTCCGGCGAGGTGTTACAGCCGTGGGGGTTCTTCGGCACCGGGATGTAGCGGGTGAATTCGCTGTCCTTGCCGTCCAGGGATTTGCGTCCGTCCACCACCGGCACCTTGGCGCCGTCGACACTGATGAACTTGCCGGCCTTGATCGCCGCTTCGATGCGCGGGATGTTGAACACCACCACCCAGTCGCGCTCGTTGCGCATCATGCCGGCCAGGTCGGTGGCCTTTTCCGAGTTGTAGCAGGTGGCCGCCGCGTATTTGCCGGTGTAGTCCATGTCGGCGTTGTCGAGGTTGCCGTCGACAATCACCTGGAAGGCCATTTCCATTTTTTCGGCGTCGATGGCGTTGAACATGGTGAAGGCATTGCGGTCCTGCAGGTCGAAATTCTTGCCGTCATTGGGGTGCGGAATGATGAACTCGGCGTTGCAGAACACGTACTTGGTGTAGGGCACTTTTTGCAGGCGCAGGCCGTGAATCGCCTGGGCGTTGGGCACGGTGAGGATCTTGTCGCACTTCATGATGTCCAGGCGGATGCGCGCCACCCGGGTGTTGGCCTTGTCGTTGATAAACAGGTATTTGCCGTCGTAACGGCCATCGGTGGTGGACAAGTGCGGGTGGTGACAGTCGCCATTGGCGTACTTGGCGCCCTCGCCCAGGATGCGCTTGCTCTCGTTGGTCAGGCCCCAACCGGTGGCCGAGTCGACGTTGAACACCGGGATACGCATCAGCTCACGCATCGACGGGATGCCCAGCACCCGCACCTCACCCTGGTGGCCGCCGCTCCAGAAGCCGTAGTAGTCGTCGAGCTGGCCGGGGTCCACATGGATTTTCGACTTGGCGTCCTTGGCCGCGGCGGCAAAGGATTCACGGGTAAACACCGCACCGCCGATGGCCGAAGCCCCGGCGAGTACCGCGCCGGTAACCGCCCCCGTACCGAGAAAACTGCGCCGGGTCAGGCCTTCATGTTTGTCGTCTGTATCGTTCATGGGGTTGCTCCTTCAAGGGTTGGGATTTATCTGCACCACGGGGATCTGTCCGGGCGGCGCTTTGTTGCGCTTCTTGCGCTTGTTGATCAGCGGCGGGCACTTGTTTTCGTTGTGCCAGGTCATCTGGCAGTCGAGGCAGTAGTGGCATTCATTGGCGTTGATATGGCCGTCCGGGTGAATCGCCTGGATCTCGCATTCCTTGGCGCACAGCTGGCAGGGGTTGCCGCATTCCTGGCGGCGCTTGAGCCAGTCGAACAGGCGGAATTTGCTCGGGATCGCCAGGGCGGCGCCGAGGGGACACAGGTAGCGGCAGTAGACTTTGCGCGTGAACAGGTTGATCACCAGCAGCGCCACGGCGTAGAGCACGAACCACCACTGGCGCTCGAACCTGAGGGTGATGGCGGTCTTGAACGGTTCCACTTCGGCGAAGCGTTCAGCGGTGGCCATGGACTCCAGCGACAAGCCGAACAGCAGCAACAGGATCAGGTACTTGATCGCCCACAGCCGCTCATGCAGCGCAAAGGGCAATTCGAACTGACGGACCTTCAGGCGCCGCGCCGCCTCGTTGAGCAATTCCTGCAAGGCCCCGAACGGGCACAGCCAGCCGCAGAACACGCCCCTGCCCCAGAGCAAAATACTCGCGGCGGTAAACACCCAGAGCATGAAGATCAGCGGGTCGGTGAGGAACAACTCCCAGCGAAAATCCTGCACCAGCGCATGCACAAAGGTCAGCACATTGACCACCGATAACTGCCCCAGGGCATACCAACCGATAAACCCCACGGTGAACACCAGGTAGCCACGCCGCAGCCAGTGCAACAGACGCGGACGACGGGCCAGGCTGTCCTGCAAAAACAGGATCGCGGTGAGCACTAGCAGCGCCACGCCGAGCACCAGCACCTGGACCTGCTTCTGGTACCAGATGGTCAACCACAGCGGGCGGTTGGCCTCATCCAGCGCGGCTTGTTCCGCAGCAGTGGGCGGTGGCCGTTCGAGGTACTGCTCCGGCAATTGGTAGGGCAATTCAAAACTGCTGAAGGTGCCGCTGACCGGGCCGGTCTGGCGTCGCACCAACAACTCCAGGGTCCAGGGGGAACCGGGGTCGAATGCTGCCTGTGGGCGCACGATAAACACCGACATCTCGGTGAAATCCGGCATGTCCTGCGCGTAGGCATCGTCGATGCGCTGGTGATCGAGGTCGCGAAAGCTGATCACATTGCCGAACTGGCGCAACTGCACCCGATCGAAAATCCCACCGCGCACATAACCCGAGCCCTTGAACGAAAACACCCCACGGCCAAGCACGGCGATGGCCTGCTCGCCGGGTTTGAGTGTGTGCATCAGGTTGGCGTAGTGCGCATCACCGAGCAGGTTGCGGCCGATACCCGGTGGGTTGATGTCGGCCACATACAGGTCGATAAAGGTCTCATTGGCCGCCTCACCGGCTTCGGCGGCGGTGTCCTTGAAGGCGGCGTCCACCTGGCCACGGGTCAAGTGCAGGCGGCGAATCGCACCGTTACCGGTCAACTGCTCCCAGGTGGCGGGGGCGAATTCGTCGGTACGGATCAGCGCAACTTTCTGCGCGGTGGCGGCCTTGCCGTCGATCAGCTTGAGCGAGACCGCCACCTCATGGGCCGCACGCATGACCACCTCGTTGACCACCATCGCGGTGACCGTGGCACCGGCAATCGCATCCACCGTGACGGCCTTGGGGTCACTGGAACGCCCGACCACCACGCGTTGGCGCACGTCGACGCCCGCATAATGGCTGGTGAAGTCGTGGAGTTTGACCTCGGGGATGCCGATCAACAGGATCGGTTCATGGTGTTCCAGTACGTAGGCGTCACGGATGATGCCGGCCGTGTCGAGGATCACCTGGGTGTTGATGGGCTTGCCTGAGTAGGCCGGGATCGCCACCACGTCGAGGCTTTGGAACACGTAGCCGATGGGGGTGTTGGCCTGGGTGATCGTGCGGACGTTGAACTTGCCTTCGGGGGCGGAGACGGCGTCGTGCTGGGGAAAGGTTTGGTTGATGCGTTGCTGTTCGATCGCGCCGTAGGGTTTGGCGTGGGCGCTGACGAAGAGAGTGAGCAGTGCCGACATGACCAGGCATTGGAGGGTGAAGCGTGTAGAGCGGGTCATGGGTACCCTTCGTCATGGCGCTGGAGATGGGGGCGATGGTAGGTGGGAGGGTGGGGGGTGGCCCTTGATTGAGATCAAGTTAGGCAGGGTGTGGCGTTTGGGCGCGGGGGTTGGCGGTGCCACGGGCTGATCAAAAAGCAGAGCAAAAGCCTGTGATACCTCCCTGCTGCATGGAGATCAAACTGTGGGAGGGGGCTTGCTCCCGATAGCAGTCAGTCAGCCACACATTCAGCCACTGACACGCCCTCATCGGGAGCAAGCCCCCTCCCACATTGTTAACCGAGTACACCAGACCCAACGCCGGTCGGCTCCACGGCCGCAAAAGCCAGCGCAAAACCAGGCCGAGGTCTACCTGATGGGTGCGATCAAACTGTGGGGGCGGAACCAATAGCGGCCGTTACCTAAATAACGGATATACCCCCAATCAAACAGCAACCCCCCGCCCCGCCCGCTCCAAGTTCCGCCACAACCAAGGCGGCAACACATCCGGATCCAGACTGTCGATCAAATTCTTCAACCCCAACCCCAACTCCGTATCCCCCTCGATCACCAACCGCCGCCGAAAGAACAACGTATCCGGATCTTCCTGCCGGCTGGCGAGCAACAGAAACTCCCGCCAGTTGCCACTGATGCTCACCTGGGCCTCGGCCTTTTGCGCAATGCGCAACCCGTCCCGCGCCAAGGTCAGGTACCAGCACAACCCCAGGTCAGGAATACGCAAGCACATCCAACGCCCGCGCAGCAGGTCAAACCCGCCGTCGCGCAGGGGTTCGGCCAGGCAGCGGTTGAGGGCTTGCTGCAGGACCAGGCGCTGCACGCCAAACGGCACGCGACGGATCAATGGGAAGAACTGATCGGCGCCCTTGAGCAGCCATTGTTTACGACTCAACACAGCCCCACCTCCTCAACCCGCAACATGCCCGCCTGGCCGTGCCAGTAGCCGTTACAGCCATCGACATACAGCGGCGGCGTGGCGCCCTGGCGCACCTGATCGAAAGCGCGCACCACCTCGACCATGCCTTCAGCCCGTGGGCTCAGGCGCAACAGATCGGCGCCACTGGACACCAGGCCGGCGTAATCGGCCAGCAGGTTGGTAACGTCGGCCGACATGGTCTGGATGCCGTTCAAGGTGAACAATGCCTGCCCTTCCTGGCTGGTCAGCGCCATGCCATCGGGGTAGTTGATGCAGCAGAACTGGCAGTCGTCCTTGGGGCGATTTTCCGCTCGAGCGGTGAAGCAACGCGCCGAGTAGGCCAGGGGCAAATGGCCGTAGGCGAAGACCTCCACCTCGGGCAACGGCCGGCCCAAGTCGCGCACCTGTTCCAGCACGTCGGCGATCAGGCCCTGGGAGCATTCCACCGGTGGCACCCAGCGCTGCATGCCCGCGTCGAGCAGTTGCACCAGGGCGTGACCGTTGTAGAGGTTGAGCGCCGGGCCACCGACAAAGGGCAATTTGCGCTCGATCAGCATCTGCACCGCGCCCATGTCATTGGCCTCCACCAACAGTTCGCCGTTGTCGCACAGGCGGCGCAGGCTCGAGAGTTCGGAGGCGGCTTCGATCAAGGTCAGGCTCGACAACACGATCTGCGCCGAGCTGTAGGTTTGCAGCTCCCGGCCCAAACCCAACCAATGGTCCAGGGAAAACGCGCGGCGTTTGGCGCACACGGTTTCGCCCAGGTAAATCACGTCCAGGGGCAAGCCGGCCATGTCCGAGTAGAAGCGCCCCAGGTGTTCCTTGTCCCAATAAAACAGCACCGGTCCCAGGCTGAGTTTCATCTGTGTCTCCTCACTGCCATGCACGATGGTAGGCGCCGAGTGTGGTCTGGCTGCCTTCGGATAACCCGGCCAGCACCTGGCGCCATTGATCCTTGACCACAAAGCTGGCCGGTGCGTTGCGGTGGGCGTCGAGCGCGGCGCGCCAGACGCGGGTGACTTGCTCCACATACGCCGGGCTGCGTTGGCGGCCTTCGATCTTCACCGCTTCGACACCGATGGCGCTGAGCTCCGGTACCAGGTCGAGGGTGTCGAGGCTGGTGGGTTCTTCGAGGGCATGGAAGCGCTTGCCGCCGACCAGGAAACGGCCCTTGCACAGGGTCGGGTAGCCAGCGGGTTCGTCGGCGGTGTAGCGGTCGATCAGCACTTCGCTCAGGCGCGCGCTCAAGCCCTCGGCATCCTCGCTCCAGCGCACCGCCTTGGCCGGCGAGCACACGCCGCAGAGGTTGGGCGACTCGCCGGTGATGTAGGAAGACAGGTGGCAACGCCCCTCGGCCATGATGCACAGGCTGCCAAAACCGAACACTTCGATGGGCACCGGGCTGCTCGCAGCCACCTGTTTGACCTGGGCCAGGGACAACACACGGGGCAATACCGCGCGGCGAATGCCGTAGCGTTCGGCATAGAACTTCAGCGCCGCTGCGTGGGTGGCCGAGCCCTGTACCGACAGGTGCAACGCCATGTGTGGATGCTGGCGGCTGGCATAGTCGAGCACGCCGGGGTCGGCGGCGATCAGGGCGTCCACGCCGTGGTCCGCCGCGCGGTCGACGGCGCGTTGCCAGCGTGCCCAGATCTTCGGTTGCGGGTAGGTATTGACCGCCACGTACAGCTTGCGCTGGTGCTGGCGAATAAAGGCGACGGCACCGTCGAACTGTTTGTCGTCCATGTTCAACCCGGCGAAATGCCGGGCATTGGTGTCATCGCGAAAACCGACATACACCGCATCGGCGCCTTGGCGCACGGCGGCTTTGAGCGCAGGCAGGTTGCCTGCGGGGCAGACCAGTTGCATGGGGGCTCCTCACAAAAATTCGGCAAAAGACACAAACGGCACCGGTTCATCCTTGAGCACCTGATGCTCACGCTCGACGATCACCAGGCCATCGGCCCAGCACGCAGCGGTCAGCATCGCCGAGCTTTGCTGGGGGTGCAGCACGGCGCGCAGTTGCCCGTCCTCACCGGGGCTCAGGCGTGCACGCAGGTACTGGCGGCGCTTATTGGGCTTGAGCCATTCAAACGCGGCCGGCACCTGGATCGGCACCGGCAGCACGCGCTCCACACCTTGGGCGCGCAACAGGAACGGACGCACCACCACCAGCGCGGTGATCAGCGCCGCCGACGGGTTACCGGGCAGGCCCAGCCACGGTTTGCCCGCGACTTCGCCAAACGCCAGGGGCTTGCCGGGCTGGATCGCCAGGCGCCAGAAGTCCACGTGGCCGAGTTCTTCGATGGCCTGCTTGAGATGGTCCTCCTCCCCCACCGACACACCCGCGGAGGTCAGCAACAGGTCGCATTCGGACGAGGCCAGGGCCAGCGCATCACGGCTGGCGGCCAGTTCGTCGGCCATCACGCCGTAGTCATGCACGTCCACGCCCCAGCCACGCAACAACGCGGCCAGGGCATAGCGGTTGCTGTTGTAGATCTGCCCCGGCACCAGCGCTTCGCCCGGATCGCGCAGCTCGTTGCCGCTGCTGAGCAGGCACACCCGCAGCGGGCGATAGACTTTCAATCGGGGGATGCCGGCCGAGGCCAGCAAGCCGATGTCCTGGGCGCGCAGGCGTTTGCCGACGGCGATCAGGGTTTGCCCGCGCTGCAGCTCCTCACCCTGCTTGCGCACATGCTCGCCGAGGCGTACCGGCGGGCACCAGATGCGCTGGCCGTACGGGCGGCAACGCTCTTGAGGCACCACCGTGTCGGCGCCGGGCGGGACCGGCGCGCCGGTAAAGATGCGCACGGCCTGCCCGGCCTGCACGTTCGTCGTGCTGTGCTGCCCCGCCGCAACGCGCCCGGCGAGCATCAGGTAGCCGCCTTCAGCCGGCACGTCCTGGGCGCGCAGGGCGTAGCCGTCCATGGCGCTGTTGTCGAAGCCGGGCAAATCCAGGGGTGAGAACAGTTCTTCGGCGATCACCCGCCCCAGCGCCTGCTCCAGCCCGATCACCTGGATGGAGGGCGGTGGCGGCGCCTGGGCCAGCAGCGTGGCGATGGCTTCGTCCACCGGCATCAGATGGCCGCTGTCACACACCGAGACACTCATGAGCGCGACTCGCAGGCTTGCAGGATTTGCTCGGGCTGGGGCTTGAGGTGCGGCACGAAGTTGCATGGGCCGGTGCGACTATCCAATTGCCCCGCCAGAATCTGATCCCAGCCGGTACGGCACGCGCCCGGCGAGCCCGGCATGCAGCACACCAGCACGCCGTTGCTGATGCCCGCCAGCGCTCGGGACTGCAAGGTTGAAGTGCCGATCTCGGCCAGGGACACCTGGCGGAACAGCTCACCGAAGCCTTCGACATGCTTGTCCAGCAACGGCAACACCGCCTGGGGCGTGTTGTCGCGGGCAGTGAAACCGGTGCCGCCGGTCATCAGCACCACTTGCACCTCGGGGTCGGCGATCCACAGCGAAACCTGCGCACGGATCTGGTAGATGTCGTCGATCACCAGGCCACGGTCGATGAGCACATGCCCAGCACTTTCGAGGCGGTCCACCAGGGTCTGGCCGGAGGTGTCGGTGTCCAGGGTACGGGTGTCGCTGATGGTCAGCACGGCGATGTTCAGCGGCACGAAATTGCGTTGTTTCAAATGGGCCATGATCAAGGCTCCAGGCGTGAAGAAAGTTGCCGTCAGCCTGCGCCGCAACGGGCGCAGGGCCTATTCCTCCAAGGAGGTATCTCGTTCAGGGGGCCAGGCGCGTGCGCTGCCACGTGCCCGCGTGCAGGCGGTAGTCGAGGCGGTCATGCAGACGGTCGGGCCGGCCCTGCCAGAACTCGATGCGCTGCGGTTGCAGGCGATAACCGCCCCAATGCTCGGGGCGTGGCGGTTGCTGCCCGGCGAAACGCTCGGTGACATCACGCAAGCGGCTTTCCAACTCGCTGCGATGGCTCAGGGGCTGACTTTGCGGCGAGGCCCACGCACCCAACTGGCTGGCGGCCGGACGCGCATCGAAATAATCGTCCGACAACTGCGCATCCGCACGCACCACCGGCCCTTCGATACGCACCTGACGCTCCAGCCCCGGCCAGAAAAACGTCATGGCCGCATGGGGATTGCTCGCCAACTCCTCACCCTTGGCACTCTGGTAATGGCCGAAAAAGAAAAAACCCTCAGCGCTGAAACCCTTGAGCAGCAAGATGCGGCAATGGGCATGGCCCTGGCTGTCCACGGTGGCCAGCGCCATGCTATTGGCCTCCGCCGGAGGCACCTCGGTTTTGCGCGCCTGATCCAACCACTGGCCGAACAGCACCAAGGGATCGTCCTGCACCAAGTCATCACGCAGGCCATAAAGGGTGTAGTTGCGGCGCAATTGCGCAAGAGACAAGGGCATGGCACGGTCCTCCAGAAAGTTCGCCACAGTGTGGGAACTACCGCGCCGTTATCCCTTGACCACGATCAACATTCGCCCGTGGCATGACGCCGCATGTGAGTGCTTGACGTTTGGGCTCTACATAACTGATCGCGTTGTTGCTGTTGCTGTTGCTGTTGCTGTTGCTGTTGCTCTGGCTCTGGCTCTGGCTCTGGCTTTTGATCTTGATCCTAGGCGCCCCGTCAAACACGCTGGCCGAACGCAGGCTTGAATCCGTGGGTAACCCGGCAGGACGCCGGGTTAGCCGTCCTGGGCCAAGGATGGCCCATGACGGCGGCCCACGGATTCAAGCCTTCGTTCGGGCACACCGAGCCTAGGCGAGGTGCCGAGTGTTGGGGCGAAGGCCTTTTGCTTACTTTTGGGCCTTTCCAAAAGTGAGCCGCTGTAAGAGCGGAACCCTAAGTAGCCGTTACCGCAGCAACGGATATGCCCCCGGTCCAATCCAAAAAAATGGTCGGCCCGGAGGCCGCCATCGGGAGCAAGCCCCCTCCCACATTTGATCTCCATACACCAAGTAGATATCAGCCTGCTCTGGATCTGGATCTGGATCTGGATCTGGATCTGGCTCTCTACTTAAGCCCCAACCGCCGCGCCAGCTTATGCAAATTGCTCGAATCCACCCCCAGCAAACGCGCCGCACTCGCCCAATTGCCGCCGCAATGCTCCAGCGCCTGACGAATCTTATGACGCTGACACTCATCCACCGCAACCGCCAACGGCTGGAACACCTCACCGCTCAACACCGGCGGTTCAAGCACAGGCACGGCATCGCCCAGCCCCAACCACTGCGGTTCAAGGCTCATGAACGCACTGCTACCAACCCGACACAACAGCTTCAACGCCGCCCGGCTGATCACATGTTCCAACTCGCGCACATTGCCCGGCCAGGCATAACCCAGCAGCGCCTGGCGCGCAGCCGCGGATAGACACAGGCCACGCAACCCCAGGCGTACACGGTTGAGTTCAACAAAGTGCTCGGCCAACAACAGGATGTCATCGCCACGCTCGCGCAGGGCCGGGATCGTCACCGGGTAGACCGAAAGGCGGTGATACAGGTCCGCGCGAAACAAGCCATCGCGCACGCAGTCCGGCAAGTGGCGGTTGGTGGCGGCGATGATGCGCACATCCACCTGCAACGGCCGGTCGGCGCCCAGGCGCTGGATCTCGCCATTTTGCAGGGTGCGCAGCAACTTGGCCTGAATGCTCAGGGGCAATTCCCCCACTTCGTCGAGAAACAGTGTGCCGCCATGGGCCGCATCAAAACGCCCGGCGCGGTCATGGCTGGCGCCGGAAAAAGCGCCTTTGACATGCCCGAACAACTCGCTCTCGGCCAACGCCTCCGGCAGCGCCGCGCAGTTGACCTGCACCAGCGGCCGGTGGCAACGCCGCGACTGGCGATGCAGGCGGCGGGCGAACAGCTCTTTGCCGACGCCGGTCTCGCCCTGCAACAGCACCGGCAACTCGGTCTGCGCCAGCACCGTCAACTCAGTGAGCAACTGGCGCAGCACCTGGCTTTGCCCAAGGATCTCGTCGGCCGCCAGGGTCGCCTCGACCCTGATGGGGTTCGCATTACCCTGGCATAGGGTGGTCATGATCACCTCACCTCACAATAAAACCTTATTTATCAACAGCTTTCGGATTGGCATGGTGCCTGCAACCACTCGTTCATACCGTTATCCCCGATGAGGAAACCCGATGAGCCTGAGCGACTGGAACACCCAACCCCAGGATCAATTGATCGACCACCTGCTGGCGCGCTACCACGCCCGGCATCGCGAGCAACTGCCGGAGCTGATTCGCCTGGCCAACCGGGTCGAGCAAGTCCATGGCCACCACCGGCAATGCCCCAACGGCCTCGCAGACCTGCTGCTCGACATCCAGCAGGAACTGGAGAACCACATGCTCAAGGAGGAACAGGTGCTGTTCCCGATGTTGAAGATGGGCATGGGCCCACAGGCAAGCATGCCGATCCAGGTGATGCGCCATGAGCACGGCCAGCACGGCGAGGCGCTGGAGCAGGTGTTAAGCCTGACCGACCGCATCACCCCGCCGTCCGGCGCCTGCGGCACCTGGCGCAGCCTGTACGAGCAGCTCACGGCGTTTCATGACGACCTGCGCGAGCACATCCGCCTGGAGAACGACGTGTTGTTCATCCAGGCGCTGAACCCCGCCGCCTGATCAACGCAACATCAGCTTGGCGACGATCACGATCACTACCATATGCCCCAGGATGCTGCGACGAATCCACGTCGCACGCCTTGGGCTCAGGCGCTGATGGCCCAGCAGGTACGCCAGCCACAGATAGTGGCCGATGATGCTCAGGGCCAGCAGGATTTTCAGGCTCAGCAGCGCGGCGAAATGGCTGGCCCAGGGCACCACCAATAGCCCGCGATAGTGCCAGGCCAGGCCGATGCCCGCGCCGTAGAGCAACACCACCACGCCGTGCAGTACCTGGCGCGAACGCCGTGCAATGGCGTGGTCGGACGTGAACTGCGCCGACCAGGCCAGCTCCTCACGGGCGCTGTGCCAGATCACCACTTCGAAAAACAGCGTGCCGATAAAGGCAATCGCCGCCAGCAGATGCACGATCAACAAGGTGGAATAGAGCATGACGTTCTCCTAGCCTGGATGCCCATCGACCCGTGCCTGCCACAGCATCGGGCCATACCGCCACAGGTACAGGCCGAGCCCGACGGTCCAGCACACACCCGCCAGCCACAATGCGGCCATCGGCAACAGCAGTACCAGCACCACCCGGCACACACAGGCCAGGTTCAGCAGCCCAAATGCCAGGGTCATCCCCGCTGGCGGCTGCAACGGGCGGCCGGTGTGGCCCAGGCTGACGCGGGCGATCATCGCCAGGATCAGGCCGGCCATGGCGCCGATGGTCAATGCATGCACGGCCAGGCTGGGATTGAGCGGCGCGCCGAAGTGCCACAGCGCCATGCCCAGGCAGGCCACGGCCAGCCACGCATACGCCAGGTGCAACGACCAGAGCAACGGCACCCGCCACAGGCCGCGATCATGCCAGCGTACCAGGCGCAATAAGTGCCCGAGCCCAAGGGCGGCGAACAGCAGGCCGATCCCTGGGTGGGCGGCCAGCGCAGGCCCGGCGGCATACAGCACGGCGATCAGCACCGAGCCGCCGAGCAACATACGGTCCAGCCATGGCCAGGGCTTGACCGCCTCGACCCGGCCCAACCCGCGCTGGGTGAAAAACGGAATCACCCGCCCGCCGATCAAGCCCATCATCGCCGCCACCAGCCACAGGCCGGTCAGCACCGCCTGGCGTTGCAGGCCTGGGTCATTGCGCAGCAAGCCATACAGCGACAGCGCATCGGCCACGGTCAACAGCGCCAACACCAGCACAATCGGGTAGTTGCGCTTCTGGCGTACCTGCCACAGGGTCCAACCCATCACGCTGGCCACGGCCAGGGGGAAGGTCAGTTCCAGCACCGCCAGCAGCGGCCAGTGCAGGTTGAACAGCCACCCCAGGCGCGCGGCCAGCCACAGGCCGGCAAGCAGCGCCAGGGCGTTGCCGCTGATGCCTGGGCGACCGGTCCAGGTCTGCACCGCCGTGAGCAGGAACCCGGCGATGATCGCCAGGCCAAAGCCGAACAGCAGCTCATGCCGATGCCAGGCCAGCCAGCCGCCGGCGGGTTGCCAGGTGCCGAGGTGCCCGCCCAGGGCCAACAGCCACAAGGGGATTGCCAGCGTCGCCAACACACAGGCGCCGAGGAAGAATGGCCGGAAGGCCAGGCGAAACAACGGGGTAATCGACATTGCCTTGCGCCGATCGAGCACTTGCATAACAGGTCTCCCTTCAGGACTGCGGCAATCTTGCGCCGATGGGCGTGCGTTGCCCTTGTCGTAGATCAAGTCGCTCTCGGAGCCAAGGGATTACCCTCGCGCCTATATCCACACCGCACCCCGGAGCCATGATGAAAAACGCCTATGTCCCCCTCGCCTGGTTTGTGATTCTCGGCTCCATGCTGGCCGCCGCCAGCGGGCTGTCGCTGGTGCTGGTGTGAACGCCCCGCTGCTGTTCAAGGAGCCGGGCATGGTGCTGCATCGCGTG
This sequence comes from Pseudomonas sp. SB113, assembly GCF_040754745.1. NCBI lineage: Bacteria > Pseudomonadati > Pseudomonadota > Gammaproteobacteria > Pseudomonadales > Pseudomonadaceae > Pseudomonas > Pseudomonas sp. SB113. The sequence goes on from NZ_JBFMHW010000045.1 coordinate 18,059, forward strand.
CACCACCAGATCCTGCGCAGCCATCACCTGTTCGAACCGCTGAACGAGGAAGAACTCAACGAGCTGATGAGCAACAGCCAACTGCTGAGCATAGACAAGGGCGAGCCGTTGTTCCGCCAGGGCGAACCAGCCGATGCGTTTTACTTCGTGATTGCCGGTGCGGTGAAGATCTACCGCTTGACCCCCGACGGCCAGGAGAAGGTCTTCGAAGTGATCGGCGAGCGCCAGACCTTCGCCGAAGCCATGATGCTGATGGACACCCCCAACTACGTGGCCTGCGCCGAAGCGGTGTGCCCCACCCAGTTGTACCGTTTGTCCAACGCCACCTACATGCGCCTGCTGCACAGCAACAGCCGCCTGACCTTCGCCCTGCTCGGCAAGTTGTGCGTGCGCCTGCACCAGCGGGTCAACGAGATCGAAACCCTGTCGCTGAAAAACGCCACCCACCGCGTGGTGCGCTACCTGCTGACCCAACTGATGCACTTGCACTGCACCGACAGTCGCTTCGAACTGCCCATGGCCAAGCAGTTGATTGCCGGGCACCTGTCGATCCAGCCGGAGACCTTTTCGCGGATTATCCGGCGCCTGATCGATGAAAAGATCATCACCCAGGACGGACGTCAGATTGCCATTCTGGATCGGCTGCGCCTGGAGCAATTCGAGTGAAAACCTGCCTCTACTGCCAGCAGCGCAATGCCGACAAGCATGAGCAGTGCACGGATTGCGGCATGGCCCTGCCCGCCTCGGACGCCGGCGTACAGGCCCTTCGCTTGCGGCGTTTCCAGTGGTTCTGCCTGAGCCTGACACTGTTTTGCATCGCCATGTTCTTCTGGTTGCCGCGCGACTTCTACTGACCCTCGGTCAGTTGCCGGTACAGCTGGGGCAACCGCAGCGGCAACTGCTCCGGTTGGCGGATCAGGGTGTAGCCATGGGCACCGAACATGTAGGGCAAATAGTCCCCAGCCTGTTTGTCGATGGTGATGCAGAACGGAATCAGGCCCTGGCGCCGCGCCTCGACCACTGCCTGGCGGGTGTCTTCGACCCCGTAGCGGCCCTCATACAGATCCAGGTCATTGGGTTTGCCATCAGTCAGCAGCAACAACAACTTGCGCCGCTGTTTGCACGCGCCCAGCAACTGGGTGGCCTGGCGAATCGCGGCGCCCATGCGCGTGTAATAGCCCGGTTTGAGCGCCTGGATGCAACCGCGCGTGCGGTCGTCATAGGCTTGCTCGAACGTCTTGAGCTGTTGCAGGCGCACCTGATGACGACGCAGCGACGAGAAACCATACAGCGCAAACGCATCTCCCAGCCCGGCCAGGCTTTCGCCGAACAGCAACAGGCTGTCGCGGATCACGTCGATGACCTTTTGCTCGTCGTTCAAATGCGCGTCGGTAGACATCGACAGGTCCGCCAACAGCAGGCACGCCAGGTCGCGTCGGGTGTGACGTTGCTCCTGGTACAAGCCGCGTTCGGTGCAGGTGCCATGTTGGCGTTGCACTTGGAAATCCACCCAGGCCTGCAGGTCCAGTTCCGCGCCTTGGGGTTGCTGGCGCAGCCATTGGCGGTCGGTGCGCAGTTGCTGGAATTGACGGCGCAGGCGCTGGGCTGGGCCGAGTAATCGGGCCGGTAACGGTTGCGGTGCATCGGCACGTGGCTGCATCAGTTGCAGATTGACGAAACCGGGTTGCAGGCATTGTTGACGATAGTCCCACTCGGGCAGCTTGATGCCCTCGCCCAGGGGGATGTCATCCACATCGGCGGGCGGCAGGTCGAGGTGCAGTTTGAGACCACCGCTCTTGCGCACGCGCTGGCGCGACAGGCTCAGTTGGTCGAGGTCTTCGGCGACGCGGGCGGCGTCCGGGTCCTCACTGTCGTCGGCCCAGCGATCGAGGTCGACGTGCTCGGTCCAACTGAACAGGTTTTCCAGGCGCACCACCAGCAGGCCGCCCTCGCGGCTGTGGTCATCCACACGGCTGGCGCGTTTGGGCGCGCCCTGCTGCTCGCCGGGCGGGGTGGCGAGGTCATCGGCATCATCTTCAAGGTCGAGGGCCTGGGGCGTGTCCAGGTGCAACGGCGGGTAAAGCCATAAGGGCAACGGCCAGGCGGCGCGTTCGCTGCGGGGTAAATGGCGCACGCTGCCGGGCTCGCGCAGAGCCTTGCGCAGGGCTTTTTCCAGGGCCGCTTCACCGGGTTTGAGGCTGGCCGGGTCGGGGCGTAGCGTCAGGTGCGCGTCCACCAGGCGCTGGTAACTGGGCAGCAGCGCCGGAAAGCGTTGCAACAGCAGCCAGGTCCAGCGTTGGTTGTCGCGGCCCCAATGGGTCATGGGGCCTGCATGGGCGGCCAGCAGCGCCAACCAACGGTACAACTCCAGGTTCAACGCGACGGTGGGGTACACCGCCAGGCTCGACGGCAGGCGCAGACGGTTGCCATCGCAGGAGGCCAGGGGTGCATGTTTGCAGGTGCCGGCGATGCGCATCAACAGGTTGCGGCGCAGCAGCAGGTCGCGTTCGCTGGCGGCTTCGAGGGCGATCCCGCTGGCACCGCCCAAGGCGCGAAACAACACGGCCAGGCTGCGCTGGCGGTCGACCAGATCGACCCGCGCGTGCGGAAAATCGACACTGGCGCGTCGGGTGATAAAGCGGTGCCAGGCACTGCCGACCCACTCTTCCAATTCAAGGGTAAAGGCCATGGGATGGGCTCCAACTGTTTGATATTTGACAGGCACACCGCGGTCAAAATGTGGGAGGGGCGGTGCGACGGTTTGACTTGCTCCCGATTGCAGTGGGTCAGTACCAAATCCATCAACTGACACTCCCTCATCGGGGCATGGGTATCTACACAACTTTGGCGTGACACTGAACCTGTGGCGAGGGGCTTGCTACCGTGACGGCCCGGGAGCCGACGACTATCTAACTGATGCCCCGAGAGCTAAATGTGGGAGGGGGCTTGCCCCCGATGGCGGCCTCTGGGCCGACCATTTGCTGGGGTTGGAATGAGTACATATCCGTTGCTGCGGTAACGGCCGCTTATGGTTTCGCTCTTACAGCGACTCACTTTTGGAAGGACCCAAAAGTAAGCAAAAGGTCCTCGCCCCACCACTCGGCACCTCGCCCAGGCTCGGTGTGCCCGTAATCCGACAGTGATTTGGGGGGCCGCCGCCACGCGCCATCCATGGCGCGGGGCGGCTAAACCGGCATCCCTGCCGGTTTACC
>NZ_JBFMHW010000046.1:0-20954 GCF_040754745.1 Pseudomonas sp. SB113
CTTCTTTACTGGGGCTGCGTAGCAGCCCCAGTAAAGAAGAACGCGGTGTATCAGACACTCTGTAGAGGCTGGTTTTGGGGCTGCTTCGCAGCCCAGCGCGGGACAAGCCCGCTCGCCACAGGGAGATTTGTCAGGCTCTGAAAAGTTGTGTAGATACCCATCGCCATCGGGGGCAAGCACCCTCCCACACTTGACCCCGTGCAACCCAAAAAAGAGTACGGGTTTGATCCCAAGCCCGATTTGCAATCAAGCGCCGCAGTGCCTATATTTCCCGCCTGGCGCTCTCTACGCCACCTTCCGCGGAAAGGGCTGCGCCCAAGACAGTGAAGCTCTACCTCATTTCTACGACTCCCAACCTTAAAGCGGAAAAGGTTTGTGCAAGGAGATCGTATGTCGCAACGCCCCGTATCCTCCAACACCGATGGCCGTCTCAACCTTGAGCAACAGCGCAAGCGCGCCAAGGAACTGTTACCGCAGCTCAAAGCCCAGGACCCCAATACCACCCTGTCCCAGGCTCAGTGGCAGATCGCCAGGCAACTGGGTTTCAGCAGTTGGCCCAAGCTCAAGGCCCACGTCGACGCCATTGACTTCGCCGCCCGCCATCCCGACTTTGCCGCCAGCGACGAAGCGCGCACCACCCACTGGCGCTGCGGCAATGACATTGCCCACAGCCTCCAGGTGGCGGGGTTCAAGGGCCGGTTCCAGATGCTCAGCGACCCGCTGTGCATGGGCCCGGTGCGCGACGTACCCGCCGCAGAGTTCCGCGCTATGCGCAGCGCCTTCATCAGCCAGGCCTTTGGCATGCCCGTATCGGACGTCACGCGCCGCGTCGACGATGAATACGCTCAGCTCCACACTTTGGCCAGCGCCGAGCACAGCGTGCTGTGGTGCGAGGCGGACGCCTATGACCAGTTGTTCCTGATCCGTGCCCTGGCCGGCCTGGAGCAGGCACCGCCCAGGCTGGAGCTGATCGAGGTGGATCGTATTCCCGGTGTCGAGCGCTTTATCGGTATCGGCCAGCTGGCGCCCGATGTATTGGCGTGGCTATGGCCACAGCGGCGCCTGATCGGTGACGATGCCGTGCAACTGGCCAAACAGGCCTGGTCGGCCTATTGCAACAGCTCACCGACGCCGTTGGCGGAGCTTGCCCATGGCACACACCCCGCCCTGCCCTTGCTGGCCCCGGCGCTGTTGCGTCAGTTGCAGGAACTACCGGGCACCCAGGACGGCCTGTCGCTGACCGAACGCCTGGCCCTGACCTACCTCGCCGAAGCCGGGCCGCTGCCGTTTGGCCGCGTGTTCGCCGAGTTGATGGCCAGGCGCGACCCGCTGCCGTTCCTGGGGGACATGATGTTTCATGCGCTGTTGCGGCCGTTGATCGATGGCGAGCAGCCGTTGCTGACGGAAACCGAAGCGCATCTGGATTGGCCGCGTCGCACGCTGTCGCTGACCCCCTTGGCCCATAGCGTGCTCAACGGACAGGCGTATTGGCTCGACCATGCCAGCCACGAACGCTGGGTGGGCGGTACGTGCATCAGGCCCGGCCAACCGCACTGGATGATTGATGAGGCCCTGCGCCCCCAGTACAGAGCGCAGTAAAAAAACAGCCCGCCGTGCATCACGCACGGCGGGCTTTTTTACAACCGCCAGCGCTTACGGCAACGGCTCGAACTTCAATGCGCTCAAGCTCTGCACCTTGTCCTCGCGGACCATCTTGTATTCGGTGTTCGGGCCGATCCAGCGGTCCCAGATCGCATCGATCTCCCCTGCCTTTTCCATGGACATCAACGACTCGTTGACCTTGGCCAGAAACGCCGGCTCATCGCGGCGCATGCCGGCGCCGATTGGTTCCAGGGCCATCGGCTCCTTGGCCAGGGCCAGTTCGACACCGCTGGCCTTGGCCTGATTGACCAGTTTCAGCGCGGTCATGGTGTTGGTCACCAGGCCCACCACCTTGTTCTGTTGCAACGCCATGTAGGCCGAGCCGGTGTCCTGGAAGGTCACCGGGGTGGCACCGGCAAGGCGGATCGACTGCTCGGAGGTGGAACCCTTGGTGGAGCTGATGCGTTTGTCCTTGAAGAAGCTTTTCGGCTGGTCGGCATTCGCCGCGCGCACCACCAGGGTTTCCTTGGCGATGTAGTACGGGTCGCTGAACTGGATCTGTTCGGCGCGGGTCTTGGTGTAGGCCAGGTTGGCGAAGATCACGTCGACGCGGCCCATTTTCACTTCGGGAATCCGCGCTTCAACCGACAGCGGCTTGAGCTCCAGGGCCACGCCCATGGTCTTGGCCAGGGCCTTGCACAGGTCCACGTCCATGCCCACCAGCTCGCGGGTTTTCGGGTCCGGCGCGGAGAATGGCGGCACGTCGGCGTAGACGCCGCAGCTCAGGGACTGCTTGGCCATAATGTCGCTCAACTGGTCGGCCTGGGCGACGGCGATCGCCAGTGGCCCCAATGCCAGTGCGGTAAACAGATGCTTCATACCCATGGGAAATCTCCAGAAAGTTGGACCAGCAAAAATGGCAGAGGGAGCAAAGCCGCCGCAGCTCAATGGGCCCGCAGGTCGGCGATAAAACGTTGCGCTCGCGGGTGCGAAGGCTGGGTGAAGAAGGCGTCGGGGCTGCTCTTTTCCAGAATCTGCCCGGCGTCCATAAACCAGATGGTGTCGGCCACTTCGCGGGCGAAGTTCATCTCGTGGGTCACGCACATCATGGTCATGCCGTCCTTGGCCAGGCCCTTCATGACGCTCAGTACTTCACCGACCATTTCCGGGTCGAGGGCGCTGGTGGGCTCGTCGAACAGCATCACCGGCGGTTCCATCGCCAATGCCCGGGCGATGGCCACGCGCTGCTGTTGGCCGCCGGACAACTGCGCTGGGTAAGCGCCGGCCTTGTGGGCCAGGCCAACGCGGTCGAGCAATTCCATGGCCTTCTGTTTGGCCGCGGCGCCCTTGAGGTTGCGTAGCTTGTTCGGCGCGAGGGTGATGTTTTCCAGCACCGACAGGTGCGGGAACAGGTTGAAGCTCTGGAACACAAACCCCACGCGGCTGCGCAGGCGATTGATCTGCGCGTCGGTGCCGTGCACGTCCTGGCCGTCGAACAGGATCTGGCCGGCCTGGATATCTTCCAGGCGGTTGACCGTGCGGATCAGCGTCGACTTGCCAGAACCCGAGGGGCCGCACAGCACCACCACTTCACCGGGTTGCACCTCGGCGGTGATGTCGGTGAGCGCCTGGTACTCGCCGTACCATTTATTGATTTTCGAAAACATGATCATTGGATGCATGAGCGCAGCCCTCTTCAATTATCGGTGGTCAGCAACGGACCGCCCGCCACGGTTTGCCCGCCATCGCCCAGGCGCTTGCGGGCAATGCGTTGCTCCACCCAACCGGCCAGGCGGGTCAGGCCAAAACACAGCAGGTAGTAGATGATCGCCAGGATGAAAAACACCTGGAACGGCTTGGTCAGCAACTGGTTGTTGACCTGGTTGGCGGCAAAGGTCACTTCCTGCACGTTGATCACGTAGCCCAGGGAGGTTTCCTTGATGATCGAGATGAACTGGCTGATCAGGCTCGGCAGCGCGTTGTACAACGCCTGGGGCAGGATCACCCAGGCCGTGGTGCGCACATAGCCCAAGCCCAGGGCGCGGGACGCTTCATACTGGCCGGCCGGCAGCGCCTGGATGCCGCCGCGAATGATTTCGCACAGGTAGGCGCTCTGGTAGATCACCAGGGTGCAGAGCATGGTCATGAAACCGGTGATGTTATGGCCGATCAGCAACGGCACCAGGAAGTAGGTCCAGAAGATCACCATCAGCAACGGGATGCCACGCAGCACGTAGACCCACACCGTGGCGACCCAGTACAAACCCTTCCACGGCGACACCCGCGCCAAGGCCAGCAGCAGGCCGAACGGGAACGCCAGCAGCAACGCCAGCGCCGCCAGGATCAGGGTACTCGCCAGGCCGCCCAGTGGGCCGTGAGGGTATTGGCCGATCAGGAGCAGCGTCCAGTTCTGCTGCACGATTGAAAACATATCCAACATCGCGGTCTACCTCGCCAGGGCTTTGCTGAAGCGGCGGGCGAGCAACGCCCCGGCGCCCATCAGCAGCAGTGAAAACACCAGGTAGAACACCGTGGCCACCAGGTATGACTCAAAGGTGCGGAACGTGTAGTTCTCCACTTCGCGGCTGGCGTAGGTCAGTTCCATCACGCCGATCGCCATCGCCAGGCTGGTGTTCTTGAACAGCAGCACGGTGTGGTTGATCAGCGACGGCAGGCAGTTGCGCACGCCCTGGGGCAGGATCACGTAGCGCATCGAACGTACGTAGCCCAGGCCCAGGGCCCTGGACGCTTCGGTCTGCCCGGCGGGAATGGCGCGCAGGCCGCTGCGCATGTCTTCACAGAAATACGCGGCCTGGCACAGGCCCAGGGCGATCACCGAGAACAGGTATTCGGTGTTGTGGTTGGCCAGCCACAGTTGCGTGGACTCGCCAAGCAGCGTCGGCACGCCGAAGTACCACAGCATCAGTTGCACCAGGGTCGGCACATTGCGGTGGTACGACACGTACCCCGCCACCAGGCGGTCGGCCAGCGTGTTACCGGTCAGGCGCACCGTGACCAGTGTCAGCGCCAGCAGCATCGCCAGCAGCCAGGCGAACAGCGCCAGCTGCAAGGTCATTTCGATGCCCTTGACGATCAGCTCGGCGTACTCGCCTTGCAGAATCGCGGCCAAATCGAAGTCTTGCTTCATGGTCAATCCCTATCGGCATTGGGCTAGGGCAGAAATCAAAATCACCCGGCGAGGCCGTGGCGGGATGCAGCGCTGACGGATCGATCCGTTCTTTTGCTGGGGCTGGGATTCAGCCCTGGTAGTCCTGGGGCCGTGCGGTGGAAAGCCCGCCCGGTACCTGCAAGGTCGGGGTGATTTCCATATGCCCGATGTTGACCGCAATCGGCGCGGCAATCGCGAAGGCGATGGCATTGGCGATGTCCTCGGCCTGGGGCAATTCAAAGCCCTCGACGAAGCGCTTGTAGGTGGCTTCGGAATCGCCGTGTACGTGGGCAAAAATATCCGTGGCGACCCGGCCCGGGCAGATCTCGGTGACCCGCACGCGCTTGCCGAACGCATCAATGCGCAACTGGCGCGAAAGCATGCTCACCGCCGCCTTCGTCGCGTGGTAGGTGGAGTTGCCGCCAAAGTTGTAGGCCGCCGCAATCGAACTGATGTTGATGATGTGCCCGCAGTCGCGCTCGACCATGCCCGGCAGCGCCAGGCGCGCCAGGTGCAGCACGGCGCGCAGGTTGACGTCGATGAGCAGGTCGATGCTGTCGGCGTCAGCCTTGAGCAGGGAACCGGGTTTGTCGACGCCGGCGTTGTTGACCAGGATGTCGAAAGTGTTTTCGGCGAACAGTTGGGTCAACCCGGCAAGGTCGGTGACATCGATGGCGTGGGCGATGCAGCCGGTCCTGGCCGCCAGTTCCTGCAACTTGTCGGCGCTGCGGGCCAGGGCATGCACCTGCACGCCTTCCTGGCACAGACGCTCGACAACGGCGGCGCCGATGCCGGAGGAAGCCCCGGTGACCAGCGCGGTTTTGTAGTCGGAAAATGGCATGGGGTGGTCCTTGTGCTACGGGTTATGGTTCGACTCTATCCAGCCTTCGGACGCTGGACCAAGACGCAATGGTTGTGTGGCGATAAGGTCTGCTTATGACGCGGCCAGCAGCTGGGAAATCGGCGTGATGCGGCCGCCCAGTTGCTCGATTTCGGCGCGAATGGTGCGCGCCAGTTCGACCGCGCCGGGGGTGTCGCCGTGCAGCAGGATCGAATGGGCCGGCACCCGCAGCACCTTGCCGCTGAGGGCGGTCACGGTGCCCTCCTCCAACAACTGCCGCACCCGGCGCAGCACCGCTGCCGGCGCCTTGATCACCGAGCCGTCGACCTTGCGCGGCACCAGCAGGCAATCATCGTCATAGGCGCGGTCGGCGAGAAACGTGGTGGCGACGCGCAGGCCGCACTTCTCGGCCGCGCCTTCGATGGCGCGGCTGCTGGAGGAGCTGATGATCAGCGTCGGGTCAAACGCCGCCACCGCCCGCACCAACGGCTCGGCCAGCGCCGCATCGGCGGCGGCCATATTGCCCAGGGCGCCGTGGAAGCTCATGTGGGTCATGCGGTGGCCGTTGACCGCCGCGATCCCGGCGAGCGCGCCAAGCTGGTAGATCACATGGGTGACGAGTTCCTTGGTCTCGATGTTCATCTGCCGACGGCCAAAGCCCATCAGGTCCGGGAAGCCCACATGCGCCCCCAGGTCGATGCCACCGGCCTTGGCCAGACGCACCGTGTTGTCCATGATCAGCGGGTCGCCGGCATGGAAACCGCAGGCCACATTGGCCGATGAAATCAGGCGCATCAGCGCTTCATCCTCGCCCATGCGCCACGGGCCGAAGCCTTCGCCCAGGTCGGCGTTCAAATCAATCTTCATGCGGGGTACTCCACTCCGAGGAAAGCTTCGCCGTAGCCGACGGTGGTGCCGCACGGCACACGCACATCGACAACCCGCGCGGCGCGGGGCGCGCGCAAGGGCAACAACAACTCACCCACTTGCAGCAGCGCGACCAGTTGCCCGGCGCTGAGCTGATCGCCCACCGCCACGAACGGTTGATCAAGTTGGGGATGGGTCAGCAGCAAGCGCCCCATGCCAGTGGTGCGCAGCACTGGGGCCTGCACCTCAGCGGCGGCAGGCGCCGCAACAGCAGCGGCCGAGGCACCGCGCTTGAGCGTCAGGTGCACACCGGGGCGACTCATTTCGGCACCGGCCAAGTGGTGCTCCTTGAGCCACAGCGCCAATTGGCGAATTTCCTCAAGGGTCATGCGTTCACTCCTTCGCGGTGCAGTTCCAACAGGCGGCTGACTTCACGCAGATACGCGCGATTGGTTTCCAGGGCCTCGACGGCCTCCAGGTAGCTGCACTCGATAAAGCGCACCTTACCGCCGATGGGCGCCTGGCCCAGGCGCCACAGGTCGGCCTCGATCACGCTGCCGAACTTGGGGTAGCCGCCGCTGGGCTGGGCGTCACGCATCTGGATGATGGGCTGGCCGCCGTGGGGCACCTGGATCACCCCCGGCACGATGCCGTGGGAGCGAATTTCCATCGGGGCGATGGGCAGCAGCGGCTGGCCTTCCATGCGGTAGCCGTAGCGATTGCTCTGGGTGGTGATCTTCCATTCACCGGCCCAGAACGCCGCGCGGGAAGTTTCTTGGAAACGCTCGTATTCGGCGGCGGGCAACACGCGCATGGCAGGCACCCCATCGACCTGCAACGGCAGCGCCAGGCTTGGCGCCAACACCCCGACATCCAGCGGCAACGGGCTGATACCGGGACGCAGTGCCCCCAGCCGATCACCCTGTTGCAGGGCGCGGCCGTCGAGGCCGCCGAACTCGCCGCGTAATTGAGTGCTGCGCGAACCCAGCACCGACGGCACATCCACCCCGCCCGCCAAACACAGGTAGGCACGGCTGCCAGACGTCGGATAGCCCAGGCTCAAGACCTGGCCTTCACGGCCCTGGCACACCCAGTTCGGTGGCAAGGACTGGCCGTCCAGGGTGGCGTCGCAAGCGGCGCCGGTCAGCGCAAAGGCACAGTCCTGCAACAGCCGCACGTCGAACGGGAACAGCGGTATTTCAATCGCGGCGGCGTCTTCGGGATTGCCCAGCAACAGGTTGCCCAGGGCCAGGGCCAGCTGGTCCATGGCGCCCGACGTGCCCACGCCGTAACCCAGACTGCCGAAGCGACCGAAGTCCTGCACGGTGGCCAGGGCGGTGGCCGATAAAATCTCGATCATCGAATGATCCTCTCGATGCGCAAGCGCAGGAAATCACCCGGCCGCAAGATCGCGGGCGGGGTTTGGGCGGGGTCGAAAAACGCCATTTCAGTACGACCGATGGTGTTCCAGCCGCTGGGGCCAGCCGAGGCGGACACCCCGGTCTGCACCCCGCCGATGGACACCGAGCCCGCGCCGATATTCAGCACCGGCACCTGGCGCCGTGGCGTGGCCAGGCGTGGGTCCATGCCGCCGAGGTAGCAATAACCGGGGTGGCTGCCCAGGGCATACACCGGGTACAGCGGTTCGCAGTGCAGGTTGGCAATGGTCTCGATATCCAGTCCGGTGTGGGCAATCACGTCCGCCATGTGCGGACCGAACTCACCGCCGTACACCACCGGCAATTCGACGATGCGCCCTTCCAGGGGCAGCGGCTGGCTCTGTTCCCAGGCCTCCAGCAGGCGCTGGCACAAGCCGTTCAGTTCACGCGGCGGCGTGAGGAAGGTGAGCATCAGGTTGTTCATGCCGGGCACCGCTTCGTGGATCTCGGGCCATTCGCCGGCTTGCAGGGCCAGGCGCCAGATACGCTGCTGCGGGGCCAGGTCCAGTTCGCCCGGGGCCTCGAACAGTAAGGCGCTGGAGCCCAGCAGGCTGATGGAAGGTGCGGTGTTCATGTCGGACTCCTTTGCTGCAACCAGCGCTCCAGGTGATGAATATCGACTCCGCCGGCGCAGAACGCCGGGTCGTCCAGAATCTCGCGGTGCAGCGCAATATTGGTGCTGATGCCGTCCACGATCATTTCGCTCAGGGCCAGACGCATGCGTGCCATGGCTTCTTCACGCGTGGCGCCGTGGGTAATGACCTTGGCCACCATCGAGTCGTAGTACGGCGGCACGCGGTAGCCGGTGGTGACATGGGAATCGACCCGCACACCAAAACCGCCCGGCACTTCCCAGCGCTGGATCAGGCCGGGGGTCGGCATAAACGTCAGCGGGTCCTCGGCGTTGATGCGGCACTCCAGGGAGTGGCCGTTCAGTTGCACGTCTTCCTGGCGCACGCTCAGCACTTCACCGCGGGCCATGCGCAGTTGCTGCTGGACGATGTCGATGCCGGTGGTCATCTCGGTAACCGGATGCTCCACTTGCAGGCGCGTGTTCATCTCGATGAAGAAGAACTCGCCGTCCTCATACAGAAACTCGAAAGTGCCCACGCCGCGATAGCCGATGCGGCGGCAGGCCTCGGCGCAACGTTCGCCGACCGTGGCGATCAGCGCGGGATCGATGCCCGGCGCCGGCGCTTCTTCCAGGACTTTCTGGTGGCGGCGTTGCAGGGAACAGTCGCGGCAGCCGAGCCAGATCGCATGGCCATGGGCATCGCACAACACCTGGATTTCCACGTGCCGGGGGTGGCCGAGGAATTTCTCGATATACAGTTCAGGGTTGCCGAACGCCAACCGCGCTTCTTCGCGGGTGAGGCCGATGGCGGCGAGCAAGTCGGCCTCCTCCTGCACCACCCGCATGCCACGACCACCGCCACCACCGGCCGCCTTGACGATCACCGGGTAGCCGATTTCGGCGGCAATGGCGAGGATGCTCGCGTCGTCGCTCGGCATGCTCGAATCCGGCCCCGGCACGCACGGCACACCGGCTTCACGCATGGCGCGCTTGGCTGCCACCTTGTCGCCCATGGTGCGAATGCACGCAGCGCTCGGCCCAATAAAGGTCAACCCGGCCGCTTCGATGCGCTCGGCAAACCCGGCGTTTTCCGACAGGAACCCGTAACCGGGGTGGATCGCCTGGGCGCCACTGACCTTGGCGGCAAACAGCAGCGCGGTCTGGTTGAGGTAGCTCAGCCCCGGTGCGGCCGGGCCGATGCACAGCGACTCATCGGCGTTTTGCACATACTGCGCATGGCGGTCCGCTTCGGAGTGCACCGCCACGGTCTTGATGCCCAGGCCATGGCAGGCACGCTGAATGCGCAGGGCGATTTCGCCACGGTTGGCGATCAGCACTTTGTCGAACATTGAATTCACCTGAATAACGAATACGCGTGGGGGTCAATCGAGCCGGAACAAGGCTTGGCCCGCTTCGACTTCGACGCCGGCCTGGGCGAGGATCTCAACCAGCTTGCCGGCGACCTTGGCCTTGACCGGGTGGAACATCTTCATCGCCTCGATCACCGCCACCGTCTGGCCGGCCTCGATGGCTTGGCCCACGGTGACAAACGGCGCCTCACCGACGGCGGGCGTCAGGTGCAAGACGCCATAGAGGCTGGCCTTGATCTCCACGGCGGCGCTGGCCACGGGGGTTGCGGTTTTGGGCGCGGCGATCACGGTCGGCGCGACGCTGGTGATCACCTGGCCTGCCTGCTTGAACAGCCGCAGCGTGCTGTCGCCTTCGGTCAAGCTCAGTTCCAGCAGATCGGATTCGGCCAGCAAATCCATCAACCCCTTGATACGTGCTGAATCCATGTATGGCCCCTGCCTGTCGAGCGTGTCTTGAGTGGATGGGCCCAATCTACCGAGCCCCTCGAAAAGCGGCCAAGACGCTTTGGCTTTGGGGTGATAAGCCGACCTTATGACCGCTCAAATCAGGCTGCCACGCATCTTCGCCACCAGCTCCAGCAGGATCGCCTTGACCGCCTGGGCCGGCACCGACAACGGCAAATGCCCCGACAGGCACAGCGCCAACGGCGCCTCCACCTCGGGTTCGACGATGCGGCACATGTGCACCGAAGTCGCCGCCACCATCACCCGCGCTGACGACTCCGGCAGGATGGTCGAGCCGAAATGGTCGGCCACCGCAGCGGTGAGCGTGGTGGACGACTCGATCTCGGCCACCACCCGCGCACTCAGGCCAATGCGCAGGAAGGCTTCATCCACCAACCGGCGCATGACGTTGTAGGGACGCGGCAGCAGCATGTCCATGTCGGCCAGTTCAGCCAGCGGGATCGCTTCGCGACGGGCAATGTCCGGCTCGGCACTCACCAGGTACAACGGCTCGCGCAGCAGCGAGACAAAACTCAAGCCATGCACCTCACGCCCACCGTAGAGCACCGCCATGTCCATGCGACCGTTCATGATCAGCTCGCTCAAGGTGGTGCCGAAGTTTTCATTGAGGTACAGCAGAATGCCCGGATGGCGCTCACGCACCGTGCGCAGCAACGGCAACGACAGCGCCGACGCCGCAGTACCGGGCGCCAACCCCACCGACACCTGCCCGGACAACGCCTGGCCGGTGGCATTGATATCGCTCTGGGCCTGCTCGCACTGGCGCAAAATAATCTGCGCATGGGCATACAACACCTTGCCCGCCTCAGTCGGCGTGACGCCACGCTTGGTGCGAATCAACAACTGTTGCTGCAACTCCGCTTCCAGGGTCGCCAGTTGTTGGCTCAACGCCGGTTGCGCCACATGCAGCACATCGGCGGCCTGGGTCATGCTGCCGATGTCGACCAGTTTCACGAAATACTTCAGGCGGCGCAGGTTCAAAATGGCGATGCTCATGTAATGGACAAGTGATGCCTTAAATGTGGGAGGGGGCTTGCTCCCGATGAGGCAGTGTCAGTTGATGCATCTGTGATTGACATACTGCTATCGGGAGCAAGCCCCCTCCCACATTTGGTTTTGCGTACACCTGGCAGGTTTGCAAAAGACAGGCCATCCGTATAACCAGCCATAAGGCTTTGCTATGGCTGCCCCTGAACCCCCGCCCAAGGCACCCGTCCGGAGCAGCCAGGACTGGAGGCACCACAACAGTGCAACCCCAGCCATAAGCACTGCCTATCAAACCAGAACAAACTCATCTTATGGCGCCCTCCCCCACCCCTCGTACTGTGACCCCCGTCAACACCATCAACGAGGAACGCCCGTGACTGCCTCCCGCATCGCCGCCCGTGTGCAACGCATCAAACCATCGCCCAGCAGCGCCGCGTCCGACCGCGCCAACGAGCTGCGTCGCCAGGGCCAGTCCATCATCAACCTGGTGGTGGGCGAGCCGGATTTCGATACGCCACCCAATATTCGCCAAGCCGCCAGTGCCGCCATCGAGCGCGGTGAAACCCGCTACACCCAGAACGCCGGTACCCCGGAGCTGCGCCAGGCCATCGTCGACAAGCTGGCGCGGGAAAACGCCCTGGCCTACACCCCCCAGCAAGTGCTGGTGACCAGCGGCGCCAAGAGTGCGATCTTCAACGCCTTTGCCGCCACCCTCGGCGCCGGCGATGAGGTGCTGATCCCGGCGCCGTACTGGGTGTCGTACCCGGACATGGTGCTGGCCTGCGAAGGCGAGCCCGTGACCCTCGCCTGCCCTGAACACAACGGCTTCAAGCTGACTCCAGGCCAGCTGCGCGCGGCGATCACCCCGCGTACCCGCTGGCTGCTGCTCAACTCCCCCAGCAACCCCACCGGCGCCAGCTACAGCCACAGCGAATTGCGCGCCCTGGCCGATGTGCTGCTGGACTATCCCCATGTGCTGCTGATGACCGATGACATCTACGAGCACATCCGTTTCGACGGCCTGGATAACCCGCACATCCTGGCCATCGAACCGGCTTTGAAAGATCGCACGCTGGTGGTCAACGGCGTGTCGAAGACCTATGCCATGACCGGTTGGCGCATCGGTTACGCCGCCGGCCCCACCGACCTGATCGGCGCCATGGCCACCCTGCAATCGCAGTCCACCAGCAACGCCTGCTCGATCAGCCAGGCAGCGGCGGTGGAAGCGCTCAACGGCGACCAGAGCTTCGTCCAGCAAAGCGTGCGGGTCTACCAGCAACGCCGCGACCGCTGCCTGGAGCTGCTCAATGCCATTCCCGGCCTCAGTTGCCGCAAGCCGGATGGCGCGTTCTACCTGTATGTGAATTGCGCTGGCCTGCTGGGTAAAACCACGCCCGAGGGCAAGGTGCTGCACACCGACAGCGACGTCGTGATGTACCTGCTGGAAAGCCAGGGCGTGGCGGTGGTGGCGGGCACGGCGTATGGCCTGGCGCCGTTTTTCCGCATGTCGATCGCCACCGCGATTGCCACCCTCGACCAAGGCTGTGCGCGCATCAAAGCCGCCGTCGCCGCGTTGCGCTGAGGGCCGACCATGACCGTGGCAGCCCATCCGCCCCTGAGTTTCCAGCAAGCCTTGCTGGCCATGCTCGGCATCTCCCTGGTGCTGATGCTCTCGGCACTCGACCAGACGGTGATCGGCAACGCCTTGCCGAGCATCGTCGCCGAGCTCAATGGCTTTGAACTCTATGCGTGGGTTGCCACCGGTTACCTGTTGGCGTCCATCGTCACCATTCCGATTTTCGGGCGGCTGGGGGATTACTACGGGCGCAAGCCGTTTGTGCTGGCCGCCACGCTGATTTTCACCCTGGCCTCACTGGCCTGCGCCGTGGCCAACGACATGCTGGTGCTGGTGATCGGCCGCGCCTTGCAGGGGGTGGGCGGCGGCATGTTGATCGGCACCGCGTTCGCCTGCATTCCCGAGCTGTTTCCCGATACCCGTCAACGCCTGCGTTGGCAAATGCTCTTGAGTGCGCTGTTCAGCGTGGTCAATGCCATTGGCCCGGGCCTGGGGGGTTACCTGACCGGCGCCTTTGGCTGGCGCTCGGTGTTCTACCTCAACCTGCCCCTGGGGTGCCTGGCGCTGTTGATCGCCTGGCGCTTCCTGCCCTGGTACCGCCCGCAGCAACGCAACGGCATTCGCCTGGACTGGCCCGGCGCGCTGCTGATCGCCACGGCGCTGGGCAGCCTGCAATTGTTTGTGGAATGGCTGGGGCATTCGAGCCTGGCGTTGAGCGCCGCCCTGGGCCTGGGCTGTATTGCCGCGATCATCGCGCTGTGGCACTGGGAGCGGCGTTGCCCGCATGCGCTGTTGCCGGCGGCGTTATTCAGCTTGCCGAGCCTGCGATTGTTGTTCGTGCTGTCGGTGGCGGCCGGCGCGATCATGTTTTCGCTGTTGTTCTACCTGCCGCTGTTGCTGCAAGGCGCCTACGGCTACTCGCCCCAGGACGCCGGCCTGCTGATCACGCCGCTGGCGTTGAGCATCACCTTGGGGGCCATCGTCAACAGCCGCATCGTGACCCATTTGCGCAACCCCAACCATTTGCCGCTGGCGGGCTTTGTCGCGCTGCTGCTGGCGTGCCTGGGCCTGGCCGTGGTCGGGCGCGGGGCCGCGTTCAACCTGTTGCTCGGTTTGATCCTGCTGGCCGGCCTGGGGCTGGGATTTATCCTGCTCAACCTCACGGTCTTCACCCAGACCCTGGCCGAACGGCAGTTCTTGGGGATTGCCACGGCACTGACCCAGTCCCTGCGCCTGGTCGGCGGGCTACTCGGCACCGCAGGCATGGGGGTGCTGGTCAATCTGCTCTACAGCGCCAACGTGCAGCGGGTGTTTCTCGCGGCGAATCACGCCGAGGGCATTGCCATGTATGCCGACCCGCAAACGCTGTTGCATTCCAACCTTGAAGCCTCGCCCTGGCTGAACCTGGCCCGCGATGCACTGGCGCAGTCCGTGGGCGTCGGCCTGTTGCTGTGCGCCGGGATCGGCGTGCTGGCGTTGTTGATCCTGTACCGCTTGCCGCCGGTGCGACTGCATGTCGTGCCGGCCACCGTTGCTCCTGAAAAACCTGCTCCTGAAAACAAATAGAAAACCTTCACTGCCGCTTTTGACTGCCCTCAAAAAAACCAAACACACATGGGGATGACACCGATGGAGCTTTTCAATCGCGCACCGACAGTACTCGCCGGCCTTTGTGGCCTGCTGATCGCCCAACAGGGCTACGCCGCCGGCCTGGTGGAAGACAGCAAGCTCAACGTACTGGCCCGCAACTTCTTCAGTAACGCCGACAACCGCAGCGGCGCCGCTGACCCCAACTACACCCAGGAATGGGGCCAGGGGTTTATCGCCAACTTCGAGTCGGGTTTCACCCAAGGCACGGTGGGCTTCGGTGTCGACGCTATCGGCATGTTCGGCGTGCGCCTGGACTCCGGCAAAGGTCGTCACTACAACCCCCAAAGCACTGCGTTCAACGGCAACGTGTTCCCCACCGATCACGATGGCCGCGCGGTAGACGAGTTCGGTAGCCTGGGCCTGACCGCCAAGGCGCGCTTTGCCCAGACCGAGCTGAAATACGGGACCCTGGTACCGATGCTGCCGGTGGTGATGTCCACCGACCGCATGTTGCAACAGACCTTCAATGGCGGGCAGGTGCAGTCCAAGGACCTGGACCATTTCACCTTCACCCTCGGCCAGTTGGAACACGTCAAAGGCCGTGGTTCGAGCAACCAGATGGGCATGTCGATCCCGGGCGCCAACAACCCGGTCAGCGGTGAGTTCGTCAACAAGTTCTACTACGGCGGCGTCGACTACAAACCCACCAAAGACCTGACCTTGCAGTACTACTACGGCAACCTGCAGGACTTCTACAAGCAGAACTTCCTGGGCCTCAAGTACGACTGGCAGATCGGGCCGGGCACCCTGCGCACCGACCTGCGCCACTTCGACAACCGCTCCGACGGCGCCAACGGCAACGACCCGGCGTTCTACACCTTCGGCTACTACGGCGACGGCGTGACCAAGGGCAAGGTCGACAGCCGCCTGAGCAGTGCCCTGTTCACCTACCTGGTCAACGGCCACACGATTGCCGCCGGCCTGCAACAGGTCAGCGGCGACAGCGATGCGGTGTGGCTGAACCAGGGTGACGGTTCCACGGCCTACTTCATGACCGAGTCGATGATCGGCAAATTCCAGCGCGCCGGGGAAACCACCTGGCAGGTGCGTTACGGCTATGACTTCGCCACGGTCGGCGTGCCGGGCCTGAGCTTTATGGGCATGTACGAAAGCGGCTCGAACATCCGCACGCCAACGGGTGACAAGAGCGAGTGGGAACGCAACCTGACCGTGAGCTATGTGTTCCAGCAAGGCCCGCTGAAGAACCTGAGCATCGCCTTGCGCCATGCCTCATTGCGCACCGAAGTGACCACCCAGCGTGACAGTGATGAACATCGGGTGATCATCAGTTACCCGTTGAGCATCTTGTAGGCAGCTCACATGTGGGAGGGGGACTTGCCCCCTCCCACAGTTTGATTGGCGGTATGGCTGGCTGATGTGCTCCAGGGTGTAGCGCCGCGATGCCGGCAATATCGAGCTGGCGATGAGGCCGCTGCTAGATGATAAGTTTCACAATCACGTCAATTTCGCATCCGACAAAAATTTCGCAATGTGGTGAATCAACACCGGATTAGGCTAAGGTGCCGCCCACGCGCCCTTTCCCTGCGAGACCTCTGCATGCGACCCCTGATCATCGCCAGCCTGTGCCTGCTGGCAGGCTGCCAACACACGCCGCCGGCCAACGACCAGCTCGACGCCGTACTCTGGACCCAGACCTCCATCGAACACGAGTTGATCTATCGCCAGGTCTTCGCCCATGCCACCCGCCAGCTCGACGTGGCGCTGGCCGATCCCAGCTGGGACGCGCTGCCCTTCCCTCCCCGCAACCTGAGCGGCCTGCCACCGGCGGTGGTGGTGGATATTGACGAAACCCTGCTGGACAACGTGCCGCTCAATGCCCGCGATGTCATCAACAATCAGGTGTATTCCTACGACCGCTGGAACACCTGGGTCGACCAGGCCAAGGCCCAGGCACTCCCCGGCGCCGTGGCGTTCCTGCAAGCGGCGCAACAAAAAGGCATCACGGTTTACTACCTGACTAACCGCGAACACAGCCAGGTCGCGGCCACTGTGGCCAACCTGCGCCTGCGCGGTTTTCCGGTGCAGAGCAATCAACAGGTGCTCGCCGCCAGCACGCCTACCGGGCACTGCGAAAGCGCCGGCTACGGCAAGAACTGCCGCCGCCAATGGGTCGCCAGCCAGGCTCGCGTGCTGTTGCTGGCCGGTGATTCCCTGGGGGATTTCGTCCAGGCCGAACGCAACACCCTCGAGGCCCAGCGCAAGGCCGTCGAACCCTATGTGAACTGGCTCGGGCAGCGCTGGTTTTTGCTGCCCAACCCGACTTACGGCAACTGGTACAGCGCGCCCTATGGGGATGATGAAAAGCTGCCGTTCGCGCAGAAACGCCAGCTCAAGCAGCAGGCGTTGCAGTTGCAGGAGTAACGCCGGCCTAGTGCAAGCGCCCGCCCAACGGGTACTCGACCGCCAGACGGATCTGGTTGGCGTCCAGCTCCGCCTGCGCCGCATTGCCCCGGTGCACGGCGTGGCGCAGGGTAAAAGCGAGGTTTTTCGCGACACCGGACTGCACCACGTAGCGTGCTTGCAGGTCACGCTCCCAATGCTTGCCCCCATCACCGTAGCCGAGCCATTGGTAGCCGCCGCGAGGATCCATGTGGCGGCCGTCGATGCCACTGCCGCGTACATACAACGCCGCCAGGCTCAGGCCTGGCATGCCATGGCCCGCCAGATCCAGGTCATAGCGCGCCTGCCACGAGGCTTCCCGTGGGGCGTTGAAGTCGGACAGCGCCACGGCGTTGCTCAGGTAAATCGCCCCGCGCGTCACGTAGTCGAACGGCGTGTCGCCACTGACTTTCTGATAGCCCACGCCCACACTGTGGGCACCGAACCGATAGGTCGAGAGCAGGCTCCATGTGGTGTTATCGATGTGCCCGGACAACGCCTTGCCGGTGTCCTGGGTGCGATACAGGTTCAGGTCAACAGTCAGTGCCTGGCCGGGAAACAGCGGCCGGGTGTAGACCGCCCCCAGGTAATGCTGGCGCCAGGTGTCTTCATAGACAGCACTGAACACACTGGCGCTCAGCCCCTTGATTGCCGTATTGCGCACACCCACCAAGTCAAAGCGATCACCTTGCTTGCCATTGGAATAATTGACGACAAACCCTTGGTCATGGCTGCTGGCGTTGCGGTCGGTGCTCTCATTGAAGTGCCCCGCGAACAGGGTGGTGGCCGGCAACTCGCGGCTGGTCAACAGCCATCCCGTCGCGGTTTCGGGCAGCAAGCGGCTGTCGGACGAGGCAAACACCGGGGTTTTCACCCGCTGCTCGCCGTAGCGCAATTCGGTTGAGGAAAAGCGCAGTTTGGCCACTGCACCACCGCGGCTGAACTGGTCCTTGGGATGGCCGTCATTGTCCACCCCCAATAGCCGGGCTTTCCCGGCACGCCCACCGCCACTGTCCAGTTGCCAGGCGGAATAAACGTGCGCATCCAGGCCAAAACCCAGGGTGCCGGTGGTGAAGCCCGAGGCGTAGTCAGCCATCAGGCCATAGGCCCATTCCTCCGCCAGGTCGCTGCGCTGGGATCGCGGTTTGTAGGCGTTGCGTGCGCCATTGCTGAGGGCGCCATGCTGGTAGTCGCGGCGGTCGTAGACACTGCGGTTGAGCAGGTTCCACTGACTGTCCTCGATAAAGCCTTTGACGGTGTCTTGTTCGGCGGCGAAGGCGAGCAGGCTCTGCCCTCCCAATGCCAATAGCAGGGTGCGGGTCGATAGCATCTTCACGGTTTGACTCCAGAACGTGTCAGGCAAAGGTGTTCCGCAGGGCGCAGAACACCGTTGGTTCCGTCAGAGGTATTTGAGAATCGCGATGTCGCGACGACGCTGTTTGAGGTCGGCGAACCACCGCGTCGGGAAGAACAGCAACACCCCGAGTATCACGCTCCACAACCACACCATCGGCAGGTCGTCAAAACCGTAGTAGGTGCCCTGGTTGGCGCCCCAGATCGCCAGCGCGACCAGGTACATGGCCTTGAGCACGTAGAGGTGCAGCAAGTAGAAAAACATCGGCGCCCCACCGTAGATCGCCAGGGTCGCGGTAGCCCAGCGGGCCTGCCATTTCTCGAACAGTGCCAACAACAGCAGCGACAGGCCCAGAGTCGGCATCAGGAACATCAGCGACGGCGGGTATTTCTTCGCGCTCATGAAGCTCATGAAGGTGCGCAACGCATCACCGGTCTGCACCCAGGGTTTCTCGCCATACACGTTGAGGTAGCGGATAAACACAAACGCGACCAGCAGGCCTGTACCCAGCTTGACCAAGCGGGAGATACGCTCCGCCGACGGCATCGCCTTGCCAAACCACGGGCCGATACCCCAGCCCAGCAGGATCACACCGATCCACGGCAATATCGGGTAAGTCGTGCGAGCGCGGGTGAATTCGGTAATGTCGATAAACACCCGCTGATGCAGGATCGACCAGGGCACGAAGAACGGCGACTCCGGCCCGACTGTCACGCCATCGAGCAGGTTATGCCCGGCGACAATCGCCACCCCCAGCACAATCAGCCAGGCGCGCTTGAAGTGCAGCAAACCGGCGAGCACGATCATGCACAGGCCGATACACCAGATCACTTGCAGCCACAACGTCTTGGGCGGGAACTCGGCGTTCCAGGCAAAGCACACGAAGGTGATTTCCAGGAACACCAGGAACAGCCCGCGCTTGAGCAAAAACACCGAGGTTTCGCGGGCGCTGTGTTTCTGGCTGTAGAGCCAGGCCGACAAACCCGTCAGGAAGATAAACGCCGGGGCGCAGATCTCGCTGAGCATACGGGTGAAGTACAGGTCCGGAGTGACACTCAAGGCGTCGATCGGGTCGGTGACCTGCCGGTGCAGCAAGAAGGTTTCGCGCACATGGTCGATGAGCATCAACAGCATCACAAAACCACGCAGCGCATCGATAGCCAGCATGCGCGTGGCCGCCGTGACGTTCGTGCGGGCAAGCGTCGGCGCAACAGTGCCCGCCTGACCGGCCAATCCTGAAGAAAGGGTCATATCAATCACTCATGTAGGAGGCAATGAATCAGGCTGACTTTTTCAGCCTGGCGACTTCCGATGCCGGCAGTTGCGACGGCGCGCGGGGTAACGGCGCCTGGCCTTGCCGGCGGTGGAACGACAACGTCGAACTGAAGCGTTTGACGTCAAACCGCTCGGGTTTACCCGCCGGATCAAGACGTTCGCCAGGGCTGTTGTCCTGGTACTCAACGGCCACCACGTAAGTGCCCTGCCAGGGCAGCTCGAAGCTGACGTTGCCGGCAGCATCGCTGCGCTGCTTGAAGACTTCACCGGAGGCGGTTTCCAGCATCACTTCCTGGCCCGTCAGCGGCTTGCCCGCGAAGAACACCCGGAACTGCGCACGGCCCGCATCGGCAACGCCGGTGGGAACAACATCCAGGGTCAACTCCGGGCTGCGAGCGCGCAGGTCACCAACCCAACGCGTGGCTGGCGTCCAAGCGGCTTTCAAAGTCTTGCCGCCTTCATGCACATCAAACATCGGATAGTGCAGGTCTTGCGCCAGCAACGAATCCTCATGGCCGGGCTGCTCGGCCAGGATGAACGCCTGGCGCTGCAGGTTCAGCTGCAGCGGTGCCGACCTGTCGGCCAGCGACCAGGCCTGGAGCTGCTTGAACCGGTCCATTCCCCCCGGCGTCACCTCCAGCACGTTCTTGTCATATTCCCCGTAGTACAAGGCCAGGGGCTGGCCGGGAAGTTGTTCGTACCAAATCTGATGCGCCTCGCTGGCGGTAGCCAGCATGAACGCCCCATAACCCAACAGTGCTTTTGCGTTGCTCATTCGCATTTTTTTCGCTCCGATTGGTGGTGTTCAACCCAAGGCTGTCGCAGCTGGAAAACCCCGCGTAGCCCTGCGCTCCCTCACTCTGCAAGCATTACAACGCAGGCCCTTTTGCGTTTTGCGCCGAATTGCGCCCACGGATCGGCGCAGACCACTGTTTAAGGGCCCGAAAAAGTGTTTTATGCGGGTTGCGTCGAGATGAGGCGTTTAGCCAAGACTACGAGTGGGCGTGTCCAATTGAGGTGCAAAAGCAGTGAGCTTTGATCGTTTCCACGCCCTGCGCAAAGCTGTGTACCTGATGTACCGAGGTGCCTGCATCGCAGGCAAGCCAGCCCCCACATTTGAACCGGTTCACCCCATAAAGCGGGGTCAGCTGACAGACCGCCGTCGGGGGCATAGCTATCTACAACGTTGTAGCCGCCAACAGTAACCACGATGCGAAGCGAGCCGCCCTTGATCTTGCTTTTGATCTTGATCTCAGGTGCCCCGTTAAACCACGCTGGCCGGAATTCGATAGTGATTTGGGGGGTAAACCGGCAGGGATGCCGGTTTAGCCGCCCCGCGCCATGGATGGCGCGTGGCGGCGGCCCCCCAAATCACTGTCGGATTA
>NZ_JBFMHW010000047.1:0-18657 GCF_040754745.1 Pseudomonas sp. SB113
TGTTTGACGGGGCGATTTGAGATCAAAAGCCAAAGCGCGGCGGCCTTAGAGCCGACCGGAGTTGGGTCTGGTGTACTGGGTTAAAAATGTGGGAGGGGGCTTGCCCCCGATTGCAGTGGGTCAGTACTAAATCCATCAACTGACACTCCCTCATCGGGGGCAAGTCGAATCGTCGCGCCGCCCCTCCCACATTTGATTTGTAGTGCCTGCTGATTACTCCACCCGCAACACAATCTTGCCGATATGATCCCCACCTTCCATCCGTGCATGGGCCTGGGCGGCGTCGGTGTATTCGTACACCTTGTCGATGATCGGCAGGCAACGCCCGGCCTCCAATACCGGCCAAATGTATTCACGCAACTGGTCGGCAATCGCGGCCTTTTCGTCCCTGCTGCGCGCACGCAACAGCGAGCCGGTGATCACCGCGCGTTTGCCGAGGATGGTCAGCAGGTCGACGTCGTTGGCCTTGGCGCCGCCGAGGAAACCCAGCATCACCAGGTGGCCGTCCATGGCCAGGGCCTTGAGGTTGTTGTTGAGGTACGAGCCGCCCATGATGTCGAGGATCACATCCACGCCCTGGCCATCGGTCTGTTGCGCGATGACCTCGGCAAAGTCCTGCTCGCGATAATTGATCGGCTCGCCGCCCAGCTGGGCAATGGCCGCGCATTTGTCGGCGCTGCCGGCGGTGGCGAAGGCCTGGATGCCGAATTCGCGGCACAGCATCAGCGCGGTCGTACCGATGCCGCTGGTGCCGCCGTGGATCAGCACGCGCTGGCCGGTGTGCGCATCGCCGAGGCCGAACAGGTTGGCCCAGACGGTGAAGAAGGTTTCCGGTACGGCAGCGGCTTGAATCCAGTCCATGCCTTCGGGGATCGGCAGCGCCTGGCTGGCGGGCACCGTGCAGAACTGCGCATAGCCGCCGCCATTGGTCAGGGCGCAGACCTTATCGCCCACGGCGTATTCGGTCACGCCGTCGCCCAGGGCGGCGACTTCGCCTGCCACTTCCAGGCCAGGCAGCGGGTTCATGCCGGGTTTCATCGGGTACTTGCCGGCGCGTTGCAGGGCGTCGGGGCGATTGACCCCGGCCGCGTGCACGCGAATCAGGATCTCGCCGGGGCCCGCCACCGGTACCTCCGCGCGACGCGGCTGCAACACCTCGGGGCCACCGGGGGTGGTGATTTCGATCAGGGTCATTTCTTTAGGAAGCGTCATTTCAGATTACCTGCAGCGATGAGCGTATGGGTTGGGACCGCGTCGGACGGTCGGCGGTTCAGCAGGCGCATGCCCGGTTCCAGTGCCAGGGCGACCACTATCGCCCCGGCGGCGATCATGAACAACAGCGCATGCTGGCCGCCGCTGATGTTGAACAGGGCGGAATAGGCAAACCCCGAGAGCGCCTGGAAAGTAGCAAAGGAGACCGTGGCACGGCTCCACGCGACCTGCTGCTGATGATGGTTGGGGAGCAGTTCATGCACCCGCGCCAGTGCCAACGGCACGATGCCCGGCGGGAAAGAACCGAGGATCACCGCGAGGACCGCCAGGCCAGTCAACGAACCGGCAAACGGCAACGCACCGACGGCAATTGCCTGCACCACCAGCACCACGCGGATGCTCAAGCGCGCCCCCAGTTTGTCTGCCAGGAACCCGTAGGTGACCGGCCCGACAATCGACCCCAGGCCGTACATCACCCAGATCATCGCGCCGATATGCGCCCCGGCCCCCAGGCCACGGGCTACGTAGTCCACCAGGAACACCATCGCCGGTACCAGCCCCGCGGCCATAAAGGCGTATTGGGCGAACAGCAGGTACACGCCGGAAGGCGTCGCTACGGCCGCGCCGGATGGCGGCGCCTCTTCATGCAGCGTGCCCGAAGGCCAGGCGAACCA
Organism: Pseudomonas sp. SB113; assembly: GCF_040754745.1. Taxonomy (NCBI): domain Bacteria; kingdom Pseudomonadati; phylum Pseudomonadota; class Gammaproteobacteria; order Pseudomonadales; family Pseudomonadaceae; genus Pseudomonas; species Pseudomonas sp. SB113. Next base: position 1,887 of record NZ_JBFMHW010000047.1, read on the forward strand.
GCTGGCGGCGGTCAACACCACGGCCAGCAGGCCCAGGCCGAACCAGGTCTGCTGCAAGCCCAGGCTCAGCAGCGGCGGCACCAGCGTGCCGGAGCCGGCGATGCCCAGGCCGATGCCGAGGAAGATCGCCCCGCTGGCCAGGCCCCGGCGTGCGGCCGGTACATGGGGCAACACGGTCGCCGCCACCAGCACCATGATTGCACCACCGGCAATCCCCGACAGCAGGCGCCAAGCGAAGAACCACACCACCGACAGCGGGAAGCCACAGGCGAAGAACGCCAGGGTCACCGCGACCATCATGATGCGCAGCGCGGTCTTGTTTGAGGTGCGCTGGGCGATGGGTCGCCCGATCAGCGCGCCGATCAGGTAACCCACCAGGTTGGCGGCGCCGAGGTACACCACGTCATTGGCGCTGAACCAGTGGGCCTGGATCAGCGACGGAATCAACGGCGTGTAGGCAAAGCGCGCGAGGCCGATGCTGACCAGGCTGGCGCACAGGCCGGCGAAGATCGGCAGCCACACGGAGTGGCGGGGTGGGGCGTGAGTGTCGAGCATGATGGCGGTCCTGGGTATTTTTCTCTGGTGCCCAGCATATCCAGGTTTATCGATGCAATAATGCAGCGATTAAACGGCATACTGATGCATATATGCAGCGCAAGGAGTCAGCATGAATTGGGATGATGCACGGGTGTTCCTGGCGGTCTGCCGCGAGTCGACGCTGCGCGGTGCCGCACGGGTATTGGGCGTCGACCAGGCCACCGTAGGGCGACGGGTCAATGCGCTGGAAAAGTCCCTGAGCGCAACGCTGTTCCTGCGCACCTCCGAAGGCTACGCACTGACCGCTGTCGGCGAGGCCGCGTTGCTTTCGGTGGAAAAAATGGAACGCTCGGCGCTCGACCTGGAGCGCCAGATCCAGGGCCTGGATGACCGCCTGACCGGCACCGTACGGGTCAGCACCACCGACTCGCTGGCCATCGACTTCCTGATTCCCGCGATTGCGCGCCTGCACGCCCAGCACCCGGATGTGCGCGTGCAACTGGACGCGTCGACCCAGTTCCTGAGCCTGGTCAAACGCGAAACCGACATCGCCGTGCGCAACACGCGCCCGGACAGCCCCGACCTGATCGCCCGGCGTCTCGCGCGCTGGCCGGTGGGGTTGTTTGCGTCCCAGGCGTATATCGATCGCCAGGGCACGCCGGAGCCCGGCGGCCTGTTTGAAGGGCATGACCTTGTGGTCTATCAACCGTACCTGCAAACCCAGAAGGACATGACCCTGGTCTCGGAACCCCTGGGCCATGGGCGCATTGTCGCCACCCTGAGTTCCAGCCTGCTGGTGCGCCGCGCCATCGCCGCCGGGATCGGCATCGGTGAAATCCCGATCCTCACCGGCGAGCGCGACGGGCTGGTGCGCCTGTGGCCCGCACGCACGCGACCGTTGCCCTACGATGTCTGGCTGGTGACCCACGCCGACCTGCGCCACACCGCGCGGGTACGGGCGGTGATCGATGAAATCGTCGCGGGGTTTGCCGGCACCGGGGAGTGAGGTCAGCACACGGTTGCAAGCGTGCGTACCGCTCTGTGGACACAATCGACGTCGATAACGTGTCAACCAACCGGAGCGTATATGAACGAATCAAGACACCAGGACTTGGGGCTGCTGTTTCTGCGGGTCAGCGGGGCGCTGTTTTTGCTCTGGGTGCATGGCTTGCCCAAGTTGCTCAACTACAGCGAGCAACTGAAACTCATCGAAGACCCGTTTCACCTCGGTGCCCATGTCACCTTGCTGCTGGCGATCTTCGCCGAAGTGCTGTGCCCGCTGCTGATCATTGCCGGGGTGTTGGTGCGCCTGGCGTGCCTGCCGATTCTGGCGGTGCTGTTGATTGCCATGGTGGTAGTGCATCCGGAGTGGACGTTGTTGGAAGGGCAATTCGGTTGGCTGCTGTTGATCATTTTTACCAGTGTGCTGATCGCGGGGCCCGGGCGCCTGGTGCTGAGCCAGCGTTTCTCCTGAGCAAAAAAAGGCCGGGCGAGCCCGGCCAAAGTAAGGAGAGGGTGATTCAGGTGTTTCAGCGCTGCAGGAACGCCAGCAGGTCTTCATTCAACTGCTGGGTGTGGGTGGCCGCAAAGCCGTGCGGCGCATCCTTGTACACCTTCAGCTCGGCGCCCTTGATCATCTCGGCGGCCACCTTGCCGGTGGTTTCGAACGGCACGATCTGGTCGCCGTCACCGTGGATCACCAGGGTCGGCACGTCGATTTTGGCCATGTCCGGGCGGAAGTCGGTCTCGGAGAAGGCGGTGACGCAATCCACCGTCGCTTTGAGGGACGCCTGCAGGGCGATTTGCAAGGTCTGGGTCTGCACGCCGGCGGAGACCTTCTGGCCTTTGTTGAGGCCATAGAACGGTGTGTTGAAATCGCTGATGAATTGCGCGCGATCCTTCAGCAACTCGGCCTTGAAACCGGCGAACACATCGAGCGGCACGCCCTGCGGGTAATCCGCCTGCTGGCCGAAGATCGGCGTCACTGCGCCCAACAGCACCAGGCCGGCTACGCGTGCACTGCCGTGGCGTGCGATGTAGCGGGCCACGTCGCCGCCGCCCATGGAGAAGCCCACCAGGGTCACGTCCTTGAGGTCCAGGTGTTCGATCAACTGCGCGATGTCGTCGGCGAAGGTGTTGTAGTCGTTGCCGGTCCACGGCTGGTCCGAGCGACCAAAGCCACGACGGTCGAACGCGATGGTGCGAAAGCCCCGGCTGCTGAGGTATTCCATCTGGTATTCCCACATGTCGGCATCCAGCGGCCAGCCGTGGCTGAACAGCACGGGCTTACCGCTGCCCCAGTCCTTGAAGTAGATCTGGGTACCGTCTTTGGCAACGAATGTGCTCATGGAAAACTCCTTGATTGAGGGACTGGAAAATCAGCCTCACTATTGCCCTAAACCGGGCCAGGGGCTTGTACGGGTGTGCTTGCATAGGGTCACCAACTGAACTTGAGCTCGACCCCCAGGTAATTGCTGTCATCGCCGCCGGCATCGCGAAGGGTGCGGCCGACCGCGTAGTGCACCGCTTCAACCGCGCCGGTGAGGTTCGGCGTAAACACGTAGTCGGTGCGCAATTGACCGTAGGCACCGGTCCAGCGTTCACCCTGGCCTGCGGTGCCGGCGACCGGCAGGTTCGGTTGCGTGTAGACCGCATCGCTGGTGGTCTGGCGCCACAGCAGGCCGACGGCGGTCTGCACGCTGAGCTTGTCGATGGGCTTGACGGTAATCGACGGCTTGACGTGAATCAGGTTGCTGTAGCCCGTATAGCCGGCCAGGGAAAAATAGTAGCCGTTGGGGAACAGCGGGTTGAACGTGCCGACGGTGCCGTCACCGGTCTTGCGGTCGCCCGAGGCGATGTCCAGTTGCAGGCCGATGCGCGGTTTCCACGCCAGGCTGTCAAAGGTGTAGCCGGTGCGGCTGCCACCGGCCCAGGCGCGAATGTCCTTGTTGCCCACCGAGCCGCTTTGCAGCATGGCTTCAATGTCCCAGTCGAACCCCTGGGCCGCACCGCCCAGGCGTGCGTCGAGCTGGTGGCGGGTTTCATCGCCGTCCGCATCCAGATAGTGCGCGGCGCTGCGCTCGTACACGCCGTAGTAGGCCGACAGCTCATTCTTGCCGCCCACCAGCCGCTCGACCCGCAGCATGTGGAAGCGCGCGTCACTGTTGGATTTATCGTCGAAATGCCGCCCGTCCTGATACTGCACCGGCTGGCTGGCAATCCCGATAAAGCGCCAGTTGGACGTTTCCCAATCGGCCCACAACGCATCGAAGGATTGCCGCACATTCGGGCCGTCCCGCGATGAGATGAAACGCTGCAAGTCGAAGGCGAAGTCCTGGCGCCCGACACGCGCCTTGAGCGTGCCGCTGCTGAAGGCTTTGACGTATTCGGCAAAGGCCAGGCGCAAATCGACGCGGTTCTGATCGGCGCCGCCGACCGTGGTCTTGTCGTAGGCGCGTACATCTTCCAGTTGGGTGAAGAGCCGCCAGTTTTCGTTCAAGTGCAGGTCGGCATGCACCTGGAAGCGCTGGATCAGGTAGCGATCACGCTTCACGTCCTTCACCCCAAAACCACTGGCATCGTTCATCTCGAAGCGCTCGCGCAACGTCGCCCCCAATGACAAATAGGTGAACGGGTTGGCGCTGGACAGCGGGATGTACTTCAAGCTGTCCAGCGGTTGCGTGCGCAGCGCCGGGTCACGCAGCACCGACCAGTCCTCCTGCCAGCGGTTGGTCTTGATGGCCGGTCGTGTCGGTTGATCGTCGGCGTGGGCACTGCCGACCAGCAGCGGCCACAGCACGGCCAGGCCCCAGCCTGTGCGGCGAATCATTTTGCGGCGTGGAGCTGGTGAATTTCCGCGACGTAGCCGCCGGGGAATTCAACCACTGCACTGCGACGGCCCTTGCTGTCAAAGGCCGGTACCAAGACCTTGGCGCCGGAGCCGGTGGCCTTGCCCAGCGTGGCCGTCAGGTCAGGCACTTGATAACCGGTGGTCTCGTGGCCAAAGGGGTAGGGCAGTTGGCCGTTGGTGACCAGCACCGCCATGCGTCCGAACGGTGACTCGATGTCGACGCGGCGGTACGTGCCAGAGGCCTGGCCCACATCGACGCCGGGCGCGTGCTTGTCATCAGCCAGCACCTTGCCGTGGGAGAAGCCCAGGAACGCTTTGATAAAGGCGTCAGCGCGCTCGGTGGACAGGTACACGCGGTTTTCCGGCACGGTCTGGAATGCTGCGTAGTCCGGGGTCTTGGTGTGCCAGTAGAGCTGCATGTTCACGCCACCCGGCCATTGCACCACGGCGTCACGCCCGATCGGGTCCGGGAAGTCGCTGACGATAACGGCCGCGCCGTTTTCTCGCGCGGCTTTGAGCGCTGCGTCCATGTCCTTGACCAGGTAGCCGTTGCGTTCCTGCCCGAACGGGTGCGGGATCGGCGTGGTGAAACCGAACAGCGACACCGTGCCCGCCGGCGTCTGCAGCAGTTGCGAGGTGGTACTGCTCGGCACCGGCAGCACGTTCACCACCACCTGGGGCGTGCTTTTGCCGCCAAAGGTGGCGAGGAAACTTTGGGCGAAACGGTCCACATCCGCCGGGGCCACATAGACGTGGCTGGTGTCGTATTGCGGCGCTACGGCCACGCTCGGGGTAGCTGCGAAGGCATTGCCCATCATTGCGCTTGCCAGCAGCGTCAACGTCACGGATATCTTGATTGCTTTACTACGCATGCCCACTCTCCAGCACTTCTACGCGATTGAAGCCGTGAGGTTAGGGGCAGGGAGGCGATGGAAATTGTACAGACGTGCTCGGTTGAACGGTTCAGCGTCTATGCTGGTCCACTGACCTCTACCGTCAGATCACACAGGTGAACGAAATGGCCAAGACCTACAGCTACGCCGCCCAGAACCCCAAGGATGCCCTCAAGCCCTTTACCTTCGAGCGCCGCGCACCGGGGGCTGACGACGTACAGATCGACATTCTCTATTGCGGCGTGTGCCACTCCGACCTGCACACCGCGCGCAACGAGTGGAACAACACCCTTTATCCTTCGGTACCCGGCCACGAAATCGTCGGCCGCGTGACGGCGGTGGGTGGCAATGTGAGCAAATTCAAGGTTGGTGACCTCGCCGGTGTCGGCTGCATGGTCGACAGCTGCCAGCACTGCGCGTCCTGCGCCGAGGGCGAGGAGCAATACTGCGAGAACGGCTTTACCGGCACCTACAACGGTCCGGTGTTCGGCGGTGAAAATACCTTTGGCGGCTATTCGGACAGCATCGTGGTCAAGGAGAAGTTCGTGCTGCGCATCTCCCACGACGATTCCAACCTGGCCGCCGTGGCGCCGCTGTTGTGTGCGGGCATCACCACCTATTCGCCGCTGCATCACTGGAAGGTCGGGCCCGGCAAGAAGGTCGGTGTGGTGGGCCTGGGAGGCCTGGGGCACATGGCGGTGAAGATCGCCCACGCCATGGGCGCCCATGTCACGTTGTTCACCACCTCACCCAACAAGCGCGAAGACGGCCTGCGCCTGGGCGCCGATCAAGTGGTGGTGTCGAAGAACCCGGACGAAATGGCCAAGGTCGCCAACAGCCTGGACTTCATCCTCAACACCGTCGCCGCGCCGCATAACCTCGATGCGTTCCTCAACCTGCTCAAACGCGACGGCACCATGACCCTGGTCGGCGCCCCCGACAGCCCGCACCCGTCGCCGACGGTATTCAACCTGATCTTCAAGCGCCGCAGCCTGGCCGGTTCGCTGATCGGCGGGATCCAGGAGACCCAGGACATGCTGGACTTCTGCGCCAAGCACGGGATTGTCTCGGACGTGGAGATGATCGACATCCAGGGCATCAACGAGGCGTATGAACGCATGCTCAAGGGCGATGTGAAGTATCGGTTCGTGATCGATATGGACAGCTTGAAAAAGGCAAGCCACGCGGCTTGAAAACCCGATCTCCACATCACTGTAGAACCCCTGTGGGAGGGGGCTTTCCCTAATGCCAGTCAGTTAAGGAGGAACACTGTAACTGTGGCAAGCCACCTCCCACATTTGTTCTGTGTTGCCCAAACAGTTGTCGAACAGCTCAAGGCCGCTGCGGCTTCACCGAGGTGCCAAAGGTGTTGCCCATGCGCACGCTGGTCGCCGCCGGGGTGGCCAGGCCGATCTTGTTCGGCTGGCGCTTGTCCACGGCAATGCCTTGCGCCTCGCGGTTTTTCTTCGCGGCTTTGGCCGCATTCGTGTCGTTGCCCATCTGCTGGCTCAGGCAGCCATAGTCGGGCGCCTTGTAGCCATCCACCGAGACTTCGGCACAGTTATCTGCGTGGGCGTGCAAGGGCAGGGCCGCGCACAGCAACAGGCTGGCGAGGATCGGTAAGCGTTTCATCAAGGCCTCCTGGCAGGCCCGAAGGAGTGGGCCGGCAGGTGTGCAAGTCTAGTGCAGCGGGCCTCTCGTCACCGTGATGTTTTTTTTGCTATCACCGTAACATCAGGTTCATAAACTGGCCTCAGGATGACGGTTTTCTAGGGCGCGTCGGCCGTGCAGCGAGGCAGAGCAGCGGGTGAACAGGGGGCCTGGAGGCGCGCCGTATGCGCCCTGGTCTTGCTGTTGCTGCTGGGCGGTGGTCGCGTCGCGCAGGCAGAGTCACCGCTGCTGCTGTTGAACCTGCCGGCGCAAGACCTGGAACATGCACTGCAAGCGTACAGCCGCGCCACCGGAATGGCGGTGCTGGTCGACCGCGAACTGACGCGGGGCCGGCGTTCCATCAGTGTGCGCGGGCGTTTTACGCCGCAGGAGGCTCTGGCGATGTTGCTGACGGGGAGTGGCCTGATGGCGCGTTATGCACGCAGTGATGCGTTCACCTTGCAGTTGCCCGAGGTCAGCCAGCCGCCTGCAACCCGTGGTGCGGCGGCACGCAACGCCGCGCGGATCAACAACAGCTACGCCACGGCCTTGCAGCAGGCCATCGAGACCAGCCTGTGCCGCTCGCCGCTGACCCGGCCCGGCAGTTTCCGCGCGCTGGTGCAGGTATGGGTCAACCCCCAAGGGCTGATCGAACACAGTCGGTTGGTCAGTTCCACCGGCGATGAACAACGCGATGAAGCACTGGTACGCAGCCTGGGAACCGCGCGGGTCGAACGCCCGGCACCGAGTTCCCTGCGCCAACCGGTGACTTTACTTTTGATGCCTGACACAACAGGAACGCGCATGGAATGCACAGCAGCAAACGGAGCCTGGGGCGGATGAAAAATACCGGGCAAAGCACGATGGTCAGCTTGTTCCTGGCGTCCTACGAGGACTTCAAGGTGCGTTTGCGCAAGCGCCTGGGTTCAGAGGACCTGGCCAACGATGTCCTGCACGAAACTTACCTGCGGGTCGATCGCATGGAAGTGCCGCCCAACCTGGCGCAACCCAATGCCTACCTGTACCGCATGGCCTTGAACATCGCCGCCGACCGCCGTCAGGCCGACGCGCGCCTGCTCACCGGCAGCGAGGTCGAAGAACTGCTGCAAAGCGCCGACGAAGCCCAGGACCCGTCACGGGTGGTGGGCGGCCAGAAAGAAATCCAGTCCCTGGTCAAGGCCCTCTACGAACTACCGGCACGTCGCCGCAAGATCCTCATCGCCGCACGTCTGGAAGAGGCGCCACACCTGGAAATCTCCCAGCGTTTCGGCATTTCCACGCGCATGGTCGAGAAGGAAATCAAGGCCGCCCTGGGCCACTGTGCCAAGCGCCTGGAAAGAAAAGTGATTCAGCGGTTCGGTCCCGGGGCCGGAAAACCGTCTTAGAGTTGAGTCCCTGATAAATCCGTGAGTATTTGCGCGCTTGAACATTTTTAGCCTCTGTGCCCCCCGGCACTCCGCCGCCAGCCCCCTGCACGATGAAGCCCGCGACTGGCTGGTCCTGCTGACCTCGGGCCGCGCCACCGTGGCCGATGCCAAGGCGCTCAAAGCGTGGTGCGCCCAAAGCCCTGAGCACGCCCAGGCGTTCGAGCAGGCCAAGGTGCTGTGGCAGCAACTGGCCCCGGCCCTCGATTCAGTCTCGCAACCGCGCAGTTTTGGACGCCGTGCATTCCTGGGCGGTGCAATTGCCGCGTCGGCAGCCGTGGTCATGGTGCACGTTGGCTCCCCTGGCGGTTTTGCCGGCCTGACGGCGGACTATCGCACCGAAGTCGGCGAACAGCGCCAGGTGCTGTTAAGCGGCGGGGTAAGCCTGGAGCTCAATACCCAGACGCGCGTGAGCCGAGTGGGGCAGGGGCTTGAATTGCTCGAAGGCGAAGTCGAAGTGATCGCCCATTCCGCACAGCCACTCAAGATGCTGGCGGGCGAGGGCTCGGTGAGCGCGGCGCAGGCACGTTTCAATCTGCGCAACACCGACCGCACGGTGTGCGTGACCTGTATCGAGGGGTGGCTGTCGGTGGACGTTGCCGGGCGCAGCGTGCGGCTGGAGAGCGGCCGGCAACTGACCTACGGCGTGGCCGGCATGGGTGAGCCGGTGGTGGTGGATACCCAGGCGGTCATGGCCTGGCGCGAACAGGTCCTGGTTTTCAACAACGCTACCCTGGCCACGGTGGTGGACGAGATCAACCGCTATCGGCCGGGAATGCTGGTGCTGCTCAACAAGGAACTCGGCCAACGGCGCGTACAGGCACGGTTCAGCCTGCAGCAGTTGGCGGGGGTGGCGTTGTTGATTCGGGATGCGTATGGCGCCAAATGTACGCAACTGCCGGGTGGGGTGGTGTTGTTGAGTTAGAGATACCTGCCGACATTTCAATGTGATAACGGATAGATAACACCGCGCAAATCCGTAGCAGCTGCCTCGCTTGCGCTCGACAGCTGCTACGGGGGCAGACGGTATCTACGTGATAGGCGCGTGTTGGGGACGGCTATCTCAGTGGCCCCACCACCTGCCGATACTTCTCCACTCCCTGCGGCGTCTCCCGCACCAAACTGATCTCCAACCCCAACGGATCCTCACGCCGATTCCCGCTCAATTGCCGCCAGCCCTTATCCGCCTCCCACACGCGCACCTGCAGGTCACTGACCCCGCTCAACACCACCACCCCGTCCTTCGCCGCCGGCAGCGGATAGCGATCGCGCGCGGGTGCGGCAGCGCGATACAAACTGTCGCCCTTGAGCCACCAGCGCACCCGTTGCAGGCCATCGCCGGCGACGGGTGCGCTGCGAATGATGTCCAGCCGAAATCCCTTGCTGTCGGAACTGCGCACCGTCACCGCCGCCAGCCCATCGACTTTTTCCGCACTGTTCTTTGCGGGATCCGGGGCGTTCAGTTCGACGCTGGCGCGCAGGCTGATGTCACGTTGCATCTGGTTCAGCGCGCGCAGCAGCACTTCGGTCTGTTCGCTGCTTGCCTGCAGGTGCTGGTCGGCGCGGGTGACGCTGTCCAGCCCGCGCCAGGCGATCACGCTGACCACGGCCATGAGCATGATTGCCACCATCACTTCGATCAGGGTGAAACCTTGCTCGGATCGGTTCATGGCTGGCTCACCACGCGCATCAAGCCGGCGGCGTCGCGTTGCAGGCTGAGGCTGTGTTGGCCGTCGGACAGCACGATCCGCACCGGCGGGGTGATCCATTCGGCGTCGAGCACCAGGGTTTGCCGGGGGTCGATGTTGATCTGCATCGGCGTGCTTTCCCATAGACGTGGGCGCAGTTGGGTATCGTCCTGGAACGCTTCCACGCCGTTGCCTGCGTCGTTGCGGCGGTTGAAGCGAAAGCCCTTGGCGTCGGCGCGCCAGGTGATCGGGCGGCCGTCCGCACGGGCTTCGGCCTGGGCCACTTGCAGCAGTTGGCTCAGGCGCTCGGCGTCCTTGCGCAACAGCTGCAGCGGGTCGGGCTTGATGGTCAGGCTGATGGCGGCGCTGGCGATGCCGATGATCACCAGCACCACCATCAACTCGATCAGGGTGAAGCCTTGCTGTTTCATCGGTAGGCGCCTCAAAAGCTGGTGAGCTTGTGAAATAAAAACGTGCGAATTGGCCTGTAGGCTGGTGCCATGGACAAACAGGAGGTCCTTACCATGGCATTTATCCCGCGTTTCTCACCGGCCCACGCCGTGCAGATCGTGGCGTTGCTGGCGGCGTTGGCCGGTGTGGTGATCTGGACGCCGCTGCTGCTGACACCCGCTGAGTCCCATACGCCCCAGGCCGCGCCCCAGGTGCTGGCCGCCCGCAGCGATAACCCGGCGCTGCAATGGTTTTCCAATGCGCCGACGGCGTTGCAGGTCAAGGTCTCTGGCGTGCTGGCCGGGGCGCGCGGTGCGGTGGCGATCCTCAGTCTCAACGACGGCCCGCCACGCAGTTTCCTGTTGGGCGAGCGCCTCAGCCCAGGTGTGCGGCTCACGGCCATCGAAGGCGATGGGGTCGAGATAGAGCGCGGCGGCGAGAAGCTGCGCGTCAACCTCGACAAGTTGCCGGATGGGCCCGCCTTGCCAAGGCTCACTCGGCCCTGACCTGTGTCTCCACGCGGGCCAGCGGCGGCGCCTCGCGGCTGGCGTCGAGCACCTGCACGTTGACTTGAAACAGGCGGCCATCGCGACTGATGGTCTGCTCACATCGCAGTTTCAAGCGCCCCTGGTCACAGCTGAAGGTCTTTGTGCCGTCGCGCAAATGCCCCTCCAGGCGTAACTCCGCCAAGCGACTCTGCGCCGCCAGCAATGCCATGGATTTGTCCCGCAGCAAGCCGTTGCTCTGGGTCATCAACCCGGCCACGCGGATGGCGGCGGCCATTGCCACGGCGATGATCGCCAGCGCTACGAGCACCTCGATCAGGGTAAAACCTTGCTCCTTGCGACGGCCGTACATGGCGTTCTCAAAGCCGGGAAACAGGCCCGCAGACTAGCGCCGGCAGTTGACCGATTGGCGACCGAAACTCCCGAGGATTTTCAATACGACTGACATGTGTTCTTGCAACACTGCGCCACGAAATGTACCCAAGCCAAGGAATGTCGAGATGGATATCGCGCGCCTAACATCCCCATTGCCAGGCCCTCGCGGCCAGCGTGGCTTCACCTTGATCGAGATCATGGTGGTGGTGGTCATCCTCGGGATCCTCGCCGCGATGGTGGTCCCCAAGGTCCTCGATCGCCCGGACCAGGCGCGGGCCACCGCCGCGAAACAGGACATCGGCGGGTTGATGCAGGCGTTGAAGCTGTATCGCCTCGACCACGGCACTTACCCGAGCATGAACCAAGGCCTGAAAGTGCTGGTGGAGCGCCCGGCGGATGCCAAGAACAGCAACTGGCGCGCCTACCTCGAGCGCTTGCCCAACGACCCCTGGGGCCACCCTTATCACTACCTCAATCCGGGCGCCAACGGTGAGGTCGATGTGTTCTCCCTGGGCGCCGATGGCCAACCGGATGGCGATGGCGTCAATGCCGATATCGGCTCCTGGCAGTTGTAAGGCGCGCCATGAAACGGTATTCGCCCCCAGCGGCGAAGCAGCGCGGCATGGCGATTATCAGCGCCTTGCTGATCGCGGCGGTGGTGGCGGTGATCGCCGGCGGCATGCTCACGCGCCAGACCGTATTCACCCGCAGCCTGGAAGCCGAACAGTTGCGCGTGCAGGGCCAATGGCTGTTGCAGGCTGGTCTTGAACGCAGCCGGCAGATGCTCTGGGAGGCGCGCCAGAAGGACGTGCTGACGCGCCTTGACCAGCCCTGGGCACGGGCCCAGGCCGGCGTGTTCGAGGGGCGGATTGACGATGAGCAGGGCAAGTTCAACCTTCGCAACCTGGTCAACCGCCAACAGCCCGATGCTGAGCAATTGCAGAGCTTCGAGCGCCTGTGCCGCACCCTGGGCGTGGCCCCGGCCGTGAGCCGGCGCATCAGCCAGCGGGTGATTGCTTCCTACGAACAGAACGGGTTGCCCGCCAAATACCCGATGCTGCGCAGCCTCGACGACCTCAGTGGCCTCGAAGGCCTGACCCCGGAGGTGTTGCAGCACCTGCAGGCGTACGTCAGCGTGCTGCCCGGCAATACCTGGGTCAACGGCAACACCGCGAGTGCCGAAGTACTCAGCGCGGTGGTGCCGCAGCTCAGCCTGTCCCAGGCCCATGGGCTGGTGGCCGAGCGCGACAATGGGCATTGGTTTATCAACCGTGGGGATTTCGTCAACCGCCTGCACTTGCCCCAGGTCGAGTTGGAGTCGGTGCAGGTGGGCATTACCAGCGAGTGGTTTCGCCTGCAGGGTCAGGCGCGGCGCGAGCGCCGTAGGGTGACAATCGACGCATTGTTGCATCGCCCCGAAGACCGTGAACCCAAGGTGATCTGGTCGCGGGTGGGCGTATGAAACGCTTGCGTATTGCCTTGCCGCCGCTGGATCAGCTCAGCGCGCAAAGCCAGGTGAAATTTGCCTGGATCGAGCGTGGCGTGGTGGTGTCCGAAGGGCAGGAAAGCCTGGCGCAATTGGGTAAGCGCCGGCAGGCGGTGGAGTGTTTTCTGCATCCGCGTGACAGCCTGCTCACCAGCCTGGAGCTGCCGCCATTGCCCGCGGCAAAAAACCAGGCGGCGGTGGCCTGTGCGGCCCAAGCGCTGATCCTCGGGCCGGTGGAACAGATGCAGGTGGCCCACGGCCCGCGCGAAAGCGATGGGCGTGTGCAGGTGGGCTGGGTGCCCAAGGCCGGGCTGGAGCAGCTGGGCCAGGTATTGGCGCAGGTGCAGCTCAAGCTGCGCGGCCTGTACCCGGCGCCCTATGCCTTGCCGGTGGGGGCTGCGGCGCTGGACGACGGCTATCTGTTGACGCGTGACAGCCTGCAACAAGGCGCTGTGCACCCGCTGGGGTTGCAGGCGCTCGATGTGCCGCTGGTGGCGGCGGCGCAGCGTTGGAGCGGTGCGGTGCCGGCCTGGGGCTTGCACGCGCGCGTCAGCCAAGCGTCTGGCGTTGGATGGGGCAGGGCGCTGGCCTGTATCGCGCTGGCCACCGCCATCTGGACTGTCGGCCTCAACCTCTACGCCGCCCGCCAGGTGGACGAAGGCCAACGGCTCAAGGCGTTGATGAGCCAACAGGTGCGCCAGGCGTTTCCTGAACTGCCGGTGGTGCTCAACCCCTTGCAGCAGGCCCGTCAACAATTGGCCGCGCGCCAGAGCGGCGCGGCCGCCGATTCGGGTCAACGCTTCAGCAGCCTGCTGCAACTGGCGGGCAGCAACCTGCCCTTTATGGTGGGCAGTGTCGACAACCTGAACTTTGAGCAGGGCATCTTGCACCTGGGATTACTCGCCGACAGCCGTAACCCGGCGGCCGAGGGCGAGTGGCAGGCGGCGTTGGCCCAGGCCGGTTTTGCCGCCACGCGCGATGAGCATGGCTGGAGCATCGGCCCGGCGCAGGCCACGGAAAAACCGGAGGCCGGCGATGAATAGGTGGCTGCGCCTGCGCACCCAGGCGCAGGTGTTCTGGGGGGGCCTGGCCCTGCGCGAGAAACGCCTGCTGATCGGCGCCGGACTGGTGTTGGCAAGCCTGCTGACCTGGCTGGTGCTGGTGCAGCCGGCGTTGAAAAAGATCGCTTACTGGCAGGCCGAAACCCCCAAGCTGCGCGCCCAGGCTGAAGCCTTGCAGGTGCTGTTGCAGGATGTCGCCGCGCCTCGCCAGGCTGACGAAGCCGTTTTGCGCCAGGCCCTGGAGGGGGCCGGCCTGCAAGGGCATTACCAGTTGCAGGCGCTGGACGCCGGCGGTTGGCGCCTGACCTTCGACAACGCCCCGGCCGACGCCGTGGTGGGCTGGCTGCTGGGCAATCCCCGTTCATTTTCCCTGGAGGTGTCCGAGGCGCGTTTGCAACGTGCTGCGGATGCCGTCGATAACTCGGCCGGCACTGTGTCCGGGACCGTTCGCATGGATCAGGCGCTTGGCGCTAAGGAAGCTTCATGAAGTGGTCAGTCCTCCCTTTTCGCAAGGCCGCGCCGTTGCTGTTGCTGGCCCTGAGTGCGTGCAGCAGCCCGTCCACCACGCCGTTACTGGTGGACAGCGAACTCGGTCAGCCTCTGGCCGACACCCGTCGCAGTGGCGAAACCCTGTTGGATCGCCAACGCGACGAGGCACCGAAACCGCGCGTACAACACCCCGTGACCAACAGCGCCCGTGGCCAGGCCCCGGCGCCCGTCAAGGCGCGCAACCCGTTGGGTGACCAGCCGGTGCAACTCAACTTTGTCGATGCCGATATTCAGGCGGTAGTGCGCGCGCTGTCGCGTGCCACCGGCCAGCAATTCCTGGTGGACCCGCGTGTAAAAGGCAAACTCACCCTGGTCAGCGAAGGCCAGGTGCCGGCGCATCAGGCCTACGACATGCTGCTGGCGGCGCTGCGCATGCAGGGGTTCAGCGTGGTGGATGTGGGCGGCGTGGCCCAGGTGGTGCCGGAGGCCGATGCCAAGTTGCTCGGCGGGCCGATCTACAGCGCGGGCAGCAGTGGCATGCAGACGCGCACCTTCCGCCTGCAATACGAAAACGCGGTGAACCTGATCCCGGTGCTGCGTCCCATCGTGTCGCCGAACAACCCGATCAACGCCTACCCCGGCAATAACAGCATCGTGATCACCGACTACGCGGAAAACCTCGCGCGGGTCGCGCAGATCATCAGTGGTATCGACACCCCCAGCGCGATCGACACCGACGTGGTGCAGATTCAAAACGGCATCGCCGTGGACATAGCGGCCATGGTCGCAGAACTGCTGGAAACCCAGGGCGCCGACCAGACCCAGAAGATCAATGTGGTCGGCGACCCGCGCTCCAACTCGATCATCATCCGTTCCGGCAGCCCCGAACGCACCGAGCTGGCGCGCAACCTCATCTACAAACTCGACAATGCCCAGAGCAACCCCAGCAATATGCACGTGGTGTACCTGCGCAACGCCCAGGCGGCCAAGCTGGCCCAGTCGTTGCGCGGGCTGCTCACCGGCGAGAGCGATTCCGGCGTGAGCGACGATGCGCGTGGCAAGCTCAGTGCCATGGGCGGCAATAGCAAGAACAGCCAGGGTACGAGCAATGCCCAAAACAGCAGCGGCACGCCCACCGGCAGTGGCGTGCAGTCGGGCTACGGGCAAACTACCGGCTCCAGCACTGGCACCAGTACTGGCAGCGGCAACACCGCCAACGCGCAGGACACCGCGTTCAGCGCCGGCGGCGTGACCATCCAGGCCGACGCCACCACTAACACCTTGCTGATCTCCGCGCCGGACCCGCTGTACCGCAACCTGCGGGAAGTGATCGACATGCTCGACCAACGCCGCGCCCAGGTGGTGATCGAAAGCCTGATCGTGGAAGTGGGCGAGGACGATGCCACCGAGTTCGGTGTGCAATGGCAGGCCGGCAACCTGGCGGGCAGAGGCGGCTTCGGCGGGGTGAACCTGGGGGGCAGCGGTGTCGTGGGCACACCCACCAGCCCTACCAGCATCGACGTACTGCCCAAGGGCCTGAATATCGGCGTGGTCAATGGCACCGTGGATATTCCGGGGATCGGCAAGGTGCTCGACCTCAAGGTCCTGGCCCGTGCATTGAAGAGCAAGGGCGGTACCAACGTGCTGTCCACGCCGAACCTGCTGACCCTGGACAACGAAGCGGCGAGCATTTTCGTGGGGCAGACCATTCCATTCGTTACCGGTAGTTATGTGACCGGTGGCGGTGGCACCAGCAATAACCCGTTCCAGACCGTGCAGCGCGAAGAGGTGGGGCTCAAGCTGAATGTGCGCCCGCAGATCTCCGAAGGTGGCACGGTGAAGCTGGATATCTACCAAGAGGTCAGCACCGTGGACGCTCGGGCGTCGGTGTCGGCGGGCACGGTGACCAACAAGCGCGCGATCGATACCAGCATCCTGCTGGACGACGGGCAGATCATGGTGCTGGGCGGGCTGTTGCAGGACGGCTACAGCCAGAGCAATGACGCGGTGCCGTGGCTGTCGGATATTCCAGGGTTGGGGGCGTTGTTTCGCAATGAGAAGCGCAGTGTGAACAAGACCAACCTGATGGTGTTCCTACGCCCATATATCATCCGCGACAGTGGGGCGGGGCGTAGCATCACCTTGAACCGCTATGAGTTTATGCGTCGGGCGCAGAGCGGCTTGCAGCCGGATCACAGTTGGGCGATGCCGGATGTGCAGGCGCCGCAATTGCCATCGGTGGAGAAGGCGATTCCGGGCGGGCAGCAGCAGGGGCCGAGGGCGGTCATCCGCGCCGTACCGGTAGGCGCACGGCCATGAGCCTGCTGTTCGCTGGGCCAAATGTGGGAGGGGGCTTGCCCCC
>NZ_JBFMHW010000048.1:0-17286 GCF_040754745.1 Pseudomonas sp. SB113
GGCTTGTCCCGCGTTGGGCTGCGTAGCAGCCCAACGCGGGACAAGCCCGCTCGCCACAGGGGAACTCGCCAGTCTCTGAAAATTGTGTAGATACCTATGCTCATCGGAGGCAAGCCCCCTCCCACACTTGGATTTGCGAATAGATTCAAATGTGGGAGGGGGCTTGCCCCCGATAGCGGTGGTTCAGCTGCAACATCTGCACCTGGCACCCTTTTTCATTTCAGCAATTTGCCGCGCAACTCATCCGACAAGCCCTTGGGTGCCAGCCAGATGCCCAGGTAGGCTCTTGCCAGCGCGTCATTGCGACTGCTGAACACCACTTGGTCATTGATCTCCAAATTCAGGCCACGGCCCGGGTGAAAGTCCAGGGCGTAGCGATCACCGCTGCGGATGTTACGAAAGCTGGTGTGCAGCTGGTCCAGCTCGGGCTTCAAGCGGGCGCTGGCTTGCTGGCGTTCCAGTGTCGTGTTGGCCGCTTTTATCACGTCGCTACGGTCGATATCGCGAAAGTAGTACAGCACAAGGCGCAACGCCTTTTGCTGGTCCCACGCCTGCTTCGCACCCAGGTCCGCCGGGGCATACAGCGCCGCTGCATAGACATCGGCCCAGAGATAGGTCAGCACGGCCTGGTTTTTCAACGCCAACTGTTGGGACTGCGCCGGAAAATTCGCCTGGGTGAGGCGATCTGCCTCATTGGCGAACGTCGGGATCGAGAACATCAGCAATAAACACAAAACGACATGCCGCATAATGGTCGGTCCTGAAAAGGTGCGTGCCTTCAGGTTAATTCAATTCCGGCAGTGGCAGGGTTTATGAGCAATCTGCGTCAAATGGTGATGTTCTGTGCGGTGGCGCTGCTCACCGGATGCGGCGGCGATTCGCTGGAGCGCTTTGGCGGGCCAACCATGGGCAGTACGTATTCGATCCAGTACGTCAGGACATCGAGCACGCCAGGCCCGCAAGAACTCCAGCGCCAGGTGGAAAGTCTATTGGGCGAAGTTGACCGGCAGATGTCAACCTACCGCAGCGACTCCGCTATCGCGCGTTTCAACCGCCTGCCGACGAACAGCTGTCAGCTCATGCCTGCGCCGATCCTGCTCTTGGTGCGCACCGGCGAGCAGCTGTCCCAGGGGGGCGACGGTGCGTTTGACCTGACGGTCGAGCCGCTGCTGAACCTGTGGGGCTTCGGTCCCCAGGCGCGTGAGTTGAAGGTGCCGGATGCCATGACGCTGGCGCAAGTCCGCCAGCGAGTCGGCCATCAGCATTTGCGCATAAACGGTGAGCAGCTGTGCAAGGACGCCGCGGTCGAAGTCGACTTCAACAGCATCGCTGCCGGCTACGCAGTCGATCGAATCGCCGAGCTGCTCACCCACCAGGGCGTCCAGGACTATCTCGTCGAAGCCACCGGCGAACTCAAGGCCGCCGGCCATAAACCTGACGGCGCACCTTGGCGTATTGCCCTCGAAGAACCGCGTGACGATCAGCAGGTCGCCGAGAAAATCCTCAATGTGAACGGCTTTGGCGTGTCGACGTCAGGTGACTATCGCAATTATTTCCAGCAGGATGGTCGGCGTTATTCCCACACGCTGGATGCGCGCACCGGTACGCCGATCACCCATCAATTGGCCTCGGTGACCGTATTGCACCCTTCGGCGTTGATGGCGGATGGTTTGTCGACGTTGCTGCTCATCCTCGGGCCTGAGCAAGGCTGGGACTATGCTGAGCAGCACGGCATCGCGGCCTTTTTTGTGAGGCGCGAAGGGGACGGCTTCGTCACACGCACTAACCACGCGTTCGAGCAACTGACGGCGCTGAAACCGTAATCAGCCGTGTGTAGTAAAGGCAAAACTGGCCTACGACGCGACCAAGGGTTAATGTGCGCGGCGTTGAGCCTTATATAGACTGTGCCCCGGTTCACACACTTGAGCCAAATTGTCCTTCATGACCGCTGGCCGCGGCATGATTTAGCCAGGCGTCCAACCGTGCGCCTGGCCTGTTCTGAGGAGTACGCATGGCTGTCTACAACTACGACGTGGTGGTACTGGGTTCCGGCCCGGCTGGAGAAGGTGCGGCAATGAACGCCGCGAAGGCAGGGCGCAAGGTGGCGATGGTCGATAGCCGTCGCCAGGTCGGCGGTAACTGCACCCACCTGGGTACCATCCCGTCCAAGGCCTTGCGTCACTCGGTGCGCCAGATCATGCAGTTCAACACCAACCCGATGTTCCGGGCCATTGGCGAGCCGCGCTGGTTCTCGTTCCCGGACGTGCTGAAAAGCGCCGAGAAGGTCATCTCCAAGCAGGTGGCTTCGCGTACCGGTTACTACGCGCGTAACCGTGTCGACCTGTTCTTCGGCACCGGCAGCTTCGCCGACGAGCAAACCGTCGAAGTGGTATGCGCCAACGGCGTGGTCGAGACGCTGGTGGCCAAGCACATCATCATCGCCACCGGTTCGCGCCCGTATCGCCCGGCTGACATCGATTTCCACCACCCGCGTATCTACGATAGCGACACCATCCTCAGCCTGGGCCACACCCCGCGCAAACTGATCATCTACGGCGCCGGCGTGATCGGCTGTGAATACGCCTCGATCTTCAGCGGCCTGGGCGTGCTGGTGGAACTGGTGGATAACCGCGACCAGTTGCTGAGCTTCCTCGACTCGGAAATTTCCCAGGCGTTGAGCTACCACTTCAGCAACAACAACATCACCGTGCGTCACAACGAAGAGTACGAGCGGGTCGAAGGCCTGGACAACGGTGTGATCCTGCACCTCAAGTCCGGCAAGAAGATCAAGGCCGACGCCTTGTTGTGGTGCAATGGCCGTACCGGCAACACCGACAAGCTGGGCATGGAAAACATCGGGGTCAAGGTCAACAACCGTGGCCAGATCGAAGTCGACGAGAACTACCGCACCTGCGTGACCAACATCTACGGTGCCGGTGACGTGATCGGCTGGCCAAGCCTGGCCAGTGCGGCGCATGACCAGGGCCGTTCGGCCGCTGGCAGCATCGTCGACAACGGCAGCTGGCGTTATGTGAACGACGTGCCGACCGGGATCTACACGATTCCCGAGATCAGCTCGATCGGCAAGAACGAGCACGAACTGACCAAGGCCAAGGTGCCTTATGAAGTCGGCAAGGCGTTCTTCAAGAGCATGGCGCGTGCGCAGATCGCCGGTGAGCCGCAAGGCATGCTGAAGATTCTGTTCCACCGCGAAACCCTGGAAGTCCTCGGCGTGCATTGCTTCGGCTACCAGGCGTCGGAGATCGTGCACATCGGCCAGGCGATCATGAACCAGCCGGGCGAGCAAAATACCCTCAAGTATTTTGTCAACACCACGTTCAACTACCCGACCATGGCTGAAGCCTATCGGGTAGCGGCCTACGACGGCCTCAACCGGCTTTTTTGAGCGGCTCCGGCCGGTGGCCTGAGCCGGCCGGGGAGACCGATTTCAGTAATTCTCGAGGGTGGCAGTGGCCAAACCGGGAAAGTCTGTAATCAGGCTATCTACGCCGAAGTCGGCGAGCCTGCGCATCAGCGCAGGTTCGTTGACTGTCCACACGGACACGTGCAGGCCCTGGCGCTGGGCTTTTTCCAGACGCTCGGGGGTGCACAACGTCCAGTTCAACGCCAGCATCTCACAGCCGTAGTTTTGCGCGACCTTCAGCGGGTCGAGCCAGGCATATTCGGCGACCAGCCCGCGTGACAGGTCGGGAGTGAGCTCAACCGCTGCTTTCAACACTTCCCGCGAGCTTGAGGTCACGGTGACCTTGTCCATCAGGCCGAAACGCACGGCCATCTCACGAATTGCCAGCACCGTGGTCGCGGCGCGGGTGCGCGAGGCGCTTTTGACTTCCAGTTGCCAGTGATCGAAGTCGCACTGTTCGAACAGCGCTTCCAGGCGTGGAATCGGGCAAGGCTTGACCCAGCCCGGGCCGCCCTTGCGCGCGTCCATCTTCACCAGGTCTGCCGCCGAATACTCAACGACTTTGCCGCGCCGGTCCGTGGTGCGCTTGAGGGTCGGGTCGTGGATGACCATCAGCTCGCCGTCCATGGACAGGTGCAAATCCAGTTCGCAGCGGCGTACACCGTGCTTGAGGCACTCCTGGAAGCTGGTCAGGGTGTTTTCCGGTGCTTCGCCTTTGGCACCGCGGTGGCCGTAGATCAGGGTCACAGTTGCTCCTTTACGCCAGGTTGTCTGGCGGGGTGAATTCGAGAGTTCAGGTGTCTTGGGCGTCGCTCTGTTCCCGTGCCAGGCGCCGTTCCTGCGCCTGTTTCTGCAGGATGTAGCGCGCCAGCAGCTGGCGTTGGGCATCGGTCATGGCTTCGAATTCCGTGCCTACGTCAAAGCCCGTGCCCTTGGGATCGCAATGGGTGACCCGCGCGCGCAGCAGCAGGCCGAGCGCCTGGGGCATCAGCACCAGCTTGACCGCCAGGTGCGCACCGACAGTCAGGGGGGAGGGGTGTTGGAAGTCGAGGCCGCCTTCGGAAATGATCACCGGCTGCGGCGCGCCGACCTCATCCAGCAGGCCGCGGGCCATGATCTGGCTGAGCAGGTCCAAGCGTTTGTTCTGCACGCGCAGGAAGGCGACGAGGGTGCGATCCTTCTCGCTGAGCTGGCGCAGCAGGTGCTGGGCTTCAAATTCGCTCAGGTGCAGTTCGCTGAGCAGATTGAACAGCGGTGAATCATCCAGCAATACTTCCTTGCTCGCCGCCTCGGGGGCAGACAGGCTTTTGATTTGAAGTGCGATCATGTCGTCGATACGGTAGTATTCGCGGCGTTCTTCTTCATCTAATGTCGACATGGCGAACCCCAGCTAGCGGTAATGGTCTGAGTGTAAAGCTGCTTACCAGACCCCGCCACCGGGACGTCTTCTTTTCCTCCGAACAAGCCCCGACATGTTCAGACCTCTCTTCGTATTTATTGGCACGCGTTATACCCGTGCAAAGCGTCGCAATCATTTTGTGTCGTTCATTTCCTTGACCTCGATGATCGGTCTCGCCCTTGGCGTGGTCGTGATGATCGTGGTGCTGTCGGTGATGAACGGCTTCGATCATGAGATGCGCACCCGCGTGCTGGGCATGGTGCCCCACGCGACCATTGAAGGCGATGCGCCCATCAGCGACTGGCAAAGCCTGGCCGCCAAGGTCAAGCAGAACCCCAAGGTAGTGGCCGTCGCGCCGTTTACCCAGATGCAGGGGCTGCTGACCAACGACGGCAAGGTGCAGAAAATCCTGCTCAATGCCATCGACCCGGCCCAGGAACGCAACGTCTCGATCATCGACAAGTTCATGTTGCAGGGCAAACTCGACGATCTGGCGCCCGGCAGTTTTGGCATCGTCATCGGTGACAAGGCGGCGGCCAAGCTCGGCGTGGGCATCGGCGACAAGCTGACCTTCGTCGCGCCGGAAGTCACCGTGACGCCGGCCGGGATGTTCCCGCGCATGAAGCGCTTTACCGTGGTCGGCACCTTCCACGTCGGCGCCGGCGAGATCGACGGCTACCTCGGCCTGACCAACCTCACCGACCTGGCCCGCCTGCATCGCTGGCAGCCGGACCAGGTGCAGGGCCTGCGCCTCAAGTTCAACGACCTGTTCGACGCCCCGCGCGGCGCCTGGGACATCGCCCAGCACCTGGGTGAAAGCCAGTACTACGCCCGCGACTGGACCCGCACCCACGGCAACCTGTACCAGGCCATCCGCATGGAAAAAGCCATGATCGGCCTGCTGTTGCTGCTGATCGTCGCCGTCGCCGCCTTCAACATCATCTCCACGCTGGTGATGGTGGTGAATGACAAGAAAGGCGACATCGCCATCCTGCGTACCCTGGGCGCCACGCCTGGGCAGATCATGGCGATCTTCATGGTGCAGGGCACCGTGATTGGCGTGGTCGGCACCTTGATCGGCACGGCGGTGGGCATTTTGGCCGCGCTGAACGTCAGCGCCGCCATCGCCTTGCTTGAAAAGGTGATCGGCCACAAGTTTCTCAACGCCGACGTCTACTTCATCGATTACTTGCCATCCCAGGTTCAGGCCCAGGATGTGCTGATGGTCGGCGGCGCCGCGTTGGTCCTGAGTTTCCTTGCCACCCTGTATCCAGCCTGGCGCGCGGCACGTACCCAGCCAGCACAGGCCTTACGTTATGAGTGAATCGGGCATGAGTGAAAAAGCAATCCTGAGCTGCCGCAACCTGGGCAAATCCTACGAGGAAGGCCCGGAGTCGGTTGTGGTGCTGTCCAACCTGCAACTGGAACTGCACCCCGGCGAGCGCGTGGCGATCGTCGGCAGTTCCGGTTCCGGCAAAAGTACCTTGCTCAACCTGTTGGGCGGCCTCGATACGCCGTCCCAGGGCAGCGTATGGCTGGCCGGTGAAGAACTGTCGGCCTTGAATGAAAAGGCCCGTGGCCAGTTGCGCAACCGCTCGTTGGGCTTTGTGTACCAGTTCCACCACCTGTTGCCGGAATTCACCGCCCTGGAAAACGTGTGCATGCCGCTGTTGATCGGCAAGACCGCGATCCCGGAAGCGCGCCAGCGTGCCAAGGCGTTGCTCGAGCGCGTCGGCCTCGGTCATCGCCTGGAGCACAAACCGGCCGAACTGTCCGGTGGCGAGCGCCAGCGCGTGGCGATTGCCCGTGCCCTGGTGAACAACCCGGGCCTGGTGATGCTCGACGAGCCTACCGGCAACCTCGACTCCCACACCGCCCAGGGCATCAAGGACTTGATGTTGGAACTGAGCACCCAGATGCGCACCGCGTTCCTGGTGGTGACCCATGACATGAGCATGGCCCGCCAGATGGACCGCGTGCTGCACCTGCAGGAAGGTCATCTGGTCGCCATCTGACCTGTTTCAAGCCCGGTGCCTGACGCCGGGTTTTCTATTTTTCCAACGGTGCCCGCGAATGTTCAGACCGTTATCGATTTTCATCGGCACGCGCTATACCCGCGCCAAGCGCCGCAACCGTTTTGTTTCGTTTATCTCGATGACGTCGATGATCGGCCTCGCCCTGGGCGTGCTGGCGATGATCGTGGTGCTGTCGGTGATGAACGGCTTCCAGCGCGAAATGAGCTCGCGCATCCTTGGCATGGTGCCCCACGCCACCATCGTCGGGGTCAACCCGATCGATGATTGGCAGCCGGTGGCCGCTGCGGCGATGAAGAACCCGCAAGTGACCGCCGCAGTACCGTTCACTCAGATGGATGGCATGTTCTCCTACAAGGGTGCGATGCAGCCGATTGAGATCAGCGGCGTCGATCCGGCCCAGGAAGGCAAGGTGTCGATCGTGGCCCAACATATCGTGCAGGGCAAACTGGAGGACCTGAAGCCCGGTGAGTTCGGCGTGGTGGTCGGCGAAATCACCGCTCGGCGTTTTCGCCTGAATGTGGGTGACAAACTGACCCTGATCGTCCCGGAAATCAGCAGCGCGCCCGGTGGTATCACCCCGCGCATGCAGCGTCTGAACGTGGTGGGTATCTTCAAGGTCGGCGCCGAGCTGGATGGTTCCATGGCCTTGATCCACATGGCTGACGCTGCCGAGATACAGCATTGGCAGCCGAACCAGGTGCAGAGCGTGCGCCTGGCGTTGAAAGACCTGTACGCAGCGCCCCAGGTCTCGGCGGACATCGCCGCCAGCCTCGGCAGCGGCTACAAGCCCGATGACTGGACCCACACCCAGGGCAGCCTGTTCAGCGCGATGAAGATGGAAAAGACCATGATCGGCCTGTTGTTGCTGATGATCGTCGCCGTCGCGGCGTTCAACATCATCGCCACGCTGATCATGGTGGTGAACGACAAGGGCGCGGACATCGCAATCCTGCGCACCATCGGCGCCACGCCACGGCAGATCATGGCGATCTTCATGGTGCAGGGCACGGTGATCGGCATTGTCGGCACCTTGATCGGCGGCGTGCTGGGCGTGCTTGCGGCGCTCAACGTGAGTGAGCTGGTAGGCTGGCTGGAGCGGGTGAGCGGGCAGCATATTTTCAGTTCGGACGTGTACTTCGTCAGCAACCTGCCTTCGGAGCTGCAAAGTGGCGATGTGGTGCTGATTTGTACGGCCGGGTTTGTGTTGAGCTTCCTGGCGACGATTTACCCGGCGTATCGGGCGGCGAAGATTGAGCCGGCGCATGCCTTGAGATATTCGTAACATTTGACACTGTCGTCGTCGGTCAATCAGTTTTTACAGGGGAGTGCACTGTACCTGTAGATACTTTGTTTACGGCCAAGTCCTTAGCAGGTTTTTGCACTAAGACAGCTTGGCCGTATCAACACCTTCCCTCTGCAGGCAACTTTACGGTTGCCTCGTCTGGTATTGCATGCGCCCAATTGGCCAAGGGTGGCCGGCCTGCACATACAAAGATTTTCTTCGGCCGGCACAGCTGTAAATGATCAGCGTCGTGCGCGGTCACATCACCAGTCCCAGCAGTCCAGTCACTCCCGGTATTTTCGGTGGGGGTAGGATTTTCCTTATTAGTTAATTAACCATGATTGATGACTGGTTTTAAGGAACATTCTTCGTAGAATAATGACTGTCGGTTTAGAGCGCCTGAATGAACCTGTGAGTATGGCGCGCAAAGCTGGAAAGTTACGAGTGGTTACGGGGAGTGTGAATATGGATGGATGGTTACTGCATTTATGTCAAAAATTTGATGTGGAGATCGTTAAAGATTATGAACAAGACAATGACCCTGCGAAGCTCAGCTATGATTTGACGAAAAGAGGTTGGTGTCATGGCATGACGATCGACTGGTTGCGATGTAAGCGTAATAGTATTGATTTCTGGGAGTCGTTCAATAGCGACTCGGGGAAGCATCGCGTACGTTTTCTCATGGCGCGTCAAAACATGATTAATCTAAAAGGCACTGTTGCAGATAAGAAATCCAAGATCCAAGCGGGAATGTCCTCGGCGGGCTTGGTGTTGCGCACTTTAGAGCAAGACGAAGGGGATATTGGTCAAGTGAGTGCGGCTGATTTAGTCAACTCACTGTTACGGGTGCGTGGCCGATATGTATGTCTCGCCATCTACGGCCTCGGTGGTGCTCATGCGATGGGCATTCTGGTTAGTCAAACGCAGTTTGTCTTCATGGATCCTAATGCGGGCGAGTTCGTATTTCCAAAAGAATCTGTATTTAGGCTATGGCTGTCGAGATACTTGACGTTCATGGGGTACAGCAGTGCGGGGGTGCTAAGTTATTATTCTATGTATTCTTTCGGTTGATTAGATTTCGCCGATTCTTATAGGTGGCTCTTTATCTTAGGTGCGGATTCAGATCCCTTAGAAGCTGTTGGCGATTGGCCTTACCCGTGCAGCTCAATTATAAACCTTGTGCATCCCGCCTCTGATTCACAAAAAATCTTCCCCCCATGCGCTCTTACAATCGACTGGGTAATCGCCAGTCCCAGCCCGGCATGCTCGCTGCTGCCTTCATGGCGCGCCGGATCGGCCCGATAGAATCGGTCGAACAATCTCGGTAGCAGCTCTGGTGGAATGCCTTCGCCGCTGTTCTCAACCTTCACCGATACACCCTCCACCAGACTCACACGCACTTCACCGCCCGCGGGCGTAAACCGCAGTGCGTTATCGAGCAAGTTCGAAAGCGCCCGACGCAACATGCCGCGATCACCCAGGGTATGGGCAGTGCCTTCGCGCACCAGGCTGACTTGGGCCTCCTCCGCCAGCAAAGCGAAAAATTCCAACAGGGCATCCACTTCAATCGCCAGGTTCAGGGCCTCACGTTTGGGCACCAACAAACCATGGTCCGCCTTGGCCAGGTACAGCATGTCGTTGACCAGTTGCGCCATCCATTGCAACTCTTCCAGATTGCTGTGCAGCGCCTCGCGGTAGTCCTCCAGCGGGCGCGGCTGGGTGAGGATGACCTGGGTCTGGGTCAGCAGGTTCGACAGCGGCGTGCGCAGTTCATGGGCGATATCGGCGGAGAACGCTGAAAGGCGCTGGAATGCGTCGTCCAGCCGACCCAGCATGGCATTGAAGGCCTGGGCCAGTTCGGCCAATTCCGCCGGCATTTGCTGTTGAGGCAGGCGCTGGGTCAAGGAGTGGGCCGATACGCCGGCAGCCACTTCGCCCATGCGTCGCAACGGGCGCAAGCCACTGCGTGCAGCCCAGGCGCCCAGCAGCGCGGTGGCCAGGGCCGACAGGCCGACGGTGAGCCAGATCAAATGCTGCATGCGTTGCAGGAAGTGCTGGTGGTGGGTGATGTCGAGCATCAGGGTCAGCTGCGGTGAAGTGGGCTGGCCGGGCCTTAAGGGCGCGTTGTACACGCGGTAGTCGGTGCCGGCGTTTTGCAGGGTGTGCAGGCCCGGCGCCTCGGGCAGAGTGACGCTTGGCGCATCGTCCAGCCAGCGCTGGCCGGCGGCGGTGATGCGTAATGTCAGGTCAGGTTGGCGATTGAGTTCGGCTCGCAGCTGCGCTTCGCGTTGGGCGAATGAGTCCAGCGATTCGACACCCTGCAAGGTACTGCGCAGCGCCACCAGCTTACTGTCGAGTTGCTGTTGGTCCAGCTCAATGAAGTGCGCCTCGCTGGCATGGTTGAACAGCACGCCCGCGAGCAGCGAGACCACTGCGGTGCAGGCTGCAAACAGCAGGGCCAGGCGGCTGGCCAGGGACAGACGCTGGATCAATGGCTCCGCTCCTCCAGCACATAACCCATGCCGCGCACGGTATGGATCAGCTTGGTGGGGAAGGGGTCGTCGACTTTTAGGCGCAGGCGCCGGATCGCGACTTCGATGATGTTGGTGTCGCTGTCGAAATTCATGTCCCACACCTGGGAGGCGATCAGCGACTTGGGCAGTACTTCGCCCTGGCGGCGCAGCAGCAGTTCCAGCAGGGAGAACTCCTTGGCGGTGAGGTCGATGCGCTGGCCGCCCCGTTCGACGCGGCGGCGGATCAGGTCCAGGCGCAGGTCGGCCAATTGCAGGGCGGTTTCCTGCGGCGTACTGCTGCCACGGCGCAGCAGGGTGCGCACGCGCGCCAGCAGTTCGGAGAAGGCGAAGGGCTTGACCAGGTAATCGTCGGCGCCCAGTTCCAGGCCATGCACACGGTCTTCCACAGCGTCCCGGGCGGTCAGGAATAGCACCGGGATCTCCATGCCGGCACTGCGCACTGCTTGCAGGATTTGCCAACCGTCGCGACCAGGCAGCATCACGTCCAGGATCAGCAAGTCATAATCGCCGGTCAGCGCCAGGTGCTGGCCGCTGGTGCCGTCGGCCACCAGTTCGGTGGTAAAGCCAGCCTCGGCCAGGCCTTGACGCAGATAGTGGCCGGTTTTCGGTTGGTCTTCGACGATCAGCAATTTCATGGGCGGCTCTTGGCAACAGTTCACGAGGGGCTTTATACCGTGGGTGCCAGGGGAAGGGCGCAACCTGACAAAGTTGTAATCTAGCAGTCAGCTGGCTGGCAGCGGCGCAATTTTAAAGTGCTGTCCAAGCAGGTTGCACACTTTTGGAGAATCGAGATGGCATTGCGTACACCCCTGTTGTTGGCGGGCTGCCTGTTGGCGTTGAGTTTCAATGCAATGGCGGATGCGGCCCATACCTACGCGTTCGGTCAGCCGGCACCGGCCGATAAGGCCACGCGTACCGTGGAAGTGACGCTGCAGGACATTTCCTTTTCGCCCAAGTCCCTGGACGTCAAAGCCGGTGAGACGGTGCGCTTTGTACTGGTCAATAAAGGCCAGTTGCTGCATGAATTCAACCTCGGTGACGCGGCGATGCACGCCGAACACCAGAAGGAAATGTTGCAGATGCAGGCCAGCGGCATGCTCACGTCCACGGGAATGGGCAAGATGGATCACAGTGCCATGGGCCACGGTGAGATGGGCGGCATGAAACACGATGACCCCAACAGCGTGCTGGTGGAGCCCGGCAAGACCGCTGAGCTGACCTGGACGTTCACCAAGGCCACCGGCCTGGAGTTTGCCTGCAACCTCCCCGGGCATTACCAGGCGGGCATGGTCGGTAAGCTGACCGTTGAGTAAGGCGTTTCTTAAGGGCGGGGGCAAAGGCTGGTAGACTGGCGCGGTTTATTTAGCCAGGTTTCCGCCATGCATCCCGCAGCCGAACATTCGCCGCTGGGCAAGTCCAGTGAATACATCTCCACCTACACCCCTTCGTTGCTGTTCCCGATTCCACGCGCCGCCAAATGGGCCGAGCTGGGCCTGAGCGCCGAGACCCTGCCGTACAAGGGCGTGGACTTCTGGAACTGCTTCGAGTTGTCCTGGTTGCTGCCGTCGGGCAAGCCGGTGGTGGCCATCGGTGAATTCAGCATCCCGGCCGACTCGCCGAACATCATCGAGTCCAAGTCGTTCAAGCTATACCTCAACTCGCTGAACCAGACCGCGTTCGCCGATACACCAAGCCTGGAAGCGACCCTGCGTACCGACCTCAGCGCTGCCGCCGGCAAGCCGGTCAGCGTGCGTATCCGCCGCCTGGCCGAGATTGAAGCCGAAGGCGTGATGGCCCTGCCGGGTGTGTGCATTGACGACTTGGACATTCGCGTCAGCAACTATGAGCATCCGCGCCCGGAGTTGCTGCGTTGCGATGAGTCGCGCATTGTCGAGGAGAGCGTGCACAGCCACCTACTCAAGTCCAACTGCCCGGTGACCAGCCAGCCCGACTGGGGCAGCGTGGTGGTGGAGTACCGCGGTGCGGCGTTGGATCACGCGAGTTTGCTGGAATACCTGGTGAGCTTTCGCCAGCACTCGGACTTTCATGAGCAGTGTGTTGAGCGGATCTTCCTCGATCTGCAGCGCCTGCTGAAGCCGGAGAAGTTGACGGTGTATGCGCGGTATGTGCGGCGGGGGGGGTTGGATATCAACCCTTACCGCAGTACTGAGGATGTGGCGTTCCAGAACGTGCGCCTGGCTCGCCAATAAGCCTTCACACAAAACCAAATGTGGGAGGGGGCTTGCTCCCGATTGCGGAGTGTCAGTCACAGTCGTTGTGCCTGACCCACTGCATCGGGAGCAAGCCCCCTCCCACATTTTGGTTCTGCGCCTGGCTTGGGTTCGGGTTAGATCCCCATATTGCCCAAGGTGATCATAATATTGCGCAATGTCCCGGAAATCACCGGGTGCTCGGCGTCGAACTCTATGGCAGCTTGACTCACATCGTCGGAAATACTGGGTGTCTGGGTGGCCGGTTCAAGTTCAAGTTGTAATTCAAACTTGGCAATCAAGGCCTCCAGCGCTTCACGTTTTTCTTCCGACAGCGGCGGTTCCTGTTCCAACTGCCCGCGCAGGATCTCGACCTGTTCTTCCAGTTTTTTGCGATCAGGCATGACGTTCTTCCTTTTTATCGATAGGCACTGGCATAGACCGCGGCACGCCGTGAAAGGTCTACGGACTGACCTGTAGATTAATCCACGGGCGTCGACTGTGCATGATCTCGATCAGGGCTTCTCGCCTTTGAGCTGTCGCAGGCTGATGTCAGCCAGGCAGGTGCCGAGTTCACCAAGGTGATCGATCACCGAGTGCACCCCCAGCCCATATAGCTCAACGGTGGCTTTGCCGCGCTTGTGCTCGCGTTCCTTGTCGCTCAGCGCCTGCCACTGCTCAGGCGCCAGGCCGCACAGTGAACCACAGGAGGCCAGGCCAATGGTCCACAACCCGGCATTCAGCCCCGATTGCAGCAAGCGCGGTTCACCGCTGACCAGTACGCAACCTTCCAGGCGCTCAATGTTCAGTTCCATCAAGGCTTGCCAGCAGGCATGGGGCGCGGGCCAGCGGATGGAGGAGGGGGATGCCGCCTTGAGCCAGCCGGGCAGTACGGCGGCCAGTGGTGTGGTCACCGATGGCGGCAATTCATCCAGCCAGGCACAGGGGACGCCTTGTTCCTTGAGGCTGCGCAGGATTTTCAGGGCGCCGGGCGTGGCTTGGGAGTCCGGGGAGGAGGAATCGGTGCGCGCCTGGGAACCAAAGTCCACCAGGCAACCACTCAGGCCAAACAGAACAGCGGTCAAGGCGGGCGCTTTGGCGATGGCTATCTCGGCGTGAGGCATGTCGACATCCCTGAAATAGCTGTGACGCTATCGGGGCAGGATGACAAGCAGATGACAGGCGGGTGAATTGTAGGAAAATTGTCCATTTGTGTTAGGAGTATTCCTAGCAGCTGCCTAATTGGACACTTCCGTCATATACTGACGGCCTTATTCAGGGCATAGCGCCCATGACAGACCATTCAAGGAGCAAAAGCTATGCGCTGGAGCCAATACTTCGCTCAGCTGTCGGTGTGTGCCACTGTCTTGCTGGCCCCTTTCGCTGCACAGGCTGCATCGGAAGATGATCCATGGGAAAGCGTCAACCGCCCGATCTTCACTTTTAACGACACCGTTGATACCTACGCCCTCAAGCCATTGGCCCAAGGCTATCAGTGGATCACCCCGCAATTTGTCGAAGACGGTATCCACAACTTCTTCCGCAACATCGGCGACGTCGGCAACCTGGCCAACAACGTGCTGCAGCTCAAGCCCCACAATGCCGGGGTCGACACTGCGCGTTTGCTGGTTAACACCACGTTCGGCGTGCTGGGCTTTATCGACGTCGGCACCAAAATGGGGCTGCAACGCAGTGATGAAGACTTCGGCCAGACCCTGGGTTATTGGGGTGTAGGCAGCGGTCCCTACGTGATGATCCCGCTGCTGGGCCCGAGCACCCTGCGTGATGCGCCGTCCAAATACGTAGACAGCTACACCCAACCGTACCGCTACATGAACGATATCGGCTGGCGCAACAGCACCATGGGCCTGAACATCGTTGACACCCGTGCCAGCCTGCTCGACAGCGAGAAGCTGATCACCGGCGACAAGTACACCTTTATCCGTAATGCCTACCTGCAGAACCGTGAGTTCAAGGTCAAGGACGGCAAGGTCGTCGACGACTTTTAAGCTGTGATGTTTTGAAATGAAAAAAGGCGACCCTGGCGGTCGCCTTTTTTGTGCGCGGGTTTCAGCGCATTTTCAAGATCTTAAGGCCCAGCTGTTGCTCTTCGCCTGCCGTCTTGGTCCAGACCACTTCAGTGTCTGCCTCCAGGCCCTTGAGCGCCGCATGCTCAGAATCAATGCGCACGGTGAGCAGGTCTCCGACGTTGAACTGGCGCGGTGCCTGCACCTGCATCCCGGAGCTGGAAAGGTCCACGCAAACCCCGGCAATCTCCTGGCCTTCGTGGAGCAAAGATACTTCGGCATCCACCCGCATGCGGATGAAATCGCGTTTTTCGGCGTAGTCGCGCTCGTGTTCGCCCATCGGCTCCATCCTTACTTTGTGTTGTGGTCGTGGCTGTTCTTATAACTCCCGGTGATTTGCGATGTAAAGACGCCCGGCGACCATCGGCATGAGCTTGAAACACCTGGCGGATGGGAGTACCGTCTGCGCCTTAGAAGGGCACCTCTGCTTTACAGTTGTGCGTGGGCAAAACGCCTATGCTTTGTAGGACAGAGAGGCTAGAAAGCGAATCCAGTACGTGAGCCCGGCCATTGCCGAGCCACCTACGCCAACCTAATTCTGGCGCCGTTTGCCCACATGCAAAAAACCAGTGCCACGCTGCTGATAATCGATGACGACGAAGTAGTGCGCGCGAGCCTTGCAGCCTATTTGGAAGACAGTGGCTTCAGCGTCCTGCAGGCCAGCAATGGCCAACAGGGTCTCCAGGTATTCGAGCGCGACCAGCCCGACCTCGTGATCTGCGACCTGCGCATGCCCCAGATGGGCGGCTTGGAGCTGATTCGCCAGGTGACCGAGCTTGCCCCGCAGACGCCGGTGATTGTCGTGTCCGGCGCTGGCGTCATGAACGATGCCGTCGAGGCGCTGCGCCTCGGCGCTGCCGACTACCTGATCAAGCCCCTCGAAGACCTGGCGGTACTGGAGCACTCTGTGCGCCGCGCGTTGGATCGTGCGCGCTTGCTGGTCGAGAACCAGCGCTACCGCGAAAAGCTCGAAACCGCCAACCGCGAACTCGAAGCCAGCCTTAACCTGCTCCAGGAAGACCAGAACGCCGGTCGCCAGGTGCAGATGAACATGCTGCCGGTCAGCCCCTGGACCATCGACGAATTCCAGTTTGCTCACCAGATCATCCCGTCGTTGTACCTGTCGGGAGATTTTGTCGATTATTTCCGCGTAGACGAGCGGCGTGTCGCGTTTTACCTGGCCGATGTCTCCGGTCATGGTGCTTCTTCTGCTTTTGTCACCGTGTTGTTGAAGTTCATGACCACACGGCTGTTGTTCGAATCCAAGCGCAATGGCACCTTGCCGGAGTTCACCCCCTCCGAGGTGCTGGGCCACATCAACCGAGGCCTGATCAGCTGCAAGCTGGGCAAGCACGTGACGATGGTGGGCGGCGTGATTGATGAAGAAACCGGTCTTTTGACCTACAGCATCGGCGGTCACCTGCCGATGCCTGTTTTATACACTCCCGACAGTGTGCGTTACCTGGAAGGGCGTGGTCTGCCCGTAGGCTTGTTCAATGAAGCCACCTACGAAGACCACATTCTGGAGCTGCCGCCGACGTTCAGCCTGACGCTGATGTCCGATGGCATCCTGGACCTTCTTCCAGAGCCTACACTCAAAGAGAAAGAAGCCGCCTTGCCCCAAAAGGTCAAGTCGGCGGGCGGCAGCCTGGATGGCCTGCGGCAGGTTTTTGGATTGGCCACGCTAGGGGAGATGCCGGATGATATCGCCCTATTGGTGTTGAGCAGGAATCTTTGATGAGTACCGGAAGAATCCAATTCGCCGAGCAAGACGGGACCTTCGTCCTGAAGTTTGTCGGTGAAGTGCGCCTGACCTTGTGTTCGGCGCTGGATGCGACGATTGAGCGGATTTTCACAGCGTTGAATTTCTCGGCGATCGTGATCGATCTGACCGAAACCCGCAGCATCGATAGCACCACCCTTGGGCTGTTGGCCAAGTTGTCCATTCTGTCTCGGCAGAAGGTCGGCCTGTTGCCGACCGTCGTCACCACCCACGAAGACATCACTCGTCTGTTGCAGTCCATGGGCTTCGACCAGGTGTTCAACATCGTTGATCGCCCGATCCCGTGCCCGGAATGCCTCACCGACCTGCCGTCCCAGGACCAGTCCGAGGAAGTCGTACGGGTCAAGGTGCTGGAAGCGCACAAGATCCTGATGGGCCTCAATGAGTCCAACCGCGAAGCCTTCCACGACCTCGTCAACGCCCTCGAGCGTCACTGATCCCAGGGATCGTCTGCACGTAGCAGCTGCCGAGCGCAAGCGAGGCTGCGTCAGCGGCCTGCCTGACACACCGCAGACGCAGCCTCGCTTGCGC
>NZ_JBFMHW010000049.1:0-14526 GCF_040754745.1 Pseudomonas sp. SB113
AGCTAGCGCAACCGCTTGAGTCTTGAACTCATCGGTGTAGTTACGGCGAGTAGATGGATACATGGCAACCTCCAAGAGAACGATTTAAGTATCGCTTCTTGGCGTCCGTTGTCACGGGACAGGTCCATAGATACTTATGCCCCGATGAGGGAGTGTCAGTCACTTATTTGTTAACTGACCCGCCCCCAAAAAACTCACCCCGCCTGCCGCAAATGCTCCATCGCCCAAACCGCCGCCTCCACCCGCGACCGCAACCCCAGCTTATGCAGCAAATTCTTCACATGCACCTTCACCGTCCCCTCGGTAATCCCCAATTTATGCCCGATCACCTTGTTGCTGTGCCCACTGGCAATCGTGCGCAGCACCTGGCGCTCGCGTTCAGTCAACTCCACCGCCGCATGCGGTTGCGGCGAGCGCAGGGCCTGGGCCAGTACGCGGGTCAGGCCAGGGCTGATCACCAAGGCGCCATGCAACGCATCGCGGATGTACTGGATCAACAATTCCGGCTCCATATCCTTGAGCAGATAGCCATTGGCATCCAGCCGTAACGCATCACGAATATCGTCTTCAGCGTCGGACACGGTAAACAGCAACACCTTGCCGCCATAGTTCATGGCGCGCAGGCGGCGCAGGGTTTCGAGGCCGTTCATGTGTGGCATGTTGTTGTCCAGCAGCACCAGGTCCGGTTGCAGCGCGTCGATCTGGTCCAGGGCTTCCTGGCCGTTGCCGGCTTCGCCGACCACTTGCAGGTCGTCTTCCAGTTCAAGCATCTGGCGCATGCCGTGGCGCATCATCGGGTGGTCGTCGACCAGCAGGATACGGTGGCGAGTGGCTGTGTTCATGCGTGGGTGCCTTGTAGGGGTTGCCCGAGAAATTCCGGGTGAAAGCGCAGTTGCACCCGCGTGCCCTGGGGCTCGCGGGGGCTGATGTCGAGGTGGCCGTGCAGGCTGCGGGCGCGTTCGTCCATGATGGTCAGGCCGTGGTGTTCACGCCTGTCGACCGCTTCGCAAAAACCACGGCCGTCATCTTCGATGCTCAGGCTCACGGTCTCGCCCTCCTGGCGCAGTTGCAGCCAGGCATTTTGCGCATGGGCATGGCGCAGGCAGTTGGAGAGGGCTTCGCGGGTGATCTGCAGCAAGTGGATCTGTTCGCTGGCCGACAGTTGGAAGGCCAGGGCGTCCATATGCAGGTGCACCTGGAATTCGCCACGCCGCGAGAACTCTTCGGCGGTGTCCTGTAGCTCCTGAACCAGCCCGGCATCGTGGATTTGCAGGCGGAAGGTCGTGAGCAATTCGCGCAGTTGGCGGTAGGCGTTGTTCAGGCCGTCGCGCAGTTCGGCGGTGACGGTGGCCAGGGTTTCCACCGGTTCGCCACGGCGGATCAGGGTTTGCATGCGGCTGACTTGCAGCTTCATGTAGGACAGCGCCTGGGCCAGGGAATCGTGCAGTTCGCGGGCGATGATGGTGCGTTCGTCGAGCAGCAGCAGGCGGTGGTCCTGTTCACGCTGGCGCTTGAGCGACAGCGAGGTGCCGATCAGGTTGGCCAGGGCCTGGATCAACTGTTTCTCCCAGTCCTGGGGCGCATGGCCGTCGAGGAAGTGTGCCTTGAGTTCACCCAGTTCCGCGCCCTGGTTGCTGATGCTGAACACCTGGGGCAGTGCGACGTGGATCTTCTGGCAGGAGGCGCAGTCGCCGATGGCGCAGACGTTACGGCCGTTCTCACCATGCAGCGAGAGCATCTGCTGGGCCGGTGCGAGGAAGTGCCCTTGCAGGCACAGCGACAGGCGCAGCCCCGGCAGGCGTTTCTGGAAGCGCCGGATCAATTCATCCAGGCCCTCGGCATTCGCCAGGCGCGTGGCCAGGCTGCGGCTGCTCTGGTAGAGCAGTTCGAGGGCGGCGTTGGCTTGTTGCAGGTTGAGGGTTTTCTGCCGCACCTGGCTCTCCAGGGTGCGGTGGGATTGTTCAATGGTTTCGGCCATGGCGTTGAAGCTCAGGGCCAGTTGCCCCAGCTCGTCTTCGGAGCGGTGGTTGACCCGGGTCTTGAAGTCGCCGTCACGAAAGCGCCGGGTCGCGTGCACCAGTTCTTCCAGGGGGTTGACCACGCCGTACTGTAGTTCATACAGGCCGATCAGCAGGATGATCAGCGTGCTGAACAGCGCCAGCCCCTGGATACCCTGCTGCCAGCCTTGTTTCTGTTCGCTCTGTTGCTGCAACAGGCTGACGAACTGGTTGAGTTGATCGACAAAACCCGGCGCGCTGGCCTGGAACAGCAGCGCGTCGCCGCGTGCCACGGCCGGGCGCAAGTCATCGTTCCAGCGCTGCTGGATTTGTTGGTAGCTCTGTAGCAGGGCGCTGCGCGGGCCGTCTTCGAGCACCGCCTTGAGCGATTGGCTGTCGAGGCGCCCTTGCAGGCTGTGGATGATGGTGTCGATCTCGTCGGTGGGCGCGCCGGCGGCGAGTTTCCAGCTGAGGTGGTAGGTCTCCATGCGCACCGAGCCGGCGGTGTTGATGGCGGCGGCGTCGCCCTGGCTGAACCAGGCGATCAAGCCCGCACTCAAGGAACTGGCGAGGGCGAGGATGGCGATCAGGATCACCGCCAACCCGGCGCGAGCGGGCAGGGAGCTGCGCAGCCAGTTAAACATGGCGGCGTAAGTGAAGGGGGTTGGAAGCCTGCATGGCGGCACCTGCAAAGGGAAAAGGGCTGAAAAACCGCAATCCCTGGCGCACTACCTCTAAAGAATTGCCGGCCAACCCTCCCACGGGAAAATACCGGCACAAGAGACCAATCCATTGATAAATAAAGACTTTCTCTTGTTATTGGAACTACCTCCTTAGAGGTATGTGGGGCCAGCATAGCCCCATACCCCCCAGGCGGACGTTGACCTGGGTCAAGTTCCGCGGGGGTGCCGCCCCTAACCTGCGCTCATGGAATCACTTTCTGGAGCGCATACCGTGACTCAACCCCGTATGAGACAGGGCCTGGTGCTGGGCATGAGCACCCTGGCTTTCACCGTCTGCTTTATGGTGTGGATGATGTTCGCCGTGTTGGGCGTACCCATCAAAGAGCTGTTGCAACTCAACGAAACCCAGTTCGGCCTGTTGGCCGCCACGCCGGTATTGACCGGCTCGCTGGTGCGCCTTCCGCTCGGCCTGCTGACCGACCGCTTCGGCGGGCGCATCGTGTTCTTCCTGTTGATGCTCGCCTGTGTGTTGCCGCTGTACCTGATCACCTACGCCACCGCCTATTGGCAGTTCCTGGTGCTGGGCCTGTTCGTCGGCCTGGCTGGCGGTTCGTTTTCGGTGGGCATCGCCTACGTCGCCAAGTGGTTCGACAAAGAGAACCAGGGCTTTGCCATGGGCGTGTTCGGCGCCGGCAACGCGGGCGCCGCCGTCACCAAGTTTCTGGCCCCGGCGCTGATCGCCCTCGGCACCTGGCATCTGGTGCCCAAGGTGTTCGGCGCGATCCTGTTTATCACCGCGCTGCTGTTCTGGTTCCTCACCAGCGAAAACAAGGCCCACCGCAGTGCTGGCGGCGCCACCCTGCGCGAGCAACTGCTGTGCCTGAAAGACCCGGCCGTGTGGCGCTACTGCCAGTACTACTCGATTGTGTTCGGCGGCTACGTGGCCCTGGCGCTGTGGATGACCAAATACTACGTGCAGGAATACGGCTTCAGCCTGCAAAGCGCCGCGTTGCTGGCCGCCTGCTTCTCCCTGCCGGGCGGCGTGCTGCGTGCGGTGGGCGGCTGGATGTCCGACCGCTGGGGCGCCCAAAGCGTGACCTGGTGGGTGCTGTGGGTGAGCTGGATCTGCTTGTTCCTGCTCAGCTACCCGCAGACCCAATTGCAGGTGCAGACCGTCAGTGGTCCCCTGGATTTCCATATCGGCCTCAACGCCACCCTGTTCACCGTGCTGCTGTTTGTGATGGGCATCGCCTTCGCGTTCGGCAAGGCCTCGGTGTTCAAGTACATCGCCAATGACTACCCACAGAACATGGGTGCGGTGTCCGGCATCGTCGGCCTGGCCGGTGGCCTGGGCGGCTTTGTGCTGCCGATCCTGTTTGGCGCCCTGGTGGACCTCACCGGCGTGCGCTCGTCCTGCTTCATGTTGATGTACGGCGTGGTCTGGGTGTCCCTGACCTGGATGTACTTCAGCGAAATGCGCAAGCAACCGCTGTTGGGCAAAACCGCCCAACCTCTCCAAGGAGAATGAACATGTCCATCGCGCAAAAGCCCGGCTCGGGGCCGGTGATTCACGACTGGCGCCCTGAAGACCCGGCGTTCTGGGGCGCCAGCGGCAAGAAGACCGCGACCCGCAACCTGTGGATCTCGATTCCCGCGCTGTTGCTGGCCTTCGCCGTGTGGATGGTGTGGAGCACGGTGATCGTGCGCCTGAACGCCATCGGCTTTATGTTCACCACCGACCAGCTGTTCTGGCTGGCGGCGTTGCCGGGCTTGTCCGGTGCGACCTTGCGGGTGTTCTACTCGTTCATGGTGCCGATCTTCGGCGGCCGCCGCTGGACCGCCCTGAGCACCGCGTCGTTGCTGCTGCCGTCGCTGTGGATGGGCTACGCGGTGCAAGACCCCAGTACCCCCTACAGCGTGTTTGTACTGATCGCGCTGCTGTGCGGTTTCGGCGGCGGCAACTTCGCCTCGAGCATGTCCAACATCAGCTTCTTCTACCCCAAGTCGCAGCAAGGCACGGCCCTGGGCCTGAACGCTGGGCTCGGCAACCTGGGGGTGTCGGTGATGCAGTTCTGCGTCCCGCTGGTGATCACGTTCGGCGTGTTCGGCCTGGTGGGCGGTCAACCGCAAACCTTGCCGGATGGCAGTCAACTCTGGCTGCAGAACGCCGGTTTTATCTGGGTGCCGTTTATCCTTACCGTCACCGTGGCGGCCTGGTTCGGCATGAATGACCTGTCCAGCGCCCGCGCTTCATTCAGCGAGCAGGCGGTGATCTTCAAGCGCAAGCACAACTGGCTGATGTGCTGGCTGTACCTGGCGACCTTCGGCTCATTCATCGGCTTTTCGGCGGCGTTTCCGCTGCTGATCAAGACCTCGTTCCCGGATGTGGTGGCGCTGAAATTCGCCTTCCTCGGCCCGCTGGTCGGCGCCCTGGTACGCCCACTCGGCGGCTGGCTGG
Organism: Pseudomonas sp. SB113; assembly: GCF_040754745.1. Classification (NCBI taxonomy): domain Bacteria; kingdom Pseudomonadati; phylum Pseudomonadota; class Gammaproteobacteria; order Pseudomonadales; family Pseudomonadaceae; genus Pseudomonas; species Pseudomonas sp. SB113. The sequence continues at coordinate 5,139 of NZ_JBFMHW010000049.1, forward strand.
CGGACAAGCTGGGCGGCGCACGGGTGACCTTGTGGAACTTCGTGCTGATGATCGTGATGGTGTTCGGCGTGCTGCACTTTTTGCCGGTGAACGGGCAGGGCGGCAGCTTCTACGGCTTCCTCGGCATGTTCATGCTGCTGTTCATCACCACCGGTGTCGGCAACGGCTCCACCTTTCGCATGATCCCGGTGATCTTCCGCACCCAGCACGAGAAGGCCAGTGCCGGTAAATCCGCCGCCGAGCGCGAGCAGGCGATCAAGGATGCCGGCAAGGAGTCCGCCGCCGTGCTGGGCTTCAGTTCGGCCATGGGCGCCTTTGGTGCGTTCTTCATTCCCAAGTCTTTCGGCACGTCCATGGCCGCCACCGGCAGCCCGGCGATGGCCTTCTACATGTTTGTCGGTTTCTACCTGAGCTGCATCGTCGTGACCTGGTGGTGGTACGCCCGCAAAGGCTGCGCCACACCCTGCTGATCGACCACGAATTCGCGGGGCAACGCACCCCACGGCACGCCTGATGAGGAAAGCATCATGAGTCACTTATTGGATCAACTGCGGTTCTTCAACCGCAAGCAAAACGAATTCTCCGACGGTCACGGTGAGACCCGCAAAGAGTCCCGCGACTGGGAAAACGTCTACCGTTCGCGCTGGCAGTACGACAAGATCGTGCGCTCCACCCATGGCGTGAACTGCACCGGCTCGTGCTCGTGGAAGATCTACGTGAAGAACGGCCTGATCACCTGGGAAACCCAGCAGACCGACTACCCGCGCACCCGCAACGACCTGCCCAACCATGAGCCGCGCGGCTGCCCACGGGGTGCCAGCTACAGCTGGTACATCTACAGCGCCAACCGCCTCAAGTACCCGAAGATCCGCAAACCGCTGCTCAAGCTGTGGCGTGACGCGCGCCAGACCCTGTCGCCGGTGGAGGCGTGGGCGAGCATTGTCGAGGACAAGGTCAAGGCCGACTCGTACAAGAGCAAGCGCGGCATGGGCGGTTTCATTCGTTCGAACTGGGAGGAGGTCAACGAGATCATCGCTGCCTCCAACGTCTACACCATCAAGCAATACGGCCCGGACCGCATCGTCGGCTTCTCGCCGATCCCGGCCATGTCGATGGTCAGCTACGCGGCGGGTTCGCGTTACCTGTCGCTGATCGGCGGCGTGTGCCTGAGCTTCTACGACTGGTACTGCGACCTGCCACCGGCCTCGCCGATGGTGTGGGGCGAGCAGACCGACGTGCCGGAATCGGCCGACTGGTACAACTCCAACTACATCATCGCCTGGGGTTCCAACGTCCCGCAGACCCGCACCCCGGACGCGCACTTCTTCACCGAGGTGCGCTACAAGGGCACCAAGACCGTGGCCATCACCCCCGACTACTCGGAAGTAGCCAAGCTCACCGACCTGTGGCTCAACCCCAAGCAGGGCACCGACGCCGCGTTGGCCCAAGCCTTCAACCACGTGATCTTCAAGGAATTTCACCTGGATAAACCGAGCGCCTACTTCACCGACTACGCCAAGCGCTTTACCGACTTGCCGGTGCTGGTGATGCTCAAGCCGATGACCGGGTTCGCGCCCGGCGCCGGCTTCCAGCCCGACCGCTTCCTGCGCGCCTCGGACCTCACCGGCAACCTCGGTCAGGACAACAACCCGGAATGGAAAACCATCGCCCTCGACGAGAGCGGTGAACTGGTGTCGCCACAAGGCTCCATCGGCTACCGCTGGGGCGAGAAAGGCAAGTGGAACATCCTCGCGAAGGAGGGCGGTGAAGGCCGCGCCATCGACCTGAAACTCAGCCTGATCGGTGACGACGTCGCCGAAGTGGCCTTCCCGTATTTTGCCGGCGAAGCCCACGAACACTTCCAGCACGTGGCCGGCGATGCCGTGCAGTTCCGCCGCGTGCCGGTGCACAGCGTGACCCTGGCCGACGGCAGCGTGGCCAAAGTGGCGACGGTGTTCGACTTGTCCGCCGCCAACTTGGCCATCGACCGTGGCCTGGGCGGCCAGAACGTGGCCAAAGACTACGACGACGCCAGCGTGCCGGGCACCCCGGCGTGGCAGGAAGCGATCACCGGCGTCAGCCGCGAGAAAGCCATCCAGATCGCCCGTGAGTTCGCCGACAACGCCGACAAGACCAAGGGCCGTTCGATGATCATCGTCGGCGCGGCGATGAACCACTGGTACCACATGGACATGAACTACCGCGGGCTGATCAATATGCTCATGCTCTGCGGTTGCGTCGGCCAGACCGGCGGCGGCTGGGCCCACTACGTCGGCCAGGAAAAACTGCGCCCGCAATGCGGCTGGCTGCCCCTGGCCTTCGGCCTCGACTGGAACCGCCCGCCACGCCAGATGAACGGCACCAGCTTCTTCTACGGCCACAGTTCGCAATGGCGCCACGAGAAGATGAGCATGCACGACGTGCTCTCGCCGCTGGCCGACAAATCGCAGTTCCCGGAACACGCCCTGGACTACAACATCCGCGCCGAACGCGCCGGCTGGTTGCCCAGTGCTCCGCAGCTCAACACCAACCCGCTGCACATCTGCCGTGATGCCGCCGCCGCCGGCATGACGCCGAAGGACTACGTGGTCAAATCCTGGCAGGACGGCAGCCTGCGCTTTGCCTGCGAACAGCCGGACAGCCCGGTGAACTTCCCGCGCAACATGTTTATCTGGCGCTCCAACCTGCTCGGTTCCTCGGGCAAGGGCCATGAGTACATGCTCAAGTACCTGTTGGGCACCAAGAACGGCGTGATGAACGAAGACATCGGCCACAGCACCGAATGCAAGCCCACCGAGGCCGAATGGGTCGAGGACGGCGCCATCGGCAAGCTTGACCTGGTGACCACCCTGGACTTCCGCATGTCCTCCACCTGCGTGTATTCCGACATCGTCTTGCCGACCGCCACCTGGTACGAAAAAGACGACATGAACACCTCGGACATGCACCCGTTCATTCACCCGTTGTCGGCGGCCATCGACCCGGCGTGGGAGTCGCGCTCCGACTGGGAAATCTACAAGGGCATCGCCAAGGCGTTCTCGGCCATGTCGGTCGGCCACCTGGGCGTGGAGCAAGACCTGGTCACCGTACCGTTGATGCACGACAGCGTCGGCGAACTGGCCCAGCCGTTTGGCGGCACCGACTGGAAAAGCGCCGGTGTGGCGCCGGTTCCGGGCAAGAACGCGCCGAACATGGCAGTGGTGGAGCGTGACTACCCGAACATCTACAAGCAGTTCTCGTCGCTGGGCCCGATGCTGGAAAAACTCGGCAACGGCGGCAAGGGCATCAACTGGAACACCGATGAAGAAGTCGAATTCCTCGGCGAACTGAACCATCACGAAAGCGATGCGGGCATCAGCCACGGCCGGCCGAAAATCGACACGGCCATCGACGCCGCCGAAGTGATCCTGTCCCTGGCCCCGGAAACCAACGGCAAGGTCGCCTTGAAAGCCTGGGCCGCGCTGTCGGAATTCACCGGCATCGACCACAGCCACTTGGCGATCTCCAAGGCCCACGAAGCGATTCGCTTCCGCGACATCCAGGCGCAGCCGCGCAAGATCATCTCCAGCCCGACCTGGTCAGGCCTCGAAGACGAGCACGTGAGCTACAACGCCGGCTACACCAACGTGCATGAAAACATCCCATGGCGCACCATCACCGGCCGCCAGCAGTTCTACCAGGATCACCCGTGGATGCAGGCGTTCGGCGAGCAGTTGATGAGCTACCGGCCACCGGTCAACACCCGCACCATCGAAGGCGTGAAGGGCAAGCGCAGCAATGGCGAGACCGAGATTGTGCTGAACTGGATCACCCCGCACCAGAAGTGGGGCATCCACAGCACCTACAGCGACAACCTGCTGATGCTCACCCTGAGCCGTGGCGGACCGATCGTGTGGCTCTCGGAAATCGACGCCAAGCGTGCCGGCATCGAAGACAACGACTGGATCGAATGCTTCAACGTCAACGGTGCATTGACCGCCCGTGCGGTGGTCAGCCAGCGCGTCAAGGAAGGCATGGTGATGATGTACCACGCCCAGGAACGCATCGTGAACGTGCCGGGTTCGGAAACCACCAAGACCCGCGGCGGCCACCACAACTCGGTAACCCGCGTGGTGCTCAAGCCGACCCACATGATCGGCGGCTATGCCCAGCAGGCCTACGGTTTCAACTACTACGGCACGGTCGGTTGCAACCGCGATGAGTTTGTCGTGGTGCGCAAGATGGCCAAGGTCGACTGGCTCGATGGCTCCAGCGGCGATGACTTGCCGCGCCCATTGCCGACTGACATCGAGGAGAACTGAGATGAAAATTCGCTCACAGATCGGCATGGTCCTCAACCTGGACAAATGCATCGGCTGCCACACCTGTTCGATCACCTGCAAGAACGTGTGGACCAGCCGTGAAGGCATGGAATACGCCTGGTTCAACAACGTCGAGTCCAAGCCCGGCATCGGCTACCCCAAAGAGTGGGAAAACCAGGACAAGTGGAAGGGCGGCTGGGTGCGCAACGCCAACGGCTCGATCAACCCACGCATCGGGGGCAAGTTCCGCGTGTTGGCGAACATCTTCGCTAACCCCGACCTGCCGAGCCTGGACGACTACTACGAGCCGTTCGACTTCGACTATCAGCACCTGCACACCGCGCCATTGGGCGAGCACCAGCCGACCGCACGCCCGCGTTCGCTGGTGTCCGGCAAGCGCATGGAAAAGATCGAGTGGGGCCCGAACTGGGAGGAAATCCTCGGTACCGAATTCGCCAAGCGCCGCAAGGACAAAAACTTCGACCAGATCCAGGCCGACATTTATGGCGAGTACGAAAACACCTTCATGATGTACCTGCCGCGCCTGTGCGAGCACTGCCTCAACCCGGCGTGCGCGGCATCCTGCCCGAGCGGTGCGATCTACAAGCGTGAAGAAGACGGCATCGTGCTGATCGACCAGGAGAAGTGCCGGGGCTGGCGCATGTGCATCAGCGGCTGCCCGTACAAGAAAATCTACTTCAACTGGAAGAGCGGCAAGTCCGAGAAGTGCATCTTCTGCTACCCGCGTATCGAAGCCGGTATGCCGACCGTGTGCGCCGAAACCTGCGTGGGTCGGATTCGCTACCTCGGTGTGCTGCTGTACGACGCCGACCGCATCAGCGAAGTGGCGAGCACCGCCAACGAGCAGGACCTGTACGAGAAGCAACTGGAAATCTTCCTCGACCCGAATGACCCGGCGGTGATTCGCCAGGCCCTGGCCGATGGCGTGCCGCAGTCGGTGATCGACTCGGCCCAGCGTTCGCCGGTGTACAAAATGGCGGTCGACTGGAAGCTGGCGCTGCCGCTGCACCCGGAATACCGCACCTTGCCGATGGTCTGGTACGTACCGCCGCTGTCACCGATCCAGAACGCCGCCGCTGCCGGCACCGTGGGCATGAACGGGGTGATCCCGGATGTGGACAGCCTGCGTATTCCGCTGCGGTACCTGGCGAACATGCTCACCGCCGGCGATGAAAAACCGGTCAAGCGTGCACTCAAGCGGCTGTTGGCGATGCGCGCCTACAAGCGCTCCCAGCAAGTCGATGGCGTGCAGGACCTGCAAGTGCTCGAAGACGTCGGCCTGAGCGTTGAACAGGTGGAAGAGATGTACCGCTACCTGGCGATCGCCAACTACGAAGACCGCTTCGTGGTACCGAGCGCCCACCGTGAAGACGCCATGAGCGACGCGTTCGCTGAACGCTCCGGGTGTGGTTTCAGCTTCGGCAGCGGTTGCAGCGGCAGTTCCGACACCAACATGTTCGGCGCCAAGAAGGCCAACCGCCGTGACGTGCTGAAAACCGTCCAGATCTGGGAGGACTGAGCCATGCGCATTCTTAAAGTGATTTCGTTGCTGCTCGACTACCCCACCGAGACCCTGGTGAACGGTCGCGATGAACTGGAGCAGGCGATTCTCGAATCGCGGGAAATCAGCCCCAAGCAGCGCGGTGCGTTGTTCGAGCTGCTGGAGTTGATCTGCGCCAATGATCTGATGGACGGCCAGGAACACTACGGCGCGCTGTTTGGCCGGGGGCGTTCGCTGTCGCTGTTGTTGTTCGAACACGTGCACGGCGAGTCCCGCGACCGCGGCCAGGCCATGGTCGACATGATGGCCCAGTACGAAGAAGCCGGGTTTGCCATCGGCGTCAAGGAGCTGCCGGACTACATCCCGTTGTACCTGGAGTTCCTGTCCACCCGCGAAGACATCGAGGCCCGTGAGGGCCTGGCGGATGTGGCGCACCTGTTGGCCTTGCTCGCCGCGCGTCTGGACGAGCGTGAGAGCGGCTATGCCAGTTGCTTCCGTGCGTTGTTGCAGATTGCCGGCGCCGAGCCGCACCAGGCTGTGGCCGAACTGCGTGCCCAGGTCGCCGCCGAACCACGCGACGACTCCCTCGAAGCCCTGGACAAAATCTGGGAAGAGGAAGCGGTGGACTTTATGCAGGCCGAACAGCAGGACCGTTGCAGTTCAATGCCGAGCAGTCCGGGCAAGGCCCGCGAAGAAAGCGCGGTGCCGTTGCACTGGGTGGATTTTCAGCAAGAAGGCCGGGCCGCAGCGCCCGCCGGGGAGGTGGGTAATGTCTAAGTGGAATTTGCTGGTATTCGGGGTGTACCCCTATGTGGCCCTGGCGATCTGCCTGTTGGGCAGTTGGGCGCGGTTCGACTTGTCGCAGTACACCTGGAAGGCCGGCTCCAGCCAGATGCTCAACAACCGTGGCATGCGCGTGGCGAGCAACTTCTTCCATATCGGCGTGCTGTTCGTGCTGGCCGGGCATTTTGTCGGCCTGCTGACCCCGGCGTCGATCTACCACCATGTGATCAGCACTGAGAACAAGCAGTTGCTGGCGATGGTCTCGGGTGGCTTCTTCGGCCTGCTGTGTCTGGTGGGCCTGCTGATGCTGGTCAAGCGCCGCCTGGGTGACCCGCGCGTGCGGGCTACCTCGAGCCCGTCGGACATCCTGATCCTGCTGGTGCTGCTGGCGCAGTTGGTGCTGGGTTTGCTGACCATCGTTGCCTCTACCGGGCATATGGACGGTTCGGTGATGGTGATGCTCGCCGACTGGGCGCAGAACGTGGTGCTGTTGCGTCCGCTGGACGCGGCGGCTTCGATCGAGCCGGTCAGCCTGATCTACAAGGCCCACGTGGCGCTGGGCTTGACCCTGTTTGTGCTGTTCCCGTTTACCCGCTTGGTGCACATGGTCAGCGCGCCGATCTGGTACTTGGGGCGTCGTTATCAAATCGTGCGGCAGAAGTACTGAGGAGAACGTCATGACTACAGGATGCGGATGTGGTGGCGGTAACGGCGGCAGCGGTGGTTGCGGCTCGTCGGCCAAAGAACCGGTGACGATGGCCGAGGTTGTAGCCCAGGCGCCTTTCGAGGAACTCAAGGCGCCGGAGTTGATCGCCAGCAGTGAACAGGAATGGCCGATCATCAGCGTCAATGGCGTGGCGGTCACGCCCGAGGGCATGGCCCTGGAGTTGCAATACCACCCGGCCGACAGCCGCGAGGAGGCGGTGTACCTGGCCGCCCGCGCGCTGGTGATCCGCGAGCTGTTGCAGCAGCGGATCGCCGAGCTGGGCCTGGCGGTGGAGATCGCCGCCGGTGAGAACGAAGAAGAGGCGGCCACGCGCCTGCTGCTGGAGCGTGAGGTCACGGTGCCGGACTGCGACGAGGCGACCTGTGTGCGCTACTTCGAGAACAACCGTGGACGCTTTCACAGCGCGCCTTTGTTGGCGGCGCGGCACATCCTGCTCGAATGCGCGCCGGACGATGCCGAGGCGCGCCACCTGGCGCGCACCCAGGCCGAAGTCCTGCTGCTGAGCCTGGAAGAACAGCCCGGCCAATTTGCCGAACTGGCGCTCAAATACTCGGCCTGCCCGTCCAAGGCCCAGGGTGGTTCGTTGGGCCAGGTGAGCAAAGGCCAGACCGTGCCCGAGCTGGAGCGCCAGCTGTTCACCCTGGCCCCAGGCCTGGCCGCCAAGCCGCTGGAGAGCCGTTACGGCTGGCATGTGATCAGTGTCGACCAGCGTATCGAAGGCCAGCCGTTGCCGTACGAAGCCGTGGCTGTAGCGATTCGCACCCAGTTGCAGCAAGGGGTGTGGCAGAAGGCATTGGTGCAGTACCTGCAAACCCTGATCGGCGCGGCGGACATCCGCGGCATCGCGCTGCAGGGTGCCGACTCACCGTTGGTGCAGTGACATGAGCCTGGTGGATGGGGTGGGCCGTTCGATCGATTACCTGCGCTTGTCGGTGACCGACCGTTGTGATTTTCGCTGTGTGTATTGCATGGCGAAAAACATGACATTCCTGCCGCGCCAGCAGGTGCTGACCCTGGAAGAACTGGAACGCCTGGCCGCGCTGTTTGTGGGGCAGGGCGTGCGCAAGATCCGCCTGACCGGGGGCGAGCCATTGATTCGCCCGGGCATTCTCGGCCTGTGCCGCAACATCGCGGCGCTGCCGGGGCTGCGTGAACTGGTGATGACCAGCAATGGCTCGCAGTTGGCGCGACTGGCGCGGCCGTTGGTGGAGGCGGGGGTCAAGCGCATGAACATCAGCCTCGATAGCTTGGACCCTGAGCGCTTTCGCGCGATTACCCGCAACGGTGATCTGCGCCAAGTGCTGGACGGTATCGAGGCCGCGCGGGATGCGGGGTTCGAGCGGGTCAAGCTCAACTGCGTGGTGATGAAGGGGCGCAATTTTGACGAAGTGCCGGCATTGGTGCGGTATGCCATTGAGCAGGGTGTCGACATCAGTTTTATCGAGGAAATGCCCCTGGGGGACGTGGGGCGGTCGCGGGGGGAGACGTTCTGCTCCAGCGATGAAGTGCGTGCGCTGATTGCCCGTGAGCATGGGCTGATCGACAGCACCGAGAACAGCGGAGGGCCAGCGCGGTATGTGCGGTTGGCACGGCATCCGGGGACGCGGGTGGGGTTTATTTCGCCGAATTCGCATAATTTTTGTGGCAGTTGTAATCGGGTACGGATGACGGTGGAGGGGCAGTTGTTGTTGTGCCTGGGGCAGGAGGATGCGGTGGATTTTCGCGCTTTGTTACGGCGCTATCCGGGGGAGGATGGGCCTTTGGTTGAGGCGTTGCACAGGGGGTTGGAGGGCAAGCCGTTGCGGCATGATTTCAGTGGGGCGGGGGAGGTGCAGGTGGTGCGGTTTATGAATATGAGTGGGGGGTGAGTACATATCCATTACTTCGGCCTGAAGGGTTAACCACGGCCTTAGAGCTGGCCGGAGTTGGGTCTGGTGTACTCGGTTAAAAATGTGGGAGGGGGCTTGCCCCCGATGAGCATAAGTATCTACACAACTTCAGTAGGATAACGCGTAGCAGCTGTCGAGCCTTGGCGAGGCTGCGTTGGCGTTGTGT
>NZ_JBFMHW010000050.1:0-10241 GCF_040754745.1 Pseudomonas sp. SB113
AACTCTTCTTTCAGGCTCATGGCATCTCTCGTGGTCCAGGGCATGATGGCTTTCCGGCGAAATTGGCTCGCTGGAAAGTGTCCACCATGTCCCCGCACACCCGTCAACCATGTGTCCGGTCCGTACAAAAAGCCCCAAAGTAAGCAAAGGGCTCTTGCCCCACCACTCGGCACCTCGCCCAGGCTCGGTGTGCCCGTAATCCGACAGTGATTTGGGGGGGCGCCTGAGATCAAGATCAAGATCTAAAGCAAGATCAAGGGCGGCTCGCTTCGCATCGTGGGTACCGTTGGCTAATACAACGTTGTGTAGATACCCATACTCATCGTGGCATAGGTATCTACACAATTTTCAGAGACTGGCGAGTTCCCCTGTGGCGAGCGGGCTTGTCCCGCGTTGGGCCGCGTAGCGGCGCCAAAACAGCCGCTATGGAGTTTCTGATACACCGCATGCTGCTTTACTGGGGCTGCTGCGCAGCCCAACGCGGGACAAGCCCGCTCACCACAGGGAGATTTGTCAGAGGCTGAAAAGTTGTGTAGATACCCATGGCTATCGGGTGCAAGCCCCCTCCCACATTTTTTACGATATCAAGCCAACTCAGCCCGTAGCTGGCGAGCTGCGGTGACCATATGAATCAACGCCGCTTCCGTCTCCGGCCACCCCCGCGTCTTCAACCCGCAATCCGGGTTCACCCACAAACGCTCGGCGGGAATCCGCTGGGCGGCCTTGCGCAGCAGGTTGGCCATTTCCGACGCATCCGGCACCCGTGGCGAGTGGATGTCGTAGACGCCCGGGCCGATGTCGTTGGGGTAGGCGAAGGCTTCGAACGCGTCCAGCAACTCCATGTCCGAGCGTGACGTCTCGATGGTGATCACGTCGGCGTCCATGGCCGCGATGGACTCGATCACATCGTTGAACTCGCTGTAGCACATGTGCGTGTGGATCTGGGTTTCATCCTGCACGCCCGAGGCGCACAGGCGGAACACTTCGGTGGCCCAGTCCAGGTACCCCTGCCACTGCGCCTGGCGCAACGGCAAGCCTTCGCGGAACGCGGCTTCGTCGATCTGTACGATCCGGATGCCGGCGGCTTCGAGGTCGACCACTTCGTCGCGAATCGCCAGGGCCAGTTGGCGGGCCTGCACTTCGCGGCTCACGTCCTCGCGGGGGAACGACCACATCAGCATGGTCACAGGGCCCGTCAGCATGCCCTTCATGACCTTGCGGGTCAGGCCTTGGGCGTAGCGGATCCACTCCACCGTCATCGCCTTCGGGCGGCTCAGGTCGCCGACGATCACCGCTGGTTTCACGCAACGCGAACCGTAGCTCTGCACCCAGCCGAAGCGGGTGAACACGTAGCCGTCCAACTGCTCGGCGAAGTACTCGACCATGTCGTTACGCTCGGCTTCACCGTGCACCAGCACGTCCAGGCCGAGGTTTTCCTGCACCTCGACGGCGTGACGAATCTCGCTGTGCATGGCTTCGACGTATTCGGCCTGGCTCAACTTGCCTTGCTTGTACGACTGACGCGCCAGGCGGATCGACGCGGTCTGCGGGAACGAACCAATGGTGGTGGTCGGGAACAGCGGCAGGTTCAGGCCCGCACGTTGTTTCTCGATGCGCTGGGTAAACGGCGACTGGCGCTGGCTGTCCTGGCCGGTAATCGCCGCCACACGCGCTTGTACCGCCGGCTTGTGGATACGCGGCGAGGCAGCGCGGGATGCCTGCACGGCGCAGCTTTCAGCCAGGGCGGCGAGGACGTTGGGCGCTTGCGGCTGGTTAACCGCTTGCGTCAACACCGCCACTTCGGCGCACTTCTGCACGGCGAACGCCAGCCAGCTTTTCAGCTCGGCATCCAACTGGTCTTCACGGCCCAGGTCCACCGGGCTGTGCAGCAAGGAGCAGGACGGCGCCACCCACAGGCGATCACCCAGTTTTTCATGGGCGTGCTGCAAGGTGGCCAGGGCGTTTTCCAGGTCGCAACGCCACACGTTACGACCGTTGACCACGCCCAGGGACAGCACCTTGTACGCCGGCAGGCGGTCAAGGATGGTCGGGTACTGCTCCGGCGCACGCACCAGGTCGATGTGCAGGCCATCCACCGGCAGGTTCGCGGCCAGGCCGAGGTTCTCTTCCAGGCCGCCGAAGTAGGTCGCCACGAGCTTTTTCAGCGGGTCACGCTGGATCAGGTTGTAGGCACGCTCAAAGGCGTTTTTCCAGTCCTGCGGCAGGTCGAGCACCAGGATCGGCTCGTCGATCTGCACCCACTCCACGCCGAGGTCGGCCAGGCGCTGGAAGATCTGGCCGTACAACGGCAGCAGGCGCTCAAGCAGGTCGAGCTTGTCGAAGTCACCGCCCTTGGCCTTGCCCAGCCACAGATAGGTCAGCGGGCCGATCACCACCGGCTTGACGGTGTGACCCAGGTCACGGGCTTCCTGCACCTCTTCGAACAACTGCTCCCAACCCAGCTGGAATTGCTGGTCGGCGCTGAACTCAGGCACCAGGTAGTGGTAGTTGGTATCGAACCACTTGGTCATTTCCTGGGCGTGGGCGCCGCCGCAGCAGCTGTCGCTGACACCCCGGGCCATGCCGAACAAGGTATGCAGGGTGGCGTTGCCGTCGGCTGGACGGAAACGCTCGGGGATCACGCCGAACATCAGCGAGTGGCTCAGCACCTGGTCGTACCAGGCGAAATCACCGACAGGCAGAAGCTCGATACCGGCCTGTTTTTGCAAATCCCAGTGGGTCTTGCGCAAGTCTCGGCCAACGGCCCGCAGGCCGGCTTCGTCGAGTTCGCCCTTCCAGAACGCTTCCTGCGCCTTTTTCAGTTCACGATCGCGTCCAATGCGCGGAAATCCAAGGGAATGAGCGACTGCCATGACTTACAACTCCAATGTCGGTAGGTATGGCAGCCATTGTCGACACCCTCTCATCGTGAGACAAACTCATTTTATTCCAGACCATCACAAGATTTCCTCACGTTGAAGGCATTCAAAAGATCGACCCATCACTGGCCCAGCCCCACTACTCGGGCACAGACTTCGCCCCGCCCTATAGGAGCGAGCACGCTCGCGCCTACAGGGATGAACGTCCTTAGCGGTACTACATCAACGGAATCGAATAACTCACAAACACCCGGTTCTGGTCCTGGTCCCGCGCCACTTCACTGCGCGACACGCCGTTACGCCAGCCGAACCCGACGTTCTTGAATGTGCCGCTCTGCACCACGTAATCCAACGAGATGTCCCGCTCCCACTCACTGGCGTCGTTGCCGCTGGTGGTGAGGATGTGCTCGCCCTTGAGGTACATCACCGAGGCCTTCAGGCCGGGTACACCCAGCGACGCGAAGTCGTAGGCGTACTGGGCAAAGGCGGTGCGTTCGCCGGCCTGGATGAAGGTCTGCACGGTACGGTCGGTGTAGAGGTACAGGCTGGCACCGCCCTCGCCTTTGTTCACCAGGCCGCCCTGGTTGAGTTGGGCGAAGTTGCTGTCGTCCGAGACTTGCTGGTAGCCGGCGGTGATCGCGTGCGGGCCCAGGGAGTAGATGAACGCGGCGCTCCAGGTGTTGTTGTCGATTTCACCGTTGCCGTTCTTGGTGAAGCCGCCCAATTTGTAGCCTTCGGCACGTCCGGCGGCGCTGCTGTTTTTGCCGTCGGAACTGGTCTTGAAGTAGCGCAGGTCGGTTTTCAATGAGCCGTATTCACCCAGCGGCAATACGTGGATCAACCCGGCGAAATGTTGTTGGTAATAGTCTTCGAGGTTGGCGTAGTAGTACTGGACCATCAGGTCCTTGGTCAGTTGATAGTCCGCACCGGCGTAGGTGAATTTATTGCTTTCCTGGGTACCGCCCGCCGCTGCCAGGCCACTGCGGTCGCTGGAGCCGCGACCGGTGGTGTGCTCAAGCTGGCCGCCGACCAGGGTCAGGTTGTCGATGTCCTTGCTGGTGACTTGCCCGCCTTCGAACGACTGCGGCAACAGGCGGCCGTCGTTGCTCACCAGGATCGGCAGGTTCGGGCGCAGGTAGCCGTAGCGCGCTTCGGTCTTGGCAAAGCGTGCCTTGGCGGTGGCACCGCCACGGGCCCAGTTGTCCGTGGCCTTGCCGTCTTCGGTGGGGATCATCGAGCTGCCGACATGGCGCGCGGCGCTGCTGTCAAGGGTCACGCCGAGCATGCCGATGGCGTCCAGGCCAAAGCCGACGGTGCCGTCGGTGAAGCCCGACTGGTAGTTGAGGATAAAGGCCTGGCCCCACTCTTCGGTCTTCGACGGTGCCGCCGTGCCGTCGCGGTTGTCGTTATTGAAGTAGAAGTTACGCATGCTCAAGTTGGCTTTGCTGTCGCTCAAAAAGTCAGCAGACGCCAAGGGGCTCAGGGCAATGCCCAGGCCGCCGGTCAATACACTTAATACATTCAACGTGGCTTTCATCAGGACGAACTCCGGCGCGGAATCCAAGTTCCGAGCGCAAAAAATGGGCAGCAGGATGCCGTCGGCCAAACGTGACGTTGGCCGGGGCGTTAACGGTTATTCAGGTGCGTATTAGCTAGTTGAGTGAAGTGAAACCTCCGTAAAACCTCAGTCAATCAATCCATGAGCGTCATAAAACGGATACGGCCCCGGGTAATCCCCGAACACGCCGTTGTGGCTGATCAAGCCGTGTTGCGCATCCCAGCGATGCAACAGATAACCCGCCGGCTCCAGGTTGAAATGCGCGGGCGCGGCGTCTTGCAGGTCCAGCACAATCTGATGGGAGGTGCCGGGGCACACACAACTCAAGCTGCCGCCAAAGCGTCGCTGCATCGGCCGGTGCAGGTGCCCGCACAGCAGGCGTTCCACTTGCGGATGGCGCGCCACGACGCGCTCCAGTGCGGCGGCGTTGATAAAAGGTTCGCGGTCCATATGGCCGATGCCGCTGATAAACGGCGGGTGGTGCAGGATCAGCAACGTCGGCGTGTCAGGACGTCGCGTCAGTTGTGCGTCCAGCCACTGCAATTGGCTGTCCAGTAGCTGGCCGCCGTGCCCACCCGGGATAGTCGAGTCCAGGCCGATCAGGCGCAGTGGATGCTCGTCCACCACCCAGTCCAACGGCCCCTCTGCCGACAACGGCAAATAGGCATGATCACGGAATGCCTCGAGCAACGGCCCGCGTGTGTCGTGGTTGCCCGGTACCAGGTAGCACGGTATGTGCAGGCGCGCGAGTTCGGGGTGCAGCACGGCGTATTCATCGGCGCGGCCGAAGTCCACCAAGTCACCGCTGATCACCACGATATCGGGGCGTGGGGTGCTGGCGTTCAAGTGGTCAACGGCACGGCGCAACGCCCCCAGGGTATCGACCACCCCATACGTCAGGCGCTGGCCGGCTTTAAGGTGCAGGTCGCTGATCTGTGCAACAAGAAACGGACGATTCACAAGCAAACTCTCACGCATTCAGGGTGAACAACATGTGCGGCGCAATCGCCAGGGCCATCGGTGTGCCGACGGCGTAGAGCTGGTTGTCGCTGCTGTCCACCAACAGCGGCTGCGGGCCGCCCACGTCCACCAGCAGGCGGCTTTGCGCGCCCTGGAAAAACTGCGCCAATAGATGGCCGTGCAAGTGCCCTTCGCTCTCCATCACCCGCAGGTGTTCGGGGCGACAGTACACCGTGCTGGGCACGTCGGCGGCCTGCCACGGCAACTCGCCGCCGCAGACTTTCAGGCCATGGGCAGTTCGCGAGGTGACGGCAAAGGCATTGAGGTTGCCGACAAAACCGGCGACGAACGCATTGGCCGGTTGCTGGTAGATCTCCCGTGGGCTGGCCAGTTGCGCGACGCGGCCGTGCTCCATCACCAGGATACGATCGCCCAGGGCCATGGCTTCGCCCTGATCGTGGGTGACAAATACCGAGGTGATACCAAGGCCGCGCAGCAGTTCATTCAGCTCGCTGCGCAGGCGTTCGCGCAATTGCGCATCGAGGGCCGCCAGCGGTTCATCCAACAACAGCACTTTGGGGCGTGGCGCCAAGGCACGGGCCAAGGCCACGCGCTGACGCTGGCCACCGGACAATTCGTGGATGCTGCGCTTGCCATGGTTTTGCAGGCCCACCAGCTCCAGCAATTCCTCGCAGCGCTTGTTCCGCGCAAGCGGCGCCATGCCGCGAATCTTCAAGCCGTAGACGATATTGCCGGCCACATCCAGGTTGGGAAACAGCGCGTAGTTCTGGAACACCATGCCCACGTCGCGGCGCTCGATGGGCAGGCGGGTGACGTCGTCGGTGCCGAAAAAAACCTGGCCCACGTCCGGGCGTTCCAGGCCGGCAATCAGGCGCAAGGTGGTGGTCTTGCCGCAGCCGGACGGGCCGAGGATCGCCAGGGTTTCACCGCCTTCGACGGTCAGGTTCAGGTCATGCACAGCCACGGTGCCGTCGGCGAACGCCTTGCGACAGCCTTGCAGGCGGATAGTGATAGCGGTCATCGACGCTCTCCACGGGACAAACGAGCGCTGATGGCCTGCAACGCAATCAGCAGCGGCACGATCATCAGCAAAAAGATAAGGGTGTAGGCGCTGGCGATTTCCAGGCGCGCCGAGGCGTAGCTGTCGGCCAGGCCCACGGGCAATGTCTTGGTCATCGGTGTGTGGAGCATCCAGGTCAGGTTGAATTCGCCCAGCGACAAGGTCACCACCATCAGCACGCCAGCGAGAATCCCCGCCCGGCAGTTGGGCACCACCACACTGAAAAAGCGCTTGATCGGCCCGGCGCCCAGACTGGCCGCCGCCTCTTCCAGCACCGGCAATTGCTGGCGTTGCATCACTGCCATCACCGGGCGTACCAGGAACGGCAAGGTGAACAGCACATGGCCCACCAGGATGAACAGCCAACTGCTGCGAAACGTGCCGAACTGGCCGTAGGTGAGCAGCAACGCCAGCGCACTGGCCAACCCCGGCATCGCCACCGGCAGCACCATCAGTTCTTCGAAGGCACGGCTGAAGCGGTTGTTCATGCGCACCAACGCATACGCCGCCGGCACACCAATCACGCAGACGCACACCGCGCACGCCAGCGCCAATTGCAACGACAGCCATACGGTGGGCGAATAGGCCTGCCATACCTGGATCAACCAGTCGAAGGTCAGGCCGCTGGACAGGCCGACGAAGAAATTGCGCGTCAACCCGGCCAGCAACGACATCAGCACCGGCACCAGCATGAAGGCGCACACCAGCAAGGTGAACAGCAGTTGCATCACAAACAGCGATGAGCGTTTCACAAGACCGTCCCCGCATTTTTCACCAGGCGTCGCGTGAGCAACAGCACCGCCCAGGTCACCGCGCCGAGCACCACCGACAACGCGGCGGCGACGGCAAAGTTGGCGTAGTTGGTGAATACATTGTAGATCGCCACCGGGGTTACATTCAGGCGCGTGCCCAAGGTGAACGCGGTGCCGAAGGCGCCCATGGACGTGGCGAAGCAGATCGCGCCGCAGGACGCCAACGCCGGCGCCAGGCCCGGCACGATCACGTCGCAAACCACCCGCCAGTGCCCTGCTCCCAGCGAATGCGCGGCTTCTTCCAGGCTGCGGTCGAGGCTTTCGCACGCGGCCATCACCGTGAGGATCACCCGGGGAATCGAAAAGTACAGGTAGCCGACAAACAGCCCGGCCAGCGAGTAGGCAAAGATCCAGCGCTCACCGGCCAATTGCAGGCCCAGGGACGCCAGCAGCCCCTGGCGCCCGGCCAACAGGATCACCAGGAAGCCCACCACTACCCCGGGAAACGCCAACGGAAACGTGAGCAACGCCACCAACGCCGAACGCCCGAAAAACTGCTGGCGCGCGAGGAACACGCCGCTGATGCCACCGATCAACAACGCGGTGAACGTCACGACGATGGCCAGCACGCAGGTCTGCGCCAGGCTGCCCAGGTACTGCGCGCTACTGAGCACCTGCCAATAGCCGCTGCCGTGGCTGTCGCGGCTTTCGGCGCCGAGCACCATCAAGTGCGCCAGCGGCAGCAGCCAGAACGCGAACAGCACCGCAAAGGCCGGGGCCAGCGCCCAGGCCGCCTGTTTTGCCGATGCAGCCACTTACTTGACCTCGTTCAGATAACGGGCGGCGAAGGCTTCCTGCACAGCGGCCATTTTCTGATAGTCCACCACACCGGCGCGGGCGTAATCGCTGTCGGGCAGGAACTGCGCGGCCACTTCAGCCGGCATCTGCACCGGACGCACCGGGCGCAGGTAGGCCTTGGCCCACAGCGCCTGGCCGGCGTCGGACAGCACAAAGTCCAGCACCTTCTCGCCATTGGCGCGGTGCGGCGCGTTGGCCACCAGACTCATCACATAGGGCACGCTGATGCTGCCTTCCTTGGGGATCACGAAAGCGACATTGGCGTTGTCCTTATAGCGGGCGCGGTAGGCGTTGAAGTCGTAGTCCACCAGGATCGGCAACTCGCCGGACAGCACCCGTGCATAGGCGGTTTGCTTGGGCACGATGGGGGCGTTTTTCGCCAGTTTCTGGAAGTAGTCGATGGCCGGGGCGAAGTTGTCCAGGTCGCCGCCCATTGCGCGGTTGATCGCCACGGCAGAGACGTAACCGACGAAAGCGCTGGACGGGTCCAGGTAGCCGACCATGCCTTTGTATTCAGGCTTGAGCAGGTCGGCCCAGCTTTGCGGCACCGGCAGGCCACCCAATGCATCGACGTTGACCATGATGCCCAAGGTCCCGGAGTGGATCGCAAACCATTGGCCGGCGGGGTCTTTCAAGCCGGCGGGGATCTGCTCCCAGCCCTTGGGTTTATAGCCCTCGACCACGCCGGCCTTTTGCGCCTGCAAGCCGAAAGTCACGCCGTAATACACCACGTCCGCGACCGGCGCGGCCTTTTCGGCCACCAGTTGCGCCAGGGACTGGCCAGAGTTCTTGTTGTCCAGCGGCACCTGCACACCGGTACTGGCGGCGATGGCCTTGAGCTGGGTGCCCCAGTCGGCCCAGTCCGGCGGGCAGTTGTAGCAAATCGCGGTGTCGGCGGCCTGGGCCAGGCTGGCCACACCGCAGAGCAGCACGGCTGCCAGGGTTTTACTGAATGCGCGCATCAAGGGACTCCTCAAACGGTTGGGTACTTTCGCCCGGCCGGATATGGCAAGGCAGGCAATGGGAAACCGGGTCATTCCCGGCGATCTGCGCCAGCAGTTGGTCAATTACCGTGCTGGCCAGCAGCGCGATGGGCTGTACCACGCTGCACAGGGTCGGGTGCATCTGGGTGCCGAGGGCGATGCCGTCAAAGCCCATCACCGACAACTGCCCGGGTACATTCCAGGCATTGCGGCGCAGCTCGGCGATCAGGCTGATAGCCAGGAAATCGTTGGAACACACCAGGGCGCTGGGGGCGTCGGGGCCGTTGAGGTACGGCTGGATGGCGGCGAATTCGGCCTGGGTATGCGCGGGCATTTCGATCACCGCGCGGCTTTTGAGGCCGTATTCCTTCATCGCATCGCAGTAACCGGCATAGCGCAGGCGTGCGCGGTCGGACTGCAAGGCGGGGCCGGCGACCATGCTGATGCGTCGATGGCCGGCCTCCAGCAGGTAACGCGTGGCCAGAGCCATGCCCGCGCGGTTGTCCACCGACACGGCGCTGTAGTTGGGGTTGCTCGGTTGGTGATAGGCCAGCACGAACGGGGTCTTTTCGGTATTCAGGCTACTGAGCACGCTGTTGCTTTCGGCGTCGGTGACCGTCAGCACCAGGCCATCGACGCGCTGGCGCAGCAGTTCCTCCACCACAATGCACTCGCGCTCGCTGCTGTAGTCAGTGGTCGCCAGCACCAGGCTGTAGCCACGCAACCGCGCGGCACGCTCCATGGCCTGGAACTGTTCGGCAAACACCGGGTTGAGCAGGTTGGGCACCACCACGCCGATCAACTGGGTGGTTTGCAGGCGCAGTTGGCGGCCGAGCAGGTTGGGCCGAAACCCCAACTCACGGGCCGCGGCGAACACCTGCTCACGGGTCGCCGGGCGCACCTGGTCGGGGGAGGCAAAAGTGCGGGCGGCGGTAGCGCGGGATACGCCCGCCAGCCGCGCAACGTCTTTCAGGTCAGTCATGTTTACTCGCTTGAGATCGATCTCATTGGCGAGGACAGTAACGGGGGAATGTGGCAGGAAGGTGGTGGGGAGATGACGGTTTGATGGCAGTGAAGCAAAGTCACCTAGGCCAAAATGTGGGAGGGGGCTTGCTCCCGATAGCGGTGGATCAGCCCGCCAATAGGGTGCCTGACACACCGCTATCGGGA
>NZ_JBFMHW010000051.1:0-4293 GCF_040754745.1 Pseudomonas sp. SB113
TAGCGTCAAACAACACGACCCCATCAACTTCTTCTGGGCTTCGATGAACCGAAGCAAGTCGCTGTCTAATCCTGCATAACTCTTTGTTTACCAAGGAGTTTTACGTTTCGACTGCGCCGGAAGTGGGGCGAATTATAGACTTCCAGAATCTGCCGTCAACCATTAATTTGGTTTTCCTATCAATCCAGTGAGGCTGATTAAAAAACCACCAAAAGATGCCCCTCTATATAGAAGAAATCTCCTAGATAACTCCCGCCTCTTTTAAAGCTTTCACATTCGCCGAGCCCAACCCCAACACATCCTGCAGCACCTGGGCCGTATGCTGCCCCAATAAAGGGGGTGGCGTACGGTACTCCACAGGCGTCTTGGATAACCTAATCGGACTGGCAACCAGCGGCACCCTACCTGCCAACGCATGCGGCAGGGATATCGCCAGCCCCCGCGCCCTCACCTGAGGGTCGGCAAACACCTGGGCCAGGTCATTGATCGGCCCACAAGGCACACCAACCAGCTCCAGTTGCGACACCCACTCAGCCGTCGTCTTGAAGACTGTAGCTTGGCGAATCAATGGAATCAGCTCAGTGCGGTTGGCAACCCGTACCTTATTAGTAGAGAACCGCGGATCATCCGCCCACTGCGGCTGCCCAGCCACTTCGGCAAACTTACGAAATTGCCCGTCATTACCCACCGTCAGGATGAAATCACCATCGGCCGTAGGGAAATCCTGATAAGGCACGATATTCGGATGAGCATTACCCAGTCGCTTTGGCGCCGCTCCCGTCGTCAGGTAGTTCATCGCCTGGTTAGCCAGACAGGCCACCTGCACATCAAGCAACGCCATATCGATATGCTGCCCACCCCCATCATGATCCCGATGCGCCAGCGCAGCCAGGATCGCCACCGTCGAGTAGAGCCCAGTGAGAATGTCAGTCAACGCAACCCCCACCTTCACCGGCCCGGCCCCCTCATCACCTTCCGGCCGGCCGGTAAGACTCATCAGCCCACCCAACCCCTGGATCATGAAGTCATACCCCGCGCGAGCGGCATACGGCCCCGTCTGACCGAAGCCAGTGATCGAGCAATAGATCAACTCCGGATTCACCTTCTTGAGCGACTCGTAGTCCAGCCCATACGCCGCCAGGCCGCCCACCTTGAAGTTCTCGATCAAGATGTCGGACTTAGCCGCCAGATCTCGCACCAGCTGCTGTCCCTCCGGCCGCGTAAAGTCGATAGTCACCGACTCTTTGTTGCGATTAGCCGACAAGTAGTACGCCGCCTCACTCGTGTTCTCGCCATCAGCGTCCTTAAGGAAGGGCGGCCCCCAGGCGCGCGTGTCGTCACCGCTACCAGGTCGCTCAACCTTGATCACCTCAGCCCCGAGGTCCGCAAGGATCTGCCCGGACCAGGGGCCCGCCAATACCCGTGACAAATCCAATACCCGCAGATGCGAAAGCGCGCCCATGCCGTTCTCCTATTAATAGAACGCCTGAAGACCGGTTTGCGCGCGCCCCAGAATCAAGGCGTGCACGTCGTGGGTACCTTCATAGGTGTTAACCACCTCCAGGTTTACCAAATGACGCGCCACTCCGAACTCATCAGAGATGCCATTGCCGCCCAACATGTCCCGCGCCATACGCGCAATGTCCAAAGACTTACCGCACGAGTTGCGCTTCATGATCGATGTGATCTCAACCGCGGCCGTTCCCTCATCTTTCATACGCCCCAGACGCAGGCAGCCTTGCAGCGCAAGCGTGATCTCTGTCTGCATATCGGCCAGCTTCTTCTGGATCAATTGAGTTGCCGCCAATGGACGGCCGAACTGATGGCGATCCAGGGTGTACTGGCGTGCGGTGTGCCAACAGAACTCGGCAGCCCCCAAAGCCCCCCAGGAGATGCCATAACGCGCCGAGTTAAGGCAGGTGAAAGGGCCCTTCAAGCCGCGCACATCCGGAAAAATGTTCTCTTCCGGCACAAACACGTTATCCATCACGATCTCACCGGTGATTGAGGCGCGCAGGCCGACCTTGCCGTGAATCGCCGGCGCACTCAGGCCTTTCCAGCCTTTCTCCAGGACAAACCCACGAATATCGCCAGCGTCGTCCTTGCCCCACACCACAAACACGTCCGCAATCGGGCTATTGGTTATCCACATTTTTGCGCCCGTCAGGCTGTAGCCGCCATCCACTTTGCGTGCACGAGTGATCATCGCGCCAGGATCGGAGCCGTGGTTAGGCTCGGTCAGACCAAAACAACCAATCCATTCGCCCGAGGCCAATTTCGGCAAGTACTTCTGCTTTTGCGCTTCGGTGCCGAACTCGTTGATAGGCACCATCACCAGTGACGACTGCACACTCATCATCGAGCGATAACCGGAGTCGACGCGCTCAACCTCACGCGCAATCAGCCCGTAGCTGACGTAGTTCAAGCCACTGCCCCCGTACTGCTCAGGAATCATCGCCCCCAGCAAACCGGTCTCACCCATTTCACGGAAAATCGCGGGGTCGGTCTTTTCATGGCGAAAGGCTTCGAGCACACGCGGCGCCAGTTTGCCCCGGGCGAATTGCTCAGCGCTATCACGCACCATGCGCTCTTCTTCGGTGAGCTGTTGATCCAGCAGCAGTGGATCGATCCAGTTGAAGCTTGCCTTGCCAGCCATGAATGAGTCCTCGCAAAGAAAAATCAGAAGTCGTGGATGGAGCCTAGGCCGCGCAGGCGGGGAGAGCAAACGAGGTTTCTGCATAGGCTTGTGCTAATTTCTCACTTCGTAACCCCAAGAAACGCCGCAGCTGCAATTTTTATGTGAGGACAAGGTACATGCGCAGAAAAATCCCCAGCACCACCGCCCTTGTCAGTTTTGAAGCGGCAGCCCGCCACGAGAGCTTTACCAAGGCGGCGCATGAGCTTTCCATCACCCAAGGCGCCATTTGCCGACAGATCGCCAGCCTGGAGGAGTTTTTAAGTGTCGAGCTGTTTCGGCGCTCACGACGCGGGGTAAAGCTGACGGAGGCGGGGCTTTCGTACAGCCGTCGCATCGCCACGCAGTTGGACGCCGTGGAGCGCGACACCCTGTCAGTGATGGGCCAACAGGGCGCAAATACCATTGAACTGGCCGTAGTACCCACTTTTGGTACGCAATGGTTGATCCCTCGCCTCAAGGACTTTCAACGACAACATCCGGAGGTGACGGTAAACCTGACTAACCGCACGCGCCCCTTTCTGTTTGCCGATACAGAATTCGACGCGGCAATCTACTTCGGCGACGCAGATTGGCCAGGCACCGAATCCCACAGGCTCATGGGAGAAAATCCTGTCCCCGTGTGCAGCCCGCGACTATTGGGCGAACTTGAGCGATTCACCCCCCACGAGATAGCGGAACTGCCATTGCTGCAGCAGACCACCCGCCCTTACGCCTGGCGCCAATGGTTCAACGCCCAACAACTAAACGTTCCCCGCGACATGACAGGCCCGCGTTACGAGCTATTCTCGATGTTGTCTCAGGCAGCCATGCACGACATGGGTATTGCACTGATCCCGCCGTTCCTTATCCAGCGAGAACTGGACGAGCATCGATTGGTGATCGCAAGCCCGCAAGCGCTGAGCAGCTCGAAGGCTTATTACCTGATGATTCCTGACAGAAAAGTCGAATCAGCCTCGCTGCATGCGTTCAGAGACTGGTTGATCGACCAATCACAGCGCTACAGCCCCAGCATTTAAAGGACAATCTTCATATGCTGACTTTGTAGTCAGTTAAATTCTGATCCTACAGATATACGTATATGTCGCATTTAAACAGACTGTACCTGTCAACCTCAAACAAGGCTTAAGGCCATGTTTATCGTGGCTTGTAGCGACGCTCATCGGCCAATGCCCGACTATTCACGCCAACGATGGCAAAACACACAAGGATCAGCTGGAGCCCTTTAAATACCTGTATTTAAAGAGGTTATTTCAAAGTGTTGCGACAATCAGTCACAGGGTGACTTGTAGTTAATTTTTCGTCACCCGTCATAATCCCTTGAAGGCCGTAAAGTTCGCCTGCAAAATGCCGCGCCCCGCTGTCATTTCAGCGGGATCGTGCTGATCGGCCGCCCCAGATGCGCCACTCACGGTGCACTGGCCTTTTTACAAAAAGATCAAAAGCAAAAAGATCATGCAGGAGATTTGACGTGCACATTGGTGTTCCTCTCGAAACCCAGACCGGTGAAACGCGGGTGGCTGCCACCCCGGAAACCATCAAGAAGCTGATCGGCCAGGGCCATAAGGTCACTGTTCAAAGCGGAGCCGGTATCAAAG
>NZ_JBFMHW010000052.1:0-3231 GCF_040754745.1 Pseudomonas sp. SB113
TTGATTTCTAGTCTTTGATTAGATCGTTCTTTAAAAATTTGGGTATGTGATAGAAAGATAGACTGAACGTTACTTTCACTGGTAACGGATCAGGCTAAGGTAAAATTTGTGAGTAACTCTTAATTGAGTATTATCGAATTTTCGGCGAATGTCGTCTTCACAGTATAACCAGATTGCTTGGGGTTATATGGTCAAGTGAAGAAGCGCATACGGTGGATGCCTTGGCAGTCAGAGGCGATGAAAGACGTGGTAGCCTGCGAAAAGCTTCGGGGAGTCGGCAAACAGACTTTGATCCGGAGATGTCTGAATGGGGGAACCCAGCCATCATAAGATGGTTACCTTACACTGAATACATAGGTGTAAGGGGCGAACCAGGGGAACTGAAACATCTAAGTACCCTGAGGAAAAGAAATCAAC
This sequence comes from Pseudomonas sp. SB113, assembly GCF_040754745.1. Lineage (NCBI taxonomy): Bacteria > Pseudomonadati > Pseudomonadota > Gammaproteobacteria > Pseudomonadales > Pseudomonadaceae > Pseudomonas > Pseudomonas sp. SB113. The sequence goes on from NZ_JBFMHW010000052.1 coordinate 418, forward strand.
CGAGATTCCCTTAGTAGTGGCGAGCGAACGGGGACTAGCCCTTAAGTGGCTTTGAGATTAGCGGAACGCTCTGGAAAGTGCGGCCATAGTGGGTGATAGCCCTGTACGCGAAAATCTCTTAGTCATGAAATCGAGTAGGACGGAGCACGAGAAACTTTGTCTGAATATGGGGGGACCATCCTCCAAGGCTAAATACTACTGACTGACCGATAGTGAACTAGTACCGTGAGGGAAAGGCGAAAAGAACCCCGGAGAGGGGAGTGAAATAGATCCTGAAACCGTATGCGTACAAGCAGTGGGAGCCCACTTTGTTGGGTGACTGCGTACCTTTTGTATAATGGGTCAGCGACTTATTTTCAGTGGCGAGCTTAACCGAATAGGGGAGGCGTAGCGAAAGCGAGTCTTAATAGGGCGTCTAGTCGCTGGGAATAGACCCGAAACCGGGCGATCTATCCATGGGCAGGTTGAAGGTTGGGTAACACTAACTGGAGGACCGAACCGACTACCGTTGAAAAGTTAGCGGATGACCTGTGGATCGGAGTGAAAGGCTAATCAAGCTCGGAGATAGCTGGTTCTCCTCGAAAGCTATTTAGGTAGCGCCTCATGTATCACTGTAGGGGGTAGAGCACTGTTTCGGCTAGGGGGTCATCCCGACTTACCAAACCGATGCAAACTCCGAATACCTACAAGTGCCGAGCATGGGAGACACACGGCGGGTGCTAACGTCCGTCGTGAAAAGGGAAACAACCCAGACCGTCAGCTAAGGTCCCAAAGTTATGGTTAAGTGGGAAACGATGTGGGAAGGCTTAGACAGCTAGGAGGTTGGCTTAGAAGCAGCCACCCTTTAAAGAAAGCGTAATAGCTCACTAGTCGAGTCGGCCTGCGCGGAAGATGTAACGGGGCTCAAACCATACACCGAAGCTACGGGTATCACGTAAGTGATGCGGTAGAGGAGCGTTCTGTAAGCCTGTGAAGGTGAGTTGAGAAGCTTGCTGGAGGTATCAGAAGTGCGAATGCTGACATGAGTAACGATAATGGGTGTGAAAAACACCCACGCCGAAAGACCAAGGTTTCCTGCGCAACGTTAATCGACGCAGGGTTAGTCGGTCCCTAAGGCGAGGCTGAAAAGCGTAGTCGATGGAAAACAGGTTAATATTCCTGTACTTCTGGTTATTGCGATGGAGGGACGGAGAAGGCTAGGCCAGCTTGGCGTTGGTTGTCCAAGTTTAAGGTGGTAGGCTGGAATCTTAGGTAAATCCGGGATTCTAAGGCCGAGAGCTGATGACGAGTTACCTTTTAGGTAACGAAGTGGTTGATGCCATGCTTCCAAGAAAAGCTTCTAAGCTTCAGGTAACCAGGAACCGTACCCCAAACCGACACAGGTGGTTGGGTAGAGAATACCAAGGCGCTTGAGAGAACTCGGGTGAAGGAACTAGGCAAAATGGCACCGTAACTTCGGGAGAAGGTGCGCCGGTGAGGGTGAAGGACTTGCTCCGTAAGCTCATGCCGGTCGAAGATACCAGGCCGCTGCGACTGTTTATTAAAAACACAGCACTCTGCAAACACGAAAGTGGACGTATAGGGTGTGACGCCTGCCCGGTGCCGGAAGGTTAATTGATGGGGTTAGCTAACGCGAAGCTCTTGATCGAAGCCCCGGTAAACGGCGGCCGTAACTATAACGGTCCTAAGGTAGCGAAATTCCTTGTCGGGTAAGTTCCGACCTGCACGAATGGCGTAACGATGGCGGCGCTGTCTCCACCCGAGACTCAGTGAAATTGAAATCGCTGTGAAGATGCAGTGTATCCGCGGCTAGACGGAAAGACCCCGTGAACCTTTACTATAGCTTTGCACTGGACTTTGAATTTGCTTGTGTAGGATAGGTGGGAGGCTTTGAAGCGTGGACGCCAGTCTGCGTGGAGCCAACCTTGAAATACCACCCTGGCAACTTTGAGGTTCTAACTCAGGTCCGTTATCCGGATCGAGGACAGTGTATGGTGGGTAGTTTGACTGGGGCGGTCTCCTCCTAAAGAGTAACGGAGGAGTACGAAGGTGCGCTCAGACCGGTCGGAAATCGGTCGTAGAGTATAAAGGCAAAAGCGCGCTTGACTGCGAGACAGACACGTCGAGCAGGTACGAAAGTAGGTCTTAGTGATCCGGTGGTTCTGTATGGAAGGGCCATCGCTCAACGGATAAAAGGTACTCCGGGGATAACAGGCTGATACCGCCCAAGAGTTCATATCGACGGCGGTGTTTGGCACCTCGATGTCGGCTCATCACATCCTGGGGCTGAAGCCGGTCCCAAGGGTATGGCTGTTCGCCATTTAAAGTGGTACGCGAGCTGGGTTTAGAACGTCGTGAGACAGTTCGGTCCCTATCTGCCGTGGACGTTTGAGATTTGAGAGGGGCTGCTCCTAGTACGAGAGGACCGGAGTGGACGAACCTCTGGTGTTCCGGTTGTCACGCCAGTGGCATTGCCGGGTAGCTATGTTCGGAATAGATAACCGCTGAAAGCATCTAAGCGGGAAACTAGCCTCAAGATGAGATCTCACTGGGACCTTGAGTCCCCTGAAGGGCCGTCGAAGACTACGACGTTGATAGGTTGGGTGTGTAAGCGCTGTGAGGCGTTGAGCTAACCAATACTAATTGCCCGTGAGGCTTGACCATATAACACCCAAGCAATTTGACTACTCCTGACTTGGAAACAAGTAGAAGCATCAGATTGCGGTGTGTGAAGACGCAACGAACCGAAAGTTCGATGTTCACAAAACACCGAAAGCTGTCACATACCCAATTTGCTGAAGCGAGGCCAACTGG
>NZ_JBFMHW010000053.1:0-2767 GCF_040754745.1 Pseudomonas sp. SB113
GAGCGTGGGTAACCCGGCAGGACGCCGGGTTAGCCGCGCTGGGCCAAGGATGGCCCATCGCGGCGGCCCACGCTCCAAAGCCGGAGTGAGGGCACACCGAGCCTAGGCGAGGTGCCGAGTGTTGGGGTGAAGACCTTTTGCTTACTTTTGGGTCTTTCCAAAAGTGAGCCGCCGTAAGGGCGGAACCCTAGGTGGCCGTTACCGCAGCAACGGATATGTACCCGGCCCAATCCAAAAAAAATGCTCGGCCCACACACCGCCATCGGGGGCAAGTCGAATCGTCGCACCGCCCCTCCCACATTTGGACCACGTTACCTTCAGTAGACGATCGGCACCGGTGCTCCAGCCACGCGGGCGCGTTGCCGGAAGCTGAACAGGTAGCAAACCAGACCAAGCAGGAACACCACCCCACTGACCAACCTCGCCCAGAACAGCCCCTGCAAATGTTCCACCGTGGCCATGAACGGCAAGGCCACCCCGTCCACCTGCCAGCGTTGCAGCCAGACCTGCACGGCCCCGGCGGCGGTGAGGAACAGCGTGATCATCACCATCGACAGCACCATCATCCAGAAGCCCCAGATTTCGAGGGTCTGCGAACGCGCGTCCGGCGCTTCACCGATACCGCGCAGGCGTGGCATGGCGTAGCTGATCAGTGTCATCACGATCATTGCGTAGGCACCAAAGAACGCCAGGTGCCCGTGGGCGGCGGTGAGTTGGGTGCCGTGGGTGTAGAAGTTGACCGGTGCCAGGGTGTGCAGGAACCCCCACACGCCTGCGCCGAAGAACGCCGTGACCGTGGTGCCCTTGGCCCACAACGTCGCCGCGCGATTCGGGTGCTGGCGCCGACGTTGCTTCACCATGGTGAAGGCGAACATCACCATCGCCAGGAACGGCAGCGGCTCCAGGGCCGAGAAGATCGAACCAACCCACAGCCACACCTCAGGCGCACCGATCCAGAAAAAGTGGTGACCGGTGCCGATGATCCCGGTGATCAAGGCCATGGCGATGATCACGTAAAGCCATTTCTCCACCACTTCGCGGTCGACGCCGGTGACCTTGATCAGCACGAAAGCCAGCATCGACCCCATGATCAGTTCCCACACGCCTTCGACCCAAAGATGCACCACCCACCACCAGTAGAACTTGTCACGCGCCAGGTTGCCGGGGTTGTAGAAAGAGAACAGGAAGAACACCGCGAGACCAATCAACCCGGTCATCATCACCACGCTGACGGTGGTCTTGCGGCCCTTGAGCAGGGTCATGCCGATGTTGTACAGAAAGCCCAGGCACACCACGACGATGCCCATTTTGGTAATGGTCGGTTGCTCCAGGAACTCACGACCCATGGTCGGCAGCAGCTCGTTGTGGGTCAACTTGGCCAGCGCCGCATACGGCACCAGCAGGTAGCCGAGGATGGTCAACACCCCGGCGGCGGCGAACACCCAGAACAGGATGATCGCCAGTTTCGGGCTGTGCAGCTCGCGTTCGGCCTCCTCGGGTATCAGGTAGTAAGCCGCGCCCATAAAGCCGAACAGCAGCCACACGATCAGCAGGTTGGTGTGGACCATCCGCGCCACGTTGAAGGGGATCAACGGGAACAGAAAGTCACCGATGACGTATTGCAGGCCCATGATCAAACCGAACAGCACCTGACCGAGAAACAGGATCAGGGCGAACACAAAGTAGGGTTTGGCCACGGCCTGGGATTGGAATTTCAAGTATGGATTGGCACTGCGCATGGCTCAGCCCTCCTTGTTCGGTGGCCAGTTATTGGTATTGATCTTCGAGCTCCATTTGAGGAACTCGGCCATATCGTCCACCTCCTGGTCACTGAGATTGAATTGCGGCATGGCCCGCCGTCCCGGCACACCCAGGGGCTGCATCTTCATCCAGGCATGCAGGAACGGCTTGAACCCTTCTTCGCCACCTCGGCGCTTGAACACATTGCCCAGCTCCGGCGCGAAATAAGCGCCCTCGCCCAGCAAGGTGTGGCAGCCGACGCAGTTGTTGCGCTCCCAGACGCCTTTGCCGCGTACGACGGATTCGGTGAGTTGGTCGACGTTGCTGCGGGCGGGAAAGGTTTGTTCGGTGTGGTAGGTCAGGGCCAGGAAAATCAGGAAGAAGAACACGCTTCCTCCGAAGTAGATATTCCTGGCCATGCCCTTGGTGAAGGTCTCTGACATGGTCGCTTCCTCATTGCTTGGCCAGGGGATGATAGGGAGGTGGGGGGTGAAAACTGCTTGATGGCGATCAAGAAATGTTGATGGTTTTGGTGGGGTATTTTTTTGGGGGGGGGTTGGGTTGGGTACCTATCCGTTATTTAGGTAACGGCTGCTTAGGGTTCCGCCCTGACGGCGGGTCACTTTGGAAAAGAGCCGGATGCCGGCCCAGCCCAAAGTGACCAAAGGGCTCTTGCCCCAACACTCGGCACCTCGCCTAGGCTCGGTGTGCCCGAACGAAGGCCAGCGTGTTTGACGGGGCGCCTAGGATCAAGATCAAAAGCCAGAGCAAAAGCAGACCGAGGTCCAGCTGATACATGGAGATCCAAATGTGGGAGGGACGGTGCGACGATTCGACTTGCCCCCGATGCAGTGGGTCAGCCAAAGATGCATCAACTGATACTCCCTCATCGGGCCATAAGTATCTACACACCTTGAGCCGAGCCCCCTGCGTAGATACCGTCTTATCCAGCACCGCGCAAACCCCCGTAGCAGCTGCCGAGCGCAAGCGAGGCTGCGTCAGGCGCGCTGCCGATTCAAGCTCGAGT
>NZ_JBFMHW010000054.1:0-2321 GCF_040754745.1 Pseudomonas sp. SB113
AACGGCACCATCACCGTGACTGCGGTCAACGACGCGCCGGTGGCTGCGGAAACTACTGCGACCGGCGCTGAAGACCCAAGCGTAGGCATCGCGGTCAAACTGTCCGCCACCGACGTAGACAGTCCGACGGACGTGAAATCCTTCACTGTCGGCACGCCAACCAACGGCACCTTCTACACCGACGCGGCGATGACCAAACCGGTGACCGGTTCCATTGACGCGGTCAACGGCGAAGCCACGGTTTACTTCAAACCAAACGCGGACTTCCACGGCACGGCGAACTTCACTTACACCGCGACCGACGGCGGTAACGCTGACGGCAGCAGCCCGCTGACTTCGGCTCCAGCCAACGGCACCATCAACGTGACCCCGGTCAACGATGCGCCGACTGCGAGCAATGGCCACATAGAAAGCAACGAAGACACCCCAGTCGAGCTGAAGTGGTCGACATTCGGGGTCAATGATGTGGATTCCACGGACTCGAAAGTCGTCTTCACCAGCCTGCCCAGCGGTGCCATTGAGTACAAAGTCGACGGTGTTTGGGTCCAGCTCAACGCAGCTGATCTGAAAACCGATACGTCGCCGGGCAAGGCCTTCAGCCAGGCCGACTTCGACAATCACAATGTGCGTTACAGCCCAGCAGCCAACGAGTCGGGTGATAGCAGCTTCGGCAACACCGGCGTCGGTAACAAGCAGGGTGATTACACCGAGCTGAAGTTCCAGGCTACCGACGGCCAGCTCAACAGCGACACTCAAACCATCACCGTGGATATCCACCCAGTGACGGACGTTCCTGTCGTGACGGTCGGCTCGTTCGGTGACGTGCCAACCGGCTTGACCATTCAAACCTGGACCGGCGGGAACCTGCCTGGTGCATTGGGTACGAACGGTAATGGTGTTGTTCAGTCCAGCGATTTGATTCGGGTCATCAACGCCCAAACCCCTGGCAGCGCAGCCTCCACGGGTGTGACCGCAAACGTGAGTAACGGTGATGTGGTGGAGCACACTGCGACCAAAGTCTCTGGCCTGATTTACCTGGAAGCCGGCAAGAGCTACAGCTTCACCGGCAGCGCCGATGACAGCATGGCGGTTACCGTCGGCGGCAAGTTGGTGTCGACCGAGACCTGGAGCCAGGGCAGCGGGATCAACGCAACGCCCTTTACGCCGACAGAGTCGGGTTATTACACCCTCGACATCTATCACTACAACCAGGCCGGCCCGGGCAACTACGACGTCAATGTCTCGATCAACAGCGGCCCGTCAATGGCGTTGGGTAGCAGCGGCGTGCAGACCTATACCAGCCTGGACGCGTTGAAAGCCGCCGGGGCGGTCTTTGACGATGCTCACGTGGTCAACGGAGAAGGCTATTACACCGGCTACGTTTACAACCACGGCCTGGAAGACAGTGCGATCAAGATCAGCCCGATCACGACCACGTTTGTCGACAATGACCAGTCGGAATCGCACAAGGTAGAAATCAGCGGCCTGCCTGAAGGCGCTGTAATTACCGACGGCGCCACGGGCCACAGCTATACCTCGACGGGTGCGACCACCCAGTACGATGTCAGCAATTGGAACCTGGCTACCTTGACCGTCACTCCGGCCAAGGATGCGACGGCCAATTTCGATCTGACTGTGACGGCAACAGCCAAAGAGTTGAGCACGCAGGTTGAAGAAGTCACGACTGGCAAGGTGAGCGTCGTGGTCACTGCGGTCAACGATGCGCCAGTGGCGATCGTCACCACGGCGACCGGTGCTGAAGACCCAAGTGTCGGGATCGCGGTCAAGCTGTCCGCCACCGATGTCGATGGTCTGGCCAACGTCAAGTCGTTCAACGTCGGCACGTCGACCAATGGCACCTTCTATACCGATGCGGCCATGACCAAACCGGTGACCGGCGCTATTAACGCGGTCAACGGCGAAGCCACGGTTTACTTCAAGCCGAACGCGAACTTCAACGGCACGGCGAACTTCACCTACACGGCCACCGACAGCGGCAACGCTGACGGTAGCAACGTACTGACCTCGCCAGCGGCTAACGGCACCATCACCGTGACTCCGGTCAACGACGCGCCGGTTGCAGCGGCGACTACCGCGACCGGTGCTGAAGACCCAAGTGTAGGTATCGCGGTCAAGCTGAGCGCGACCGACGTGGATGGCCTGGTGAACGTGAAATCCTTCACTGTCGGCACGCCAACCAATGGCACCTTCTACACCGACGCGGCCATGACCAAAGCGGTGACCGGCGCTATTAACGCGGTCAACGGCGAAGCCACCGTGTACTTCAAGCCAAACGCGAACTTCAACGGCACGGCGAACTT
>NZ_JBFMHW010000056.1:0-1485 GCF_040754745.1 Pseudomonas sp. SB113
GCAAGACCCATCTGTACCGCCTGCTCCAGGAAGCCCTGACCAACATCCTGCGCCATGCCGACGCCAGCCAGGTGCACGTGCGCCTGCAACATCGCGGTTCGCGCCTGCGCCTGTGGGTGCGCGATAACGGGCGTGGTGCAGACACGCCCCAGCGACCCGGCGTGGGCCTGTATTCGATGGCCGAACGCGCCCGCTGCCTGGGCGGCGAATTGAAGATCATCAGCCACCCCGGCGCCGGTTGGGCGTTGGCCTTGAACATGCCGTTGGAGGCACCATGAATATTCTGTTGGTGGATGACCACGCCGTGGTGCGCCAGGGCTATGCCAGCCTGCTGCGCGCGCTGCTGCCAGCCGTTGAGGTGCGCGAGGCGGCCAGTGGTGAAGAAGCGCTGAACCGGGTCCAGGAAGCGCTGCCGCACCTGGTGATCATGGACTTCGGCCTGCCGGGCATCAGCGGCCTGGAAACCACGCGTCGCCTGCGCCAGCGCCTGCCGCAACTGCGCGTGCTGTTTTTCAGCATGCACGACGAACTGCCCCTGGTGCGCCAGGCCCTGGACGCCGGGGCCTCGGGTTACCTGACCAAAAGCTCGGCGCCCGAGGTGTTGATCGAAGCGGTGCGGCGCATCCTCGACGGCCATGCCTACATCGAACAGGCCCTGGCCACCGAACTGGCCTATTCCCCCAGCGATCAACGCTTGCAGGGCATGACCCCGCGTGAGCTGGAGATTTTCCTGATGCTGGCCAGGGGCACGCCGACGCGCGCGATTGCCGACCAGCTGAATATCAGCAGCAAGACCGTGTCCAATCACCTGACCTTGCTCAAGAGCAAATTGCAGGTGAGTTCCCATGCCGAGCTGGTTCACCTGGGGATCGACATGGGGGTGGTGCGGGTGGTTGGATAACCGGGTGTGCACAAATCCACTGTGGGAGGGGGCTTGCTCCCACATTTTAATGGCGTCGTTTCAGCGATCCCAGGTCGTTGGGCAATCCTGGCAGCCCTCCATATTCGCATCCTGAAAATTCCCATAATGTTGCCGCGCACCGGTCAGGGTGGCGTTTTCAAGGTTGCTCTCGCCGAACTTGGCTTCCTGCAGATTGGCGTCGCTGAGGTCGGCACCTTGCAGGTCGGCCTTGCTCAGCCAGGTCATTTCCAGGTCGGCCGCACGCAGGTTGGCCTTGTGCATTTTCGCCCCCGACAGTCGCGCAAATTGCAGGTAGGCCGCGCTGAGGTTGGCGTTTTCGAACTGCGCGCCCTGGGCGAACAGGCCCCAACCCTGGATCGCCATCAGCGTGGCGCCGCTGAAGTTGGCCAGGCGCAGGTTGCTTTGTTGCAGGCTGGCGCGGGTCAGGTTGGCGCCTTGCAGCTGGGCTTTTTCCAGGTTGGCCAGGTCGAGGTTGGCATGGCGCAAATCCGCCTCGCGCAGGTCGGCGCCGGCCAGGTTCATTTTGCTCAAGTCCTGGTTGCGCAGGTTGGCGCCCTTGAGGT
>NZ_JBFMHW010000057.1:0-1356 GCF_040754745.1 Pseudomonas sp. SB113
GCTTCCAAGCCCCTCCCTCGATGATCAGTCGAGAACTATTACTCCTGACGGAGCGATAGTCGAGATACAAGCAGCTGTCGAGCCCCGGCGAGGCTGCGTTTGCGGCCCGTCTGACACACCGCTGACGCAGCCTCGCCGGGGCTCGACAGCTGCTACGCAGGGAGACTTGCTTAAGCCCTCAATCAATCCGCGCAAACCGCTCAATCAACGGCTGCTCCCGATGCTCTGCCTGCCATAAGTCGTAGGCGCTTTGCATCGATAGCCATAGCTGCGCAGTACTTACGCCGGCAAAACCTTGTCGGAATATTCTGTGTGGCAAGCCCGCTCGCCACAGGAAGCGCTTTGCGCTTGAGAGGTGTGACCAGCCTTCGGATTTTTCCTGCAAGATTTTGGGCCGTGCATGAACTTGTCGCGTGCAGCCTGCGCGCCTAGTCTTCGTCCCGTCATCGCAAAAAACGGTGACACGGACGTGCAAGTCCGGTTACATGTCGGCGCACCAACGCCCATAGCCATTCAACGGGCGTTTTTTATGCCTGCTGTATTTGTTATGGCGGCTGTGCGTGGGAGATCCTTCGGGGTCTGCCGGGGTCCGATATGCCCGGTCTTGCACACCTGCGCACAGCTGCCACCTTAATTCGCGTGCAAGCGGAAGAGGGCAGTTTCCATCACATATCGGAGTTGTAAATCATGGTCAAACCTACCCCCAATCCGCCCGCAAGCCTCTTCACCGTAAACCCCCACCAAAACACCGAAACCCTGCTGGTCAACGCCAGCGAAACCCTGTCCTCCCTCAACGCACTCACCTGCAACCTGGCCTTCGACCTGGACACTTCCCAGCGCGCCATCATGCTCGGGATCCAGCAAATGGCCGAGTTGGGGCAGTTGCTGGTGGAACGGGCGCTGGAGCAGGTCAGCCCTTCGCTGGAAAAGGTCCCAAGCAGGGACTGATCAGTCCCTTTTTGGGACCGCAATCTCATAGACACCAGTGAGCAAATGTGGGAGGGGGCTTGCCCTAATGCCAGTCAGTTAAGCGAAAGTGATTCACTGTAGGAGCGAGGGGGACGCCTAGTTCTTGCTCGCGAAAAACGCCCAGGCAACGCGTTCATTCTCGATAAGCACGGTGGCCCTGAGTTCTTCGCGAGCAAGCTCGCTCCTACAAAAAGCCTTAACTGAACGGCATTAGGGCAAGCCCCCGATGGCTGAGTGTCAGTTGATACATCACTTAGCTGACCCACCGCCATCGGGGCATAAGTCTCTGCACATCTTGAGCCGAGCCCCCTGCGTAGCAGCTGTCGAGCCTTGGCGAGGCTGCGTCGGCGGTGTGTCAGACGCGCCCCCAAACCAGCCACCCCCAGG
>NZ_JBFMHW010000058.1:0-1314 GCF_040754745.1 Pseudomonas sp. SB113
GTGCACATTGGTGTTCCTCTCGAAACCCAGACCGGTGAAACGCGGGTGGCTGCCACCCCGGAAACCATCAAGAAGCTGATCGGCCAGGGCCATAAGGTCACTGTTCAAAGCGGAGCCGGTATCAAAGCCAGCATCGTCGACAGTGCCTATGAAACGGCAGGCGCAACCATTGGCAGTGCCAGCGATGCGTTTGGCGCCGAGCTGATCCTAAAGGTGGTCGCCCCCAGCGACAGCGAGCTGGCGCTGATCAAAAGCGGCACCGTGTTGGTGGGCATGCTCAATCCGTTCAGCAACGAAACCATTGCCAAGCTGGCCGAGCAGGGCATCACTGCCTTCGCGCTGGAAGCGGCTCCACGTACCTCGCGCGCCCAGAGCCTCGACGTGCTGTCTTCCCAGGCCAACATCGCCGGCTATAAAGCCGTGTTGCTGGCCGCCCATCATTACCCGCGCTTCATGCCGATGCTGATGACCGCCGCAGGCACCGTCAAAGCCGCGCGCGTGCTGATCCTCGGCGCCGGTGTGGCAGGCCTTCAAGCCATCGCCACGGCGAAACGCCTGGGCGCAGTGATCGAAGCATCCGACGTGCGCCCCGCGGTAAAAGAGCAGATCGAATCCCTCGGCGCCAAATTCGTCGACGTGCCATACGAAACTGACGAAGAGCGTGAATGCGCCGTCGGTGTAGGCGGTTACGCCCGCCCGATGCCGACCAGCTGGATGCAACGCCAGGCCCTGGCCGTGCATGAGCGCGCCAAGCAAGCCGATATTGTCATCACTACCGCCCTGATCCCCGGCCGTAAAGCGCCGACCTTGCTCAGCGCCGACACTGTCGCGCAGATGAAGCCCGGCTCGGTGGTCATTGACCTCGCCGCTGCCCAGGGTGGCAACTGCCCGCTGACCGTCGCCGATCAGGTGGTGGTTGAGAACGGCGTGATCATCTGCGGCCCGACCAACCTGGCCGGCGCGGTCGCCGCCGATGCATCGGCCTTGTATGCGCGCAACCTGCTGGACTTCCTGAAGCTGGTCTTCAACAAGGAAGGGCAGTTTGAAATCAACCTCGAAGACGACATCGTCGCCGCGTGCCTGATGTGCCGCGACGGCCAAGTCATCCGCAAAAACGCCTAAGCAGGGATTCAGACGATGGAAGAGCTTATCTCCCCCGGTATCTACAACCTGATCATCTTTGTGCTGGCGATTTATGTCGGTTACCACGTGGTCTGGAACGTAACCCCCGCACTGCACACGCCGCTGATGGCAGTGACCAACGCCATTTCGGCGATTGTGATTGTCGGCGCCATGCTCGCGGCAGCGCTGACC
>NZ_JBFMHW010000059.1:0-1268 GCF_040754745.1 Pseudomonas sp. SB113
TGGACCTGTCCCGTGACAACGGACGCCAAGAAGCGATACTTAAATCGTTCTCTTGGAGGTTGCCATGTATCCATCTACTCGCCGTAACTACACCGATGAGTTCAAGACTCAAGCGGTTGCGCTAGCTGAAAGCGTCGGCAGAACCGAAGCCGCCCGCCAGCTAGAGATGTCCGTCAAAACACTCGACAATTGGGTGGACGCCTCGCGTAGGGGCCAGCCGTTGAGCTCGCCCGAACGCAAGCCCATCACCCAGGAAGACAGCGAGCTTGCGCGCCTGCGAGCCGAGGTTGCCGAGCTGAAAATGGAGCGTGAAATCCTAAAAAAGGCGGCGGTATTCTTCGCCAGAGAGTCCAAGTGAGATACGCCTTCGTCGCCGCTGAACGGACTCAATACCCGATACGTGTCTTGTGCCGGGTGATGGAAGTCTCGAGTTCAGGTTTTTACGATTACATGCACAGGCAGCCTCGTCCTGATCCTGACGCTCAAATTCGCATTGAGTTGCGCAGCGTCTATGCGGCCAGTCGAAACACCTACGGTCGGCCACGGTTAGTGGCAGCCTTGCGTCAGAAATCGTATGCAGTGGGCCACAAACGGGTCAGGCGGTTGATGCAGGAGGAGCGTATACAGGGGAAGTCCAAAGGCGGTTTCAGGCCCTGTACCACTGACAGCCACCATCACCTGCCGGTCGCGAGCAATGTGCTGGACCGTCAGTTCTCTATCGATAACCCCACGCCGACTTGGGTCAGTGATATCACCTATCTCCCAACCAGAGAGGGTTGGTTGTATCTGGCCGTAGTGTTGAGCATCCAGACCCGCCAGATCCTGGGTTATAGCTTGTCGGACCGCATGCCAGATGGTTTGGTCGAGAGCGCGTTTCTGAATGCCTGGAGCGCCTGTTCTGGCACCAGCGGGGCAGTGTTCCACTCCGATCAGGGCCGTCAGTACGCGAGCAGTAAGTTCCGTCTGGCGTTGGCCAAGAAGGACTTCAAACAGAGCATGAGTCGAAAAGGAAATTGCTGGGACAACGCGGTGGCCGAGAGCTTTTTCGCTACTCTGAAGAGAGAGGAAGCTTGCGGAGTTTACCCCACCAAAAAACAGGCACAGCTATCAATCGCCAGCTATGTGCATGGGTTTTACAACAGCAGTCGCCTGCACTCAGCCCTCGGATATCGTTCTCCGAACGAATATGCAAAGGGCTTGAGGCAGAAGACTGGATAACCAGCTTCTTGGCGTCCGTTGTCACGGGACAGGTCCATGGTTACTTTTGG
>NZ_JBFMHW010000060.1:0-1243 GCF_040754745.1 Pseudomonas sp. SB113
CGTAGATACCGTCTTGAACCTCACCGGACAAGAGCAAAATTCGGGTCATAAGGCTGGCCCGACTTGAGCACGGCGTAAACAAAATGCAGCAGCTTGCGCATCGCAGCACAAATGATCTGCTTGGGGGCCTTGCCGTTGGCCTTCAAGCGGTCCTTCATGGCTTTGATCGCCTCGTTATGTTTCAACGCAACAAGACCTGGCATGTAGAGACCCGCCCGTACGCGTACCGAACCAATTTTTGAGATCGTCGAGCGCCCCTTTAACTGGCCTGAATCATGGAGCTTAGGGTTAAGACCCGCAGCTGCAACCAGTTTACGAGGATCGTCGTACTTACGTAGGTCGCCCAGCTCGGCCAGCAGCCGCTCAATCGTTTTCTGCCCGATGCCATCGATGGTGACGATCAAGTCGCGCATCTGGCGCATGTCCGGGTCATCATCAATGTGTTTTTTTATCGTTTTATGCGTTTCAGTGATCTCTTTTTCGATATGCCGCAACACCGAGTTGATGGAGGCCTTGACCTTTTCATCGGACACTTCGAGTCGATTACGCTCCATTTGCTCGATCTCCTGAAGGTCATCCAGACGACGAACCATGGCTTTCAACTGGCGATACCTCAGTGGTTCTGGTGCCCAAAGCTTCAGCTTTTCATTTTTTTCCCGGGCGAAGTCGGCAAGTAATTTGGCGTCGCTTTTATCGGTTTTGATCCGACGAAGTTCGCTTCCAGCGTACGAATGAGCTGTGGCTGGATTGACGACGCAGACTTGATAACCCTTGTTGTAAACGAACTCAGCAAGCTCTAAGTGATAGACACTGGTTGCTTCCATCACGATCAACGCAGAAGACTCAACATGCTTGTTCAACCAGGCTTCAAACTCTTTGAAACCCTTGGCATCGTTGCTCAGCTTGGCCTTGGTTTTGTGCTTGCCGTTTGGCAGGTGTGTAGCAATATCAAACGTGTTTTTAGCAACATCTACGCCAACGAAACTGGTCATACCCCTCTCCCAATCAGGTCGATTACGATCATCACTGCACTCTGTCCAAGCTTGCAAATGCAGGCTCTCGCCGAAGGCGGGCCTAAGATACCGTACGAATTACACGAGTGAGTGTGGAGGGTTGGAGCCCGATCTACGTTACAGGCTAAAAGCCTAAGCAGCTGTGCGGCTTCCAAGCCCCTCCCTCGATGATCAGTCGAGAACTATTACTCCTGACGGAGCGATAGTCGAGATACAAGCAGCTGTCGAGC
>NZ_JBFMHW010000061.1:0-1175 GCF_040754745.1 Pseudomonas sp. SB113
TGTACGGACCGGACACATGGTTGACGGGTGTGCGGGGACATGGTGGACACTTTCCAGCGAGCCAATTTCGCCGGAAAGCCATCATGCCCTGGACCACGAGAGATGCCATGAGCCTGAAAGAAGAGTTCGTTGCCTTAGCACGGCAACCCGGCAGCAATAAACGTGAGCTGTGTCGACGATTCGGCATCAGCCCGCAAACAGCCTACAAGTGGCTAGATCGCTACAAGGCGCACGGTCAGCCTGGCCTGCAAGAAAAATCCCGCAGACCCGCGACCAGCCCAAAACTGACCCAGGCCGCCATGGAGGCGCAAGTCGTCGCCCTTAGGCAGGCCCATCCGGCATGGGGCGGACGCACGATTAGCAGCCTGTTGGAAAAGCGTATCGCCCCCAGCACCGTCACCAATGTCTTGCACCGGCACGGCCTGATCCAGCCTTCTCAGAGAGAGCAATCGGCAACGCTGAGATTTGAACACGACGCGCCTAATGATCTTTGGCAGATGGATTTCAAAGGGCATTTTGCGCTGCAACAAGGTCGATGCCATCCCCTGACCCTGCTGGACGATCATTCTCGGTTCAGCCTAGCCATTGAGGCTTGTGACAACGAACGGGGAGCCACGGTGAAGGAGAGGATGATCGAGGTTTTCCAACGCTATGGCTTGCCGGCGCGTATCAACGTCGATAACGGCCCACCTTGGGGCTCGCCACGCAATCCGGGTGAAGTGACAGAGCTGAGTATCTGGCTGATTCGCCTGGGGATCCGGATCAGTTTCAGCCGTCCTCGCCATCCTCAAACCAATGGAAAGATCGAACGTTTCCACCGCTCGCTCAAAGCAGAAGTGCTGGATGGGCGTCATTTTTCCACGCTAATGGACGCTCAATCGGCTTTTGATCGATGGCGTGAGGTTTATAACCTGCAGCGCCCCCATCAGGCGCTGGGCTACAAGGTGCCTATGGACCGCTATCGGAGCAGCCCCTGGGCGTATCCGCAGCAGCTGCCAGAGTTTGAATATGGTCCGGATGATGTGTTGGCCAAGGTGTATGACAGTCGATTTCGCTTTCAGAAACGCTACTTCAGCATCGCCAAAGGACTGCTTGGGCAACACATCGCAATACGCCCTAACGCTGAAAGCGATGGCTTGTTTGACGTCTATTTCTGCCATCACTTTTTACGGACC
>NZ_JBFMHW010000062.1:0-969 GCF_040754745.1 Pseudomonas sp. SB113
TGTCGCGGATCAAGATCATGGCCCAGCTCGACATCGCCGAAAAACGCCTGCCCCAGGACGGGCGTATCGCCCTGCGCGTGGCCGGGCGACCCATCGACATTCGTGTCTCGACGGTGCCCACCGGGCATGGCGAGCGCGTGGTGATGCGCCTGCTCGACAAACAGGCCGGGCGCTTGCAACTGGAGACCCTGGGCATGGAGCCGCAGTTGCTCGCCCGCCTCGACACCCTGATTCGCCAGCCCCACGGCATCGTGCTGGTCACCGGGCCCACGGGCAGCGGCAAGACCACCAGCCTGTACGCCGCGTTGGCACGGCTGGATGCGAGCACCAGCAATATCCTCACCGTGGAAGACCCGGTGGAATACGACCTGCCGGGCATCAGCCAGATCCAGGTCAACGCCAAGATCGACATGACCTTCGGCCTGGCGCTGCGGGCGATCCTGCGCCAGGACCCGGACATCATCATGATCGGTGAAATCCGCGACCTGGAGACCGCGCAAATCGCGGTGCAGGCCTCGCTCACCGGGCACCTGGTGCTGGCGACCCTGCACACCAACGATGCGGTGTCGGCGGTCAACCGCCTGATCGATATGGGCGTCGAGCCATTCCTGTTGGCCTCGTCACTGCTGGGCGTCCTGGCGCAACGCCTGGTCCGCCGCCTGTGCCCGCATTGCAAACAGGAAGACCCCGCCGCGCCTGGCACCTGGCGCCCGGTGGGCTGCGCGCAGTGCAATCAGATTGGCTACAGCGGGCGGACCGGTATCCATGAATTGTTTTGCGTCGACGACGAGGTGCGTAGCTTGATCCACCAGGGCGCCGGCGAGCAGGATCTGCGCGTGGCGGCGCGCCGTGCGGGGATGTTCAGCATGCGTGAAGACGGTGAGCGCTGGGTGCGCAGTGGCGCCACCGCGCCGGAAGAAATCCTGCGCGTAACACGGGACGCCTGATGAATCGCTATCGCTATGAAGC
>NZ_JBFMHW010000063.1:0-830 GCF_040754745.1 Pseudomonas sp. SB113
CGATATATGTGCCAAAAAAAGCGAGCGACCTTGAGTTTGTCGGAAGATACGCTTCCTGGCATCAGGCGATAAGAGGCGAGTTTTTCGGGCAAGCCTAGTGCAGATTCACCTTCGCGAAGCATATCTAGCCACAGCGCGTAATCCTCGTGCCCTCTGTTAGGAAATTCCCGCTTTCCGAATCTCTTCGTTTCATAGACAACGGTCAGGCAACCGATTGTGTTGCGCTTGAGAAGTTCTCGATATCCGGCGCGGCGCGGCGGGACAAAAGCCCCGATTTTCTGGCCGAATGGATCAATAACGGTATAGCCCGAACAGCAGATGACAGCGTTCGTATCGCGCATTGCCTGCGTTTGCCGTTCCAGTTTCTGCGGTAGCCAGACATCATCGGCATCGAGAAAGGCGATGTACCTTCCAGACGCCGCACGCGTGGCAACATTTCGCGGTATTGCGGGGCTTCCGCTGTTTCGTTCAGTGCGTAACACTCTGATACGGCTATCAAGGCGGGAATAATCCTCGATGATTTGCGCGGTGCTATCGCATGACCAGTCATCCACCACCAGGAGTTCCCAATCTTCAATCGTTTGCCGCTTTACCGACTCGATCGCAGATGCAATCGTCGCTGCGGCATTGTACGCAGGCATGATTACACTAACCAAAGGCATTGAGGACTTTTCCTTATTGTCGACCCGCCGTTAACCTTCATCGCAGTCGCCTGTCAATTCGTTGAAGGACCACACTGGTCCACTTTCGGCGGCCATTTGGTCATAGCGTATACGATCTGCGCTACGTACTCGGATGCTTGACTGTGCTGTTCGCGGCAAATGCAACGC
>NZ_JBFMHW010000064.1:0-777 GCF_040754745.1 Pseudomonas sp. SB113
CATAGGCATGGGAGCCACCAAGTCGTCGGATAAGTAAGCCGCAACAGCTCTTTTTGTTGTTGCGGCGTCCTGTCGAACTCTCCAGCCAATGCTGACAGGCAGACGCCGCCCAGATGTTCTCATTTGAGCGGATGCTTCATCATGCCTATGAAAAGCCCTGTATGGGCCTACACCTTGCCGGCAGCACTTTTGCTGATGGCGCCTTTCGACATCCTCGCCTCTCTGGCGATGGATATTTATCTTCCTGTTGTTCCGGCCATGCCGGGCGTCCTCGATACCAGCCCAGGCGTCGTGCAGCTCAGTTTGAGCCTTTACATGCTCATTCTGGGTGTGGGGCAAATCGTCTTCGGCCCGATTTCCGATCGCGTCGGGCGGCGCCCCGTATTGCTTGGCTGGCCGGAAAGCGTGGTTATTTACAGCCTGTTCGGTTCGATGCTGGCGTTTGTTCCGGCACTCGGTCCGAGTCTCGGAGCGATGATTGCAGACAATTTCGGATGGCGGGCAATCTTTGCTGTCCTTGCGGCTGTAACCGTACCGGCGATCATCAACGCCTTTCTAAGATGGCACGAGACACGGCCGCAGAGCGCAGCGATTGTTCGACGCTCGATGCTGCCAATTCTTAGAAGCGGTGCGTTCTGGGCCTATACGCTGGCATTCAGCGCAGCCATGGGAACGTTCTTCGTGTTCTTTTCGACGGCTCCGCGTGTGCTGATCGAACGCGCAGGCTATTCCGAACTGGAATTCAGCTTTGCCTTCGCCACTGCAGCTATCGTGATG
>NZ_JBFMHW010000065.1:0-776 GCF_040754745.1 Pseudomonas sp. SB113
TTCGAGCATAGGGCGTTTTACGGACATCAAGCCTCCAAACCCGAAAGCCTATCTTTAAATAAAATTTCTATGAAAGAGAGTCTTCTGATTCTTAGACTCTGTTGGAATCGGTGATTACGACTTATCCCGAATCCGCCACGCGCCGCGAGACTGCAGATTGTCGCGCCCCGTTTGTAGGCATGAAGACCTAATTACGGGGATAAGCGCCACATCGGTTGCAAATTCAAATACTTAGCCAGACATCCATTTGATCATGATTCACGTGGAACATCGAACAAGTTTCCGAAGTCCCCGACATCATCCACAGGGCCATCGCGATACAGACAGCAGCACCAATTGTGGACAAGTCGCTATCTGATACAGTCCGGCCGAAAGCGCGGCACGACAGCGCCGACTTATCCACACCAGACCACAGAACCGGGGCATGCCTGTGAACAAGCCGCAGAGTTTCTTTCATCTGCACCTTATTTCGGACGCCACCGGCGAAACTCTCTTGGCTGCAGGCCGTGCGGCCGCCGCCCAATACAAGGATGCGCGCGCCATCGAGCACATCTACCCGCTCATTCGTACAGACAAACAGTTAATGAAAGTTTTCGACGATATTGAAGAAGAACCCGGCATAGTTCTTTACACTGTCGTGGATCAGGCTCTCGCCGGGCGCATTGATGCGCGGTGTGCGGAGATGGGTCTGCCTTGCGTTTCGGTGCTGGAGCCGGTCTTGACCGTCTTTCAGTCCTATCTCGGAACGCCGGCCGGTCGCCGTGTCGGTGCACAGC
>NZ_JBFMHW010000066.1:0-758 GCF_040754745.1 Pseudomonas sp. SB113
GACGTTGTGGCCGTTCGGCGGCCGGTTGAAATTGACCGATCCCGTCCCGAATGATTGGTTTCTAGCCGCAAGAACTCTTCCGCCATTGATGAATGTGCCGCCGGTGAAACTCGAACCGGTAATCAGTTCGAGTGAACCGGTGCCTTCCTTTACCAACATACCATCGCCGGAAATTATGTCGCGAAACTCGGAATTACCGCCAAATAGCCCCACGGTGAGCCTTGTGCCACTGTCGAGGACGGTTCGACCGTTGGCGACCACACGATCGATGACCTCGCTTTGCGCGAGCCGAAGCGTGCCAAATGCTCCGACTGTCAGTGTGGAGTTGTCGGCAATCGCACCTTGACCACCGGCACTGTCAACAACGAGCGTTCCGTACTGAATGCCCGTTCCGCCTGTGTAGGTGTTCTGGCCGGTCAACGTAAGTGTTCCATAGCCGTACTTGATCAGCTCCCCCCCGGAAATATTACCGCTAAGCGTTGCAGAGCGACCAGCGTCGACATTGAACATCGCGCCCGCATTGCCAGTGATGATCATGTCGTTAGCGACGGAAATGCTCTCGTCGGTCAGGCGGAAAGCCAAACTTGCAGCGGAGGCCCCGTTCGACGTGAACTCAATCGCGCCGGTCCCGAGCGCGTCGGCGTGTGACATCTCAATGATGCCGTAACTAATCTCCGTACCACCTGAGTAGGTGCTTAACCCGCCTGCACGAAGGGTGTCACTTCCCGTTTTGCGTAATTTGAGCACGCCTGCACCAT
>NZ_JBFMHW010000067.1:0-754 GCF_040754745.1 Pseudomonas sp. SB113
ATATAGAGCGAGCCATGGGCGAGATTGATCAAGCCCATCACGCCAAAAATCAGCGTCAGCCCCGCCGCCATCAGAAACAGCGTCACGCCAAACTGCAGACCGTTCAGAAGTTGCTCAATCAGGAGCGCCGTGGACAAGGATCAGATTCCATCAGTTCGGGTGTTCGATTGGAAAGGGCGAACATTGATAGCAGGGCAATCGCATACGGCACGACTTACCCCCACTCCGCCGAGCTTTGCTCGGCACCTCTCCCCTCAAAAGGGGAGAGGAAAGGAGCCAGCCTTGGCATTTCCTCTCCCCCGTCGATCGGGGGAGAGGTGGCGCGCGAAGCGCGACGGAGTGGGGGTCGAACTCGATGTGCGATACTCCCCGTAAATCGGGGGAACGCCATCTCACATTTTGCATTCAGCCGCGTAGGCGTCCTTATGGTCGGTGAAGGTCGTTTCCACGATCTTGTTGGTCAGCACACCGTCTTCCTTGATCACCTCGCGGACATAGATGTCCTGGATAGGGTGATTGTTGGTGTTGAAGGTGAACTTGCCGCGCACCGACTTGAAATCAGCCGCTTTGAGTGCCGCACGGAACGCGTCCTTGTCCTTCACGTCGGCCTTCGACATGGCAGCCAGGATCAGGTTTGCCGTGTCGTAGCCCTGCGTCGCGTAGAGCGAAGGCAGGCGGCCATATTCGGCCTTGAAGGCTTCGACATATTGCTTGTTCTCGGCATTATCGAGATCCTTCGACCAATGCGAAGAGT
>NZ_JBFMHW010000068.1:0-741 GCF_040754745.1 Pseudomonas sp. SB113
CCCATCACGTCGCGCCACAGCGCAATCCGGTCGGCGGCTCTCGTGCTGTGATCAACATGGAGGTGAAGATGGGGCATAGTATATGTTAGCACATCGAGCGGGCAAATCATCTCAAAACGTCGAAAGAGCCAGTCATTTTGCCCGGTGAAGATGTATTAAGATTGACCTATGCGCGCCTTCTGAATGAGATCGGGGCGCGCGTGGCAACCGATGCTCGCACACACGCGCGATGAAAATCAAAGAGTGACGGGCCGAGAAGTCGTGACGGGGAATGGAACAGGCTTTCACATCAAAGCGCGGACTGGCCGGGGTATCGATTATAGCGCTCTTGGCAGCCAGCGGCTATGCCCTTGGCCAAAGCATTACAGCCACTGGCGACATCAACCCTGCATTCCCCTCACCCACCTCCCAATGGAATGTCGGTTCCCTTTCCATCGGGACCATTGGAACGGGCGTGCTGACCATTGATGCGGGTGGCACAGTTACAAGCACCGACGGCGACATCGGCATCCACGACGGCTCCAACGGCATAGTGACGGTTTCGGGCGCGAATGCACGGTGGCAGAATACGGGGGGTCTGTGGGTCGGCGAATTTGACGGGTCCAACGGCACGCTGACTATCGGGGCTGGCGGCACGGTTACCAACCGCGAGGCCTATATCGGTCTCTACGACGGCTCCAGCGGCACAGTGACAGTCTCGGGCGCTAATGCGCGGTGGCAAAATTCGGGCAATCTTTTTGT
>NZ_JBFMHW010000069.1:0-729 GCF_040754745.1 Pseudomonas sp. SB113
GCCTATGTCTACCGCTCATACGGCATCCACTGGTGCATGAATTTCGTGTGCATGCCCGGCTCCGCAGTCCTGCTGCGCGCTCTGGCACCAACGCGCGGCATCCCGGCGATGGAAGCCCGGCGAGGAAATGTCCCGCTGCGAAATCTGTGTTCAGGACCAGGCAGGCTGTGTCAGGCGCTCGGCATAGACATCGAATTGAATGCACTGCCGCTTTATCGACCGCCATTTTCCCTGGAGATTGCGCAAGATCCTCGCGAAGTAATTGTCGCGACGCGCATAGGCATCACCCGTGCTGCCGAAATGCCCTGGCGCTTCGGCCTGGCGTCCTCGCCCTTTGTTAGCCGGAAATTTCCAGCCGTTTGAGCGCAAGCCATGGACCCCAATGAACATTTTCCCGTTTAGGAGTGCATAGTTTATGCATTACCGGCCGCAAGGCCAGCCAACCGGAGTGGGGTTCATGGCTTCTTCAGTATTGATCGGTGCACTAATCACCTTTCTCGTTATCGTTCTCATCCTGTATCTGGTGCAGCGCCTGCCTATCGATGGACGCGCCAAACAGATCGTCCAGATCATCGTTATCGTGATCGGCATCATCTCGCTTTTGAAATACCTTGCTGTTTTCTAGGAATTTCATTTCATAGTTTTTAAAAAGCCCCGTCGGGAAACCGGCGGGGTTTTTCTTTGTTCGATTGCCAATCTCACAATTTGTAATCATCGCCGCGAATACGT
>NZ_JBFMHW010000070.1:0-726 GCF_040754745.1 Pseudomonas sp. SB113
GTATGGGTCAGGATGAAATCCGTCTCCGGGTTTTCCTCGACCAGATCAGCGCCGTCGCGCATCTGTTGCGGGAAGAGTTGGAGGTCGAAGGAAAGGCCATAATCCTTTAAACGAGCAACGTTTTTCCGCACGGCGGGATCGACAACCTGACGGGCATCGGAAGCAAAGCGGTATTCCGGCGTCTCGTGCCAATGAAGCTGCATACGCACGCCGCGCAAGAGCGGATAGCGCGCGAGCCGATCCAGTTGCGGCCTCACATCGTCGACACTCATGTCTGCATAGCCGACAATGGCATGGGGCCAGCCGGTTTCTTCTGCGGTTTTCTGGACCCAGGCGACTTCCTTCTCGAAATCCTGCTTGGCCCAGTTGGTCTGGACGTAGACGGCTTTCTCGACGCCGGAGCCTTCATTGTCGGCGAGGAATTCCTCTATCGGATAGTCGCGGCGGATGGGTTCGTAGGGACCGAAAATGCGCGGCACCATATCTCCGACCAGCCACGGCAAATCCTGCTGCCGCCAGATGTGGAAATGCGAGTCGATGATTTTCTGCATCAGGAAACCTCCCGCCAGATTGCTTGTGCCGTCGCCGCAGGGCGCGCGAGCGACAGGATGAAATCGGTAAGCGTTGCGATGGACGAGCCGTCCACCAGATCGTCGAGCATGGGCAGGACCGCGCGCAAGGCTGTCGTCTGCGGACGAAATCGCGGATCGCCTGCAAGCGGTGTGC
>NZ_JBFMHW010000071.1:0-706 GCF_040754745.1 Pseudomonas sp. SB113
GGAAGTCGGCAAGGCTTTCGAGGCGTCCGCTCCCTGCTCGCATCTGGTGCCAGTCAGCGAGACCGGCCACCCGGACGCAGGTGCGGTCGAACTGACCGTCAATGGCGAAGTTCGCCAGAGCGGCGATCTCAACCAGTTGATCTGGAAAGTACCGGAAATGATTTCGTACCTTTCCGGTCTGTTCGAGCTTCAGCCGGGCGACATCATCATGACCGGAACGCCTGCCGGCGTCGGCGCGGTCAGCAAAGGCGACGTTCTCAAGGGCCATGTCGACGGCATTGGTTCGATCGAAGTCACCGTCGTCTGAGACGATATATTGAAGTCGCGGCGGGATGACGACGCGACTTTCTTTTTTAGCTGGACCAACAGCTTTTTATCCCACCTTCGGCGTGAAGCAATTAAAGCTCACGCCATCTTTTTGGTTTCACGCATCCCGGTGACGCAATGCTCGGTATTTCGCTTTTCGACCTGTCCTGGCTTTTGATCGCGCTGCTTGCGGCGGGCGCGCTGACGGGAGCGCTTGCGGGCATATTCGGCGTTGGCGGCGGCGCGGTGGCGGTACCGATCCTCTACGAGCTTTTCCGCTTCGTCGGTGTCCCCGAAGAAGTGCGGATGCCGCTTTGCGTCGGCACGTCGCTGGCCATCATCATCCCGACCTCGATCACCTCCTTCATCACGCATTATCGAAAAGGCGCGGTGGATATGT
>NZ_JBFMHW010000072.1:0-701 GCF_040754745.1 Pseudomonas sp. SB113
TGTCTGAAGGACCCGCAGAAGCGCGCTGCCTATGACCGTTTCGGCCATGCGGCCTTTGAAAATGGCGGCGGCGCGGGCTTCCAGCAGAATGGCTTCGGCGGCGGCGGTTTCGCGGATATTTTCGAAGACATTTTTGGCGACATGATGGGCGGACGCCAGCGCCGCTCTTCCGGCGGTCGCGAGCGCGGTGCCGATCTGCGCTACAATATGGAAATCTCGCTGGAAGAAGCATTTAATGGCAAGACGGCGCAGATCAGGGTTCCGGCCTCGATCGCCTGCGACGAATGCTCAGGCTCCGGCGCGAAGCCCGGCACGCAGCCCGCAACATGTTCGATGTGTGCGGGCGCCGGTCGTGTCCGCGCCGCACAAGGTTTCTTCTCAGTCGAGCGCACCTGCCCGCAATGCCACGGCCGCGGCCAGACGATCAAGGATCCTTGCCCGAAATGCGCGGGCCAGGGCCGCGTGACAGAGGAACGTTCGCTCTCCGTCAACATTCCGGCAGGCATTGAAGATGGCACCCGCATCCGGCTCGCCAATGAAGGCGAAGCGGGAATGCGAGGCGGGCCTTCTGGCGACCTTTATATTTTCCTGTCGGTGAAGCCGCACGAGTTCTTCCAGCGCGACGGGGCGGACCTTTATTGCAAGGTGCCGATCTCGATGACGACTGCTGCCCTTGGCGGTCAGTTCGAGGTGACGACGCT
>NZ_JBFMHW010000073.1:0-695 GCF_040754745.1 Pseudomonas sp. SB113
TCGCGTGATATTCGGCCTCTTCCTCCGGGCCGAGAACCAGCGCGTCCAGCACTTCTGCAAAGAGCAGGCGTTGCGGAATTTTTTGGCCCTTATCCGGTCCGAGCAGAACTTCGCCAACTTTTTCGTAAGTGCCGATGTCGCGGGAAAACCAGCCGACCGTGTCGAGACTTGGCGAAAGCGGCATGATGCCATCGAGTGGAATGCGGCCCTGCGTCGTGCGCAGCCCGACGAGGCCGCAAAAACTTGCAGGCGCGCGGATCGAGCCGCCGGTGTCGGAGCCCAGCGCTATATCTGCCAGCGCTCCGGCGATTGCCGCTGCAGAGCCGGAAGACGAACCGCCGGTGACGCGGTCGGGAGCGGCGGAATTGATGGGCGGCGGGAAATGCGCGTTCAGGCCCATCAGCGAAAAGGCGAGTTCGTCGGTTTGGGTTTTTCCGGCAAACAGTGCACCGGCATTGAGGAGGCTTTCGACCTAGGGTGCGCTGCGAAGTGATTCGCCGCCGGCCTTCATCGGGTTGCCGCAGCCAGTCGGATAGCCTTTGACGTCGTAAATGTCTTTTACGGCCAGCAGCATATCCGCCAAAGGCCCGAATTCCGCGCTTTTTACTGGGCGATCCGGCAAATCGAGGAAGGCATTCAACTCGTCGCGCATGGGCTGCATTGTTCACCTTACGGATACGATATCGCCAACATCG
>NZ_JBFMHW010000074.1:0-694 GCF_040754745.1 Pseudomonas sp. SB113
GCCCCATATCGCCTGCGCAACCACTGCAACGGCCACGAGTTTGAGACCGTGTAGAACACCTTCCGCAATCGGCCCATCGAAACTCGCCGCGCCATAGGCGAAAGCCAACAGCAGCAGCACGGAGGGCAGCGTAAACGCGATCCAGGCAGCAATGCCGCCGGCGAGGCCACCGGTACGCCCCACCCCGATCAGGAAGCCGACCTGGCTGGAAGCCGGACCGGGAAGAAACTGGCAGAGCGAAACGAGATCGGCATAAGCATCCTCGTCCAGCCATTTCCTGCGCAGAACGAAGGCATCGCGAAAATAGCCGATATGGGCGAGCGGCCCGCCGAACGAGGTCAGGCCCAGTTTGAAAAACGCCGCAAAGACCTCCGGGACAGATCCCGTAGCGGCTTCACTTGGCTCTGGGGTCGGCTGTGTGTTCAGGCTGGCGCTCGCAGATCGTTAAGCTGATCGCCATTCCGCGAAAGCCCCTCTGCGTCAAGCCTTAACCGGCTTTTGCGACAGTCTTGCGAAATCTGGAGCGCTTCGTTTCAAATAGAAACGTAGGCGGGACAGCACCCCCCTCTGCCCTGCCGGGCATCTCCCCCTCAAGGGGGGAGATTGGCTGACACAACTCTCAGCCTTCATTCGGCAACGTCAGAAATTGGTGCCGCTCGTTCATGACAAGATAATCTCCACCCTTGAGGGGGAG
>NZ_JBFMHW010000075.1:0-693 GCF_040754745.1 Pseudomonas sp. SB113
GTTTTCGCTCGTATCAGGCGCCATCGCCGACAATTTCAATCGCCGCAAGGTGATGCTAGTCGCGCAGTTTTTCATGCTTATCGTGTCGGTTTCGCTGACGGTCGCCGCCTATATGGGCGTCATCACGCCGTGGCTGCTCCTCACCTTCACCTTCCTCATCGGCTGCGGCACGGCGCTCAACAATCCGTCCTGGCAGGCGTCCGTGGGCGATATGGTCCCGCGCGCTGATCTGCCAGCCGCGGTCGCCCTGAACAGCATGGGCTTCAACCTGACGCGCAGCGTCGGCCCGGCCATCGGCGGCGCGATCGTCGCCGCCGCGGGTGCCGCCGCCGCATTCGCGGTCAATGCCGCCAGCTATCTCGCACAGATATACGTACTCCTCCGCTGGAAGCCCGCAATCCCGCCAAGCCCCCTTCCCCGCGAAACGATCGGTCTGGCGATCGGTGCCGGCCTTCGCTACGTCGCCATGTCGCCCAACATCGAAAAAGTTCTGCTGCGCGGCTTCGTTTTCGGCCTCACCGCAATTTCCGTTCTCGCCCTCCTGCCGCTGGTCGCTCGTGACATCGTGCAGGGCGGCCCGCTTCTTTACGGCGTGCTGTTCGGCGCGTTCGGCATTGGCGCGATTTTCGGCGCCTTGATCAGCGCGCGTCTGCGCGAACGCCTGTCCAGCGAATGGATCGTGCGCATCGGCTT
>NZ_JBFMHW010000076.1:0-670 GCF_040754745.1 Pseudomonas sp. SB113
CTTTCTTCTTCGCTCATGATCCGTTCTATAGGCTTGCGCGAGCCCTACGTCATCGGCGAAAGCGGCATTCATGAGTCTCGAAAAAGCAATCGCCCGCCTGAAATACACGCCGAAGAAACTCGAGCCCGGCCATGTGTGGCTTGCCGGTGCCGGTCCGGGCGATCCGGGACTGCTGACGCTCGATGTGCTTTCGGCGCTTTCCCAAGCCGACGCGCTGGTGCATGACGCGCTGGTGTCGCCCGAAATAGTCGACATCGCGAGCCAGGCCGAAAAATTCTTCGTCGGCAAGCGCGGCGGGCGGCTGTCGATCCCGCAGGGCGACATCAACGCTTTGCTGGTAAAGCTGGCCCGCGAGGGTCGCAAGGTCGTGCGGCTGAAGGGCGGGCACCCTTTCGTTTTCGGACGCGGCGCGGAGGAAGCGCTGGTGCTGACCCGCGAAAACATTCCCTGGCGCGTGCTTTCCGGCATCACTTCGGCGCTCGGCGGCCTTGCCTCGGCGGGCATTCCGGCCACTGTGCGCGGCGTCAACGGCGCGATCATCCTTGCCACCGGCTTTGCCGCCGCCTCGGACGACAGGCCGGACTGGACAGCGCTTGCTCGCACCGGCCAGCCCATCATCATCTATATGGGCCTTACGCATATGGCCGACACGGTGGCGGACCTTATAGCG
>NZ_JBFMHW010000077.1:0-663 GCF_040754745.1 Pseudomonas sp. SB113
GTATGTCGTGGTGTATGCGCCGGTCCCCTCGATCAGCACTTCGTCACCGATGGTGAGCGAAAGCGGCAGCGGATACGGCGTCTTTTCATACATCACGTCCGCCGAGTCGCAGGTCGGTCCGGCAAGCACGCAAGGTGCAACCGCATCGCCGTCGCGCGGCGTCACGATCGGATAGCGGATCGCCTCGTCCATCGTCTCGGCCAGACCGCCGAACTTGCCGATGTCGAGATAGACCCAGCGCACATTGTCATTGTCGGCCTTCTTGGAGATCAAGACGACCTCTGACTTGATGACGCCTGCATTGCCGACCATGCCGCGGCCCGGCTCGATGATGGTCTCCGGAATGGTGTTTCCAAAGTGCTTGCGCAGCGAGCCGAAGATCGCCTGGCCATAGGCCTGCGCAACCGGCACGTCCTTGAGGTAACGCGTCGGGAAACCGCCGCCCATATTGACCATTTTCAGCGTGATGCCTTCTTCGGCAAGCGTTGCGAAAACGCGCTTCGCGTCGCCGAGCGCACGGTCCCATGCGTCCAGATCGGTCTGCTGCGAGCCAACATGGAACGACACACCATAGGCGTCGAGGCCGAGCGACTTCGCATGGCGAAGCACATCGACGGCCATGTCCGGTACGCAGCCGAACTTGCGCGACAGCGGCCATTCAGC
>NZ_JBFMHW010000078.1:0-652 GCF_040754745.1 Pseudomonas sp. SB113
ATCTATTTCCGTTCGATGGTGCTGTCTGTCATTGCCATCACCGATGCTATTCTCCCCGGAATGCGCGAGCGTAGGTGGGGCCGAATCATTACCTCCACTTCATCAGGTATCGTCGCTCCGATCCCTAATCTCGGCATCTCCAACTCACTTCGGCTTTCACTAGTAGGGTGGTCGAAGACGCTCGCTGGCGAGGTCGGACGCGATGGCGTGACATCCAACATCGTACTGCCGGGGCGCATCGCGACCGGACGGATCACCTATCTCGACGAGCAGAAAGCCAAGCGCGAAGGCGTCGATGTTTTGGAGATCGCCCGACGAAGCACGGCCTCTATCCCGATCGGCCGTTACGGTGACCCGAAGGAATATGCGGACGTTGTCGCATTCCTCGCCAGCACGAAGGCCTCCTACGTAACCGGGTCGGTCATCCGCGTTGATGGCGGCCTGGTTCCCAATATCTGAAGCGGAAAGGCCGCAGCCATGATCATCGACTGGAACATCTATCCTCCCGTTCCTGGCATGCGGGCCGGCTCCGCGCGCCGGGGAATCTGCGGCGACAAGGTGTCCGCCGTACGGGTGGAAACGACGCCTGACGCAGAGTTCGACGGCAAAACCCATTGGCATGACAACGAGCAGCTCCTGGTCATGGTATCAG
>NZ_JBFMHW010000079.1:0-650 GCF_040754745.1 Pseudomonas sp. SB113
GGCTTCCTCTACGGCGGCTGTGAAGAGATAGCCGCCAAGCCTCACCGTCCTCAAAAGAACCGGCTCCTTAGGATCGATCTCGATCTTTTGCCGCAACCTGCTGAGATGGACATCGACGCTGCGTTCGGTCGGTCCGGCAAGGCCCGAATGCGTCAACGCCAGAAGCTCTTCGCGTGTAATGATCCGCCCGGGATTGCGGCAAAAGGCGAGCAGGAGATCGAACTCCGTGGTCGTGAGCGTTACACGGGCATTGCTCGGGTCATGAACCTGACGGCGCAACGGATCGATCTGCCACCCCTCGAAGCGAAGCGGGCATTGCCTGTTGTTACTCACAAGACCATATGACGCGCGCCGGAGAATGCTGCGGATGCGCGCCACCACCTCGCGAGGACTGAACGGCTTGGTGATGTAGTCGTCGGCCCCGACCTCAAGCCCGACAATCCGGTCGACTTCTTCACCGAGCGCCGTCAGGAGAATGATCGGAATGGTTTTTTCCGAGCGGATTCGGCGGCAAAGGCTGATGCCGTCCTCGCCCGGTAGCATCACGTCGAGAATAATCAGGTCGAATTCCTGCTTTCTCATCAGCGCGTACATCGCGTAACCATCTTCGGCCACGCTGGCCGTCATGCCGTTGTCGTTGATGGTTTCCG
>NZ_JBFMHW010000080.1:0-649 GCF_040754745.1 Pseudomonas sp. SB113
TAATAGCGCTTGCCGCGCGGCACGTTTGAAAGGTCCAGCCCGGTTTCTTCGCCCACTTCGCGGATCATGTTCGCATCAACCTGAACGAGCCCATCGGCAAAATCGTCAGGTTCGAAAGACCCCGCAGCGAAATACACCCGCCCCGCATTGATCGTATGCGCGCCCATGCGGATCGCCACCAGCGCGTTGTCCTCAGCCACCAGAACCGCATGCGCAAAGGCATGTTCCGCGCTGGAAACGGAGCGGTTGCCGCGCCAGTAAAGGAACGTCGCAAAGCGCACCGCATGACAGCGCCCGACCAGACGGTTGTCGCGATACGCCAGTTCGGAAAGCAGAACGACGGTGCCGTCGAACACGGCTGGTTTCGCCGCCTTGTCAGCGAGCCAATTTTCCTCGATTGCCGGGAGATTGTCTCTCTCGAACGGATGTTGTTCCGGCACGAGCCGCACATCGACGCTGTCGACGGGCAAGATGACGTTGCGCGGAAGATCGAATGCCATACTTCTGAATACCTATTTTACGTCGAGCGTTACCGCGACCGGGCAGTGATCCGACGCCTTCGGCCTGTCCCAGCCGGCGCGTGGAAACCGCTCCACCTCCTGCCCCGGCGGGAAAATCGTCCGGTATGGCTGACCGCCGCGAATGATGT
>NZ_JBFMHW010000081.1:0-645 GCF_040754745.1 Pseudomonas sp. SB113
AGCCCTTGGTTCCCATTCCGATCACGTTCGACGCATGGAATCCAAGTCTCAATGGTGGCGCAGCTCCGCGTCATTTCATGCCGGTGCGCGAGTACGCTAACAGGCTCTACCAGCAGGCGATAAGCAGCGTAATCGACGGCGCGGGCGATTTGGTAAAAACAAAGGTGATTCCCAACCGATATGTCCTCGCAATCACAGAATTGATCGGGCAAGACCAAGCCAACGACGTATCGCATATCTTCCTGGTTGAGCAGCATCTTGGCGCTGGGCCGCGGCAGACAGCACTTGTCAAGAATGCGCGGATCTCCACCTGCATGCCTGTACACTCGGTGCATCTTATGCGGTAAAGCATGGCGTCACGTCACTCCGCTGGAAAAAGGTGATGACTTACGCATGGTCGTAAAGCCACTCGACGACGATAGAACTTATCCACTTTGTCAGCTCGCAGCTTTAAAGCTGTCAGTCCGCTGTCGGCCCCATTTCAGACCTTCAAGCGTTACGCGCTTACTGAGAAGCGACGTCCCCCATCGAGCAATTGGCGGATCTAACAGACCATCGGGTGGGGGGACATTCAAAGGAGGGCTATGGAGTAGACATAGTTCTCTCATGATGGTCACGTCTGGATGAGCGCATGGCTATTGTGAC
>NZ_JBFMHW010000082.1:0-645 GCF_040754745.1 Pseudomonas sp. SB113
CACCGGGGCTACAACTTCGGCGAAAGCTTCCTGATCGACGCTATCGACAACTTCCATGCCATTCTCGCGGAGCGTTGCCAGGCCTTCGACTTCATTCTTGGAAACATATGCGCGGTTGGCTTCAACACCGGCTTTTGCCGCTTCGCGGACCCAGCCCTGCTCTTCCTCGCTCAGCCCGTCCCAATGGATCTTCGACATCATGATGATTGCCGGCGAGTAGAAATGTCCGGTCAGGGTCGCGTATTTCTGCACTTCCCATATGCGGTTTGCGATGAAGATCGACATCGGCGTTTCCTGGCCGTCAATGGTGCCCTGCTGAAGAGCGGTGATGACCTCGGTCCAGCTCATAGGCGTGGGCGCAGAGCCCGCAGCCTGAAACGACTTCAGATGGATGTCGTTTTCCATGGTGCGGATTTTCATGTCCTGCAGGTCGGACGGCAAGACAATCGGTTTGCGCGAATTGGTGATGTGGCGGAAGCCGTTCTCACCCCAGCCAAGCGCCATGATGCCTTGCGGTTCGAACTTGTCGAGCAACTCCTGACCTATCGGGCCGTCCAGAATTGCACGTGCCGAGTCATAGGACTTGAACAGGAATGGAAGATCCAGAACGTAGGTTTCAGGCACAAAGCCGCCGACAGGCCCGGT
>NZ_JBFMHW010000083.1:0-620 GCF_040754745.1 Pseudomonas sp. SB113
ACACGAATTTCATCGAGGGCGGCGAGCTTTGTACTACTGTCTGGGATATTCTGACCGCTTCTGTTCCTGCTGCCGAAAATATCTTGATCTACGATGGCACAGGTCGCCAGGCTGCCGCCTCCTGCGCACTCGAACTCGTCGCCAAGGGCAAAAAACTTCGGTATGCTATGCTCGATGAAATGCTCGCCTTCGAGATGTCTTACACCGACAAATCAGGCTTTCGTAAAAAGTTTGCCGAACTGAGCATTCCACGCACCGTCGACATCCGTCTCATTAAGGTTGAGCGAGACGGCAATAGTTTGCTTGCGAGCTTCCGAAACGAGCTCACAGGTGAGATTACGGCACATCACGCCAATCAGATAGTTGTCGACAACGGCACGGTGCCGGTGGACGACATCTTTTCCGCCTTGCGAGATCAGTCGTCCAATTTTGGCGAAACCCATTTCGATGTTCGTTCCAAGAACGACATTGCGCACGCCACAACAAAAGATGGCTTCGAAATCCACCGCATCGGCGATGCGATTGCCAGCCGCGACATCTACTCAGAGATACAGGACGCGTTTCGTCTCTGCAGCAAGATTTGAGACAAGAAAACAGAAACAAAAATGGGAGAACTAAAC
>NZ_JBFMHW010000084.1:0-610 GCF_040754745.1 Pseudomonas sp. SB113
GCCGTCGGTCCCGCCAAGGGCAAGGTGATCGAGATCTGGTTTCAGGACGAAGCGCGTATTGGGCAAAAGAACAAGATCACCCGCCGCTGGGCCAAGCGTGGATCAAGGCCATCCGCACCGCACGACCAGCGAACCCACTCGGCCTATATCTTCGGCGCGATCTGACCTAAACACGGCAAGGCCGCCGCTCTCGTCATGCCTTGGTGCGATACCCATGCCATGAACCAACATCTGATCGAAATCTCTCGAAACGTCGCCGACGAAGGGCACGCCATTCTGATCATGGACCAGGCAGGATGGCACATGTCCAACAACTTGGCCGTCCCCGAAAACATCACCATCCTACCCCTGCCGCCGAAATCACCCGAACTCAATCCCGTCGAAAACATCTGGCAGTTCATGCGTGAAAACTGGCTCTCGAACCGCGTCTTCAAATCCTACGAGGATATCGTCGACCACTGCTGCCACGCTTGGCGAACACCGCAGGACCGACCTTGGAAGATCATGTCCATCGGTCAGCGGCAATGGGCTCATAGGTTCTGATCAATGAGGGTTGGTATTACAGCGAAAACGCTGCGGGAACTGCTTTCTGGCCTGGGGTCTTGAAGGG
>NZ_JBFMHW010000085.1:0-597 GCF_040754745.1 Pseudomonas sp. SB113
GAGCATATTCGCCTGCTGGAACCGGGTGATGCGAGCGCGGCATCGAACGAGGTGAAAATCCCGGCACGCGTGTCTCTCGTCGAAAATCAGGGCGGAGAGATCGTCGTCAATCTTGACGCCGATGGGCAACCCCTGACGCTGGCATTGCTTGCCATGGGCGCCTGGATACCGGAACTCGACAGTTCGGTGACGATTGCGGTCGATCCGAAAAACGCCCTGTTCTTCGAGGGGAAATCGCGTGAGCGGCTGATGACCGGAGGGCATGCCTGATGGCCGATATTTTCATCGAAAAAGTCACCAAGCGTTTCGGCGATTTCACGGCGGTCGACAATATCGATATGACGTTTGCCGATGGCGAGGTTGCCTGTCTGCTCGGGCCTTCCGGCTGCGGGAAGACAACGCTGATGCGCATTCTCGCCGGGCTGGAACGGCCGACGAGCGGGCGCGTCATATTCGGCGGCAAGGACGTGACCAAGCTGCCGCCGCGCAAGCGCAATGTCGGCATGGTGTTTCAATATCCGGTTATGTATCCGACGCTTTCGGTGCTCGAAAATCTGGAACTGCCGATGCGTTACGACCGCAACGTCAGCGAGGCGG
>NZ_JBFMHW010000086.1:0-590 GCF_040754745.1 Pseudomonas sp. SB113
GCGTTCAACAGCGGAGATGTGGACGAATACGTCCGCGCCGCCATTGTCAGGCTGAATGAAGCCGAAGCCCTTGGTTGCGTTGAACCACTTAACTGTTCCAGTTGCCATTTCGCTAGTCCTTCTTGCATTCGCAACGTTAGTAATTGTCGGATAACCGACTTGGTATCGAGATTTTGGAGATAGACGTCAGCGAACGCGGAACCGCGGGGCCACTATATCGATCGGCCGAAATATCAATGGACGGCATATAAGCGCTTTTGGGGTCAAAAACAAGATGGTTCATCACCAGCGCCTGTTTGAAACCCTTTTCGAACGAGTTGCACAAAAGCGTGAAACTGCTTTCTTTCGTGAATCGTTGGCTTAATTATCTGGTCATCGAGGAGAACGCCATGATGCGCTTTTCAATTCCATTGGCAGGTTTTGCCGCACTTTTCGTCATGTCCGGCGAGGCCGAAGCCATTTCCCGTTACGTCACCACCAGCATGAGCTGCGATGCGGTTCAGTCACGTGTGGCGGGCGAGGGAGCCGCCATTCTTCGCTATCAATCGACGCGCAATCCAAGCCTGCCGCTCTACGGCCGGTATGTCTCG
>NZ_JBFMHW010000087.1:0-573 GCF_040754745.1 Pseudomonas sp. SB113
CCGTTGGGATTCGCTTTTTTCAGTCCTGGAGCGAGTTTTTTAAAGAGGGATGATCGCATGAAGAAACAATTGATCGCCGTTATCGCGGCGACCGCAATGGTAAGCGCCTGCACGACCGATCCATATACGGGCGAGCAGAAGGTATCGAACACGGCTGGTGGTGCTGCACTCGGTGCCGGTCTCGGCGCTCTTGCAGGCCTCGCAGTCGGCGGAAGCAAGAATGCTCAGCGCAATGCCGTTCTCATCGGTGCAGGCGTTGGCGCACTCGCAGGCGGTGCGGTCGGCGGCTATATGGACCAGCAGGAATCCGAACTGCGCCAGCAGCTTCAGGGCACCGGCGTCAGCGTCACACGCGCAGGCGATCAGATCATCCTCAACATGCCGTCCAACATCACCTTCGGCACCGATCAGGATCAGGTCTCGTCAGGCTTCTATCAGACTCTGAATTCGGTCGCCCTGGTGGTGAAGAAGTTCAACCGCACGCTGGTCGATGTCTACGGGCACACCGATTCCACCGGCAGCGAATCCTACAATTTCGATCTGTCGCAGCGCCGCGCGCTTTCGGTGGCGAAT
>NZ_JBFMHW010000088.1:0-565 GCF_040754745.1 Pseudomonas sp. SB113
CGAACGCACTCCGGCTCGACACCGTGTTCGAAGCGGGCGTACCTGATGAGAACAATGGCTGTTGAACGGCGTGGATCAGCGAGCTTTATCGTAGTTTTGCGTAAAACGGCGTGGCGGGCCAGGAGCGTAGGAGATGGGCATTACAGTTTCGCGGTTCCACTCGACAACGACACGTAACCGCACAAATTACGATGAGTTACTATCGATTGACCCTACCTCGACCTTTCGGCGTAGCTGCAGCTTCCTATCCTAGCATTTAGAACGCCCTATAGGTGCTGAGCCTTGGCGGATTGAGCGTGGAACGCTGGCTCTCAACCGCATGTTGTAAATCCATGAGCCGCTATAATGAGCCCGGCAAGCCCCCTCGAATCGGATGGTCAATCAGTTCCTTTGCTTGCATGGCGGAGAGCAGTTGTCCGGTACCCTGACCTTCCTCTACACCGGAGTTCAGAAGAGCTTCACCCGTGGTTGCGCGACTGCTGAGACCATCGGCGCTGACGGTCAGTCCGAGGCCTTGACCAAGACCGGCCAAGGCCCGCACCATGCGATCAGCATCTTCCCCGCC
>NZ_JBFMHW010000089.1:0-564 GCF_040754745.1 Pseudomonas sp. SB113
GCTCTTTCCTGCTCGTCACGCAGAATATCGACGACCTCCATGAGGGTGCGGGCTCAAAAAATCTTGTCCACATGCATGGCGAATTGAACAGCGGCCTTTGCATCGTGTGCGGGCTGCGCCAGCCCTGGCACGACGACATGTCCATCGATTCGAAATGCAAATCCTGCGACACAATCGGCTTCATGCGTCCAGACATCGTCTGGTTCGGTGAAATGCCTTATGAAATGGAAAGGATCGATGAGGCGCTGTCCTCATGCGACCTTTTCATTTCAATTGGCACAAGCGGCAACGTCTATCCGGCCGCAGGCTTCATAGAAGAAGCGAAGGGTGCAGGCGCGCATACGGTCGAGCTCAATCTTGAACCGTCAGAAGGCTATGATCTATTTGCGGAAACGCATCTTGGACCGGCGACGAAAGTCGTCCCGGATTATGTCAGCCGATTTCTGGAAAGCCGCTAGGGTCAGGACCTATTAACTAGGGTAGCATCGAAAGACGGCGATAAGCCCAACTGCTTCCGAAATGTAATTGGCTAATGTTCGTGGCCGAACGCTTCAAGTCCAAATG
>NZ_JBFMHW010000090.1:0-559 GCF_040754745.1 Pseudomonas sp. SB113
TTTGAACGCCGATGTGCGTCGCGCTTTGTCCTTGTCGATCAACCGTGAAGCGCTGGTCGATCGCATCATGGACGGACAGGGTCTGCCAGCCGGTCAGCTCGTGCCGGAAGGCTATTTCGGCTACGATCCGAACATCAAGGTCGATCCGTACGATCCGGCAAAGGCAAAGGAATTGCTGGCCAAAGCGGGATATCCCGATGGCTTCAATCTGACTTTCCATGCCTCCAATGACCGTTATCCGAACGATTCAAAGATCGCACAGGCAATCGGGCAGTTCTTCAACCGTGCGGGCGTCAAGACGGAAGTCTCCACACTGCCGGGAAGCGTTTATTTCTCGCGCGCTTCCAATCTCGAATTCAGCTTCATCATGGGTGGTGCTGCCGTAGAAACCGGCGAAGCCTCTGGCGTTCTCGGACCTATCCTCGAAACTTTCGGCGACAAGGCCGGTCAGGGAAATCGCGGACGCTACTCCAATGCGGAGTTCGACAAGATGCTTGGTGAGGCGCGGTCCACGCTGGACGACGCCAAGCGTGAGCAGCTTCTTCGCTCGGCCACCGAA
>NZ_JBFMHW010000091.1:0-559 GCF_040754745.1 Pseudomonas sp. SB113
CAGACGCACGATCCGCTCGCCATCAGCGGGCGACAAGCGTTCGCCCGTGTCGGACAGGCCCTCGGAAAGTCGGTCGATCCAGAGCTTGCCGTCGGGGTTGAGCATCACCTCGACGATCGCGGGATCTTCCAGAAACCGGGCGATCGCCGGCCCCAGGGCCGTGCGCAGCATGCGGGCACCGCGAAGGATCGCCTCCGATTTCTGGTGAGTGGTCGCCACGTCGTCCCCGTTCTCTTGCGGGTCCGCGAAGTGCGGCCCTGGATCGGGGATGAGTAGGAGAGGCATAAATTAAGGTCTGACAACAACCAACATGTGGTCGTCGTACTGTGGCGTGCAAATACGTGGAAACGGCGGAGCTTCTATTGATGCTGTCGTTTCACGCAGAACTTTCGGTATCAGCCGTCCCCCCATCACGGAGCTAGCGGCTTGCGGCTAGATCATGGAAACCGTCCTAGCTTCGCCGCAATGACAAATGACATAATCGCGATATTGTCATTTGTCACGGTTTGGACTATACGGAATGGGTTCAAACAACCTGGAGGTCACAATGGCCACTGAG
>NZ_JBFMHW010000092.1:0-556 GCF_040754745.1 Pseudomonas sp. SB113
TCCTCGATCCGTGCCGATTTCGGCGATTTCGAGCTGTCCTTTTACCTGTCGACGCAATTGGCTGCGCGCCAGACAATGGCGTTTCATGGCGACAAGGGTTTTATCGAGGTGGCCTCGCCGTTCAATGCCGGTCTTTACGATCATCACCGCGTCGAACTGCACAATCAGAATCATTCCGAAGCGCAGATTTTCCGCTTTCCGGCGACAAACCAATATAGACTTGAAGTCGAGGCTTTCGCGCGCGCGGCGTCCGGCGAAAACCAGCGTGTTTTCAGTCTTGAGGAGTCAGTCTTGAACCAGAGGTTGATCGACGCGATATTCCGCGCTGGCGATAAGGATGGTTGGGAAGCCGTCTAGTTTTCAGGAACGGGTTTTTCCTTTGTTGGACATGCTTTGAAGCGCTTGCGTGTCGCAATGCCTCTTCTTATATACGCCGCAATGCCGTAAGGGCTGCGCGTGCAATCGTGCCCCTTGCGTAATTTCTGAGACAGGGGCTGCCGCCGGAACGCCTTGATGGGTCCTGGCAGCCTGCTTAGTGGAGAGAAAAGATATGGCT
>NZ_JBFMHW010000093.1:0-556 GCF_040754745.1 Pseudomonas sp. SB113
GCACGGTCAGCAGGCTGACGACACCCCCTGCGACCTTGCGGCCAACCCGGCCAAAGAGGGTCTGATAGAAAGCTGTCGTATTCTGGAGAACCGCTGCCATGTCTTTTGCCCGGTAGCCGGCACGTATAATCTGAAGCAGGGCTTCCAAGGCGTCGGCAGTCCCGGAATTTTTTTGTTCGGCGCAGAGGCGCGCGGCCATTCCTTCAAGCGCACCGCGGATTTCATAAATCTGTTTGGCTTCGTCCCAATTGAGTGTGGCCACGATCGGTCCCTTGTTCGCCAGATTGGCGACAAGACCTTCCGATTCGAGATGGCGAAGCACCTCTCTTACTATGGTGCGGCTGACACCGAGTTGCCCGCAAAGATCGCGCTCCACGAGGCGATCTCCCGGTCGAAAATAACCGTTCAGAATAGCTTCGCGCATTTTGTCCAGCGTCAGTTCGCGAAGGGTTTTCGCAGGGCGTTCAACCTTGATCGCTTCTCCAGACAAATTGATACTCATCCGTCACACCTTTCGAAACACCCCGCCCCGGGAAGACACTATGGCATACGGTAT
>NZ_JBFMHW010000094.1:0-556 GCF_040754745.1 Pseudomonas sp. SB113
GGCCGGGAATCGTCGGCGAGTTCATGAAATATCTGCCGCTGACGCTGATCGTCACGCTGTCGGCTTCGATGCTCTATGCGCTGGTTTTCACGCCGACGCTTGGCGCGATCTTCGGCAAGCCGCATCCCGAACCGGAACACAAGGACGGGCTCTATATGAAGACCGTCGGGCTGGCCGTGCGCCACCCGATTGTGACGCTTTTTCTGGCCGTTGCACTACTCGTCACCGTGCCGGTGATCTATGCCAAGGAAGGCGCGGGCGTCGAATTCTTCCCCAATGTCGAGCCAGAATACGGCCTGCTCTATGTCCATGCCCGCGGCAATCTCTCGCTTGCCGAAATGGATGCCGCGACAGCGCAGGCAGAAAACCGCATACTCGGCTGGCCGGGCGTCAAATCCGTTTATACGCGCGCAGGCAAAACGCGTGGCGGCGGCGACAATATCGCTGAAGATGTGGTCGGCGTGATCCAGTACGAGTTCGTCGACTGGCGCGAGCGCAAGGCCGCCCACGACGTTCTGGACGATCTGCGCAAAGCCATGGCAGGCATTCCCGGCGT
>NZ_JBFMHW010000095.1:0-554 GCF_040754745.1 Pseudomonas sp. SB113
TTCCGGGACGAATGGACTTCAATATGCCCTCATCCCCAAGCAAAATGCTTTCGACTTGAGGCGTTCCGCTGACGCACAGAATGATGACATCGCTCTGGCGGGCGAGTTCGTTCTTGTCGCTGATCGATTTCGCACCCAATTCGTTGAGATCGTCCGCCGGCTGGTTGCCGGGATGGTCGAGATAGGCCAGAGGCCAGCCTTTTTTCGCGACGTTGAGCGCAATGCCGTGCCCCATAAGGCCGACGCCGATCATTCCAACATTGGGCTATGTCATTTTATCGTCCCTATCAA
Organism: Pseudomonas sp. SB113; assembly: GCF_040754745.1. Classification (NCBI taxonomy): domain Bacteria; kingdom Pseudomonadati; phylum Pseudomonadota; class Gammaproteobacteria; order Pseudomonadales; family Pseudomonadaceae; genus Pseudomonas; species Pseudomonas sp. SB113. The sequence continues at coordinate 292 of NZ_JBFMHW010000095.1, forward strand.
TTCATCGCACGGCAGATCGCATCGGTAACGTCGGTGCAGGTGGCCTTGCCGCCAAGATCATGCGGTACGGCGTGACCTTCCAGAAGCACCTTGCCAACGGCCGTCTCGATCCGATCCGCCGCCTGCGCGAGTTCGTCATCACTATGCTTATCCGCAAGCCAGCGCAGCATCATAACGCCGGAAAGAACGGTAGCGACCGGACTTGCAAGATTTTGTCCCGCAATATCCGGCGCGGAACCGTGTGCGCCCTGGAAAAGCGCGTG
>NZ_JBFMHW010000096.1:0-553 GCF_040754745.1 Pseudomonas sp. SB113
GCACCAGCGCATAGCTGTTGGTCGTCACGACATCGGAACCCGCCTCGATGAACTCCTGGTGCACCTGACGCACAATGTCGGGGCTGTCGATCAGAGCCAGAGCCGACCATTCCGGCTGGCGGAGTTCGGCCCCCAGACGCTGAAGTTCGCGGCTCATGCCTCCATCGAGGATTCGTATTTTCGTCATCGGTTTATTCCTTGCTCTCGTTACTTTGGGGACAAACCCGATCTCGTTGCGTCAGGCGCGAAGAGCCTGATCCAGATCCTGAATGAGGTCGCCGGTCGCTTCCAACCCGATCGATAACCGGAAGATACCGTCGCCTGCAAACGCCCGGTATGACTGCAACTGTTCACCCTTCAGTTGGTAAGTCGATTTCATCATTTCCGCCGTATCGAGAAGGACGACAATACTACGCTGATGGCCAAGCGAGAATGCATAGTGGACGATCCGCAGTCTCTCTGCGAGTTGCGCCGCCATAGACTGCGGGTCGTCCACCTGGAAGGTTATCATACCGCCAAAGTTCGACATCTGGCGCTTTGCAAGATCGTGCTG
>NZ_JBFMHW010000097.1:0-549 GCF_040754745.1 Pseudomonas sp. SB113
CAAAGATGACGACGGCGCTGCTCGACCGGCTGACCCATCATTGCGAGATCGTTGAGACGGGAAACGAATCCTGGCGCTTTAAAAACCGATCTCAAAGCTAAAGCCGAAGAGCCCCAACACCCGCACTTGGCCCACCCTCTGCAACCCCGGCCAGCGCCGGGCAGGCCAAGTGCTGATCGTTTATAAGGGGGGTGAAGATTGGACGCCGATATGGGGTCAGAATTCCGCGCCGGTTGACAAGAGTGGTCCAAATCGTCCGCCCACAGGGGCTGGGCGGAGCGGCGCGCGGCAGCAGCCCAAATCAGCCCGCAAAATAGCATTTGGACTCGCTGGCGGCTTCACATGACCCCCAGATGACAGTCAGCTTTTGGCACTGTGCCATGTTCTGGATTCAGCATGGCGCCTCACACGTGGAATGGCGCGCCCTGAATGGATGATCCGATCTGGGCGCGGGACTGACTGTCGACGAAATCACAGGAGTCCGCTTAAAAATCCGCATTGCGTTGGCGGAAACTCGCGGTAAAAAGTGAGTGTGGTACTATCCTTAAC
>NZ_JBFMHW010000098.1:0-539 GCF_040754745.1 Pseudomonas sp. SB113
CACCGGCAGGGCCGGGCTCGAGCAGCAGCATGGCGTTTGCAAGTGCGGCAATCGCCGCCGAAGCGGCCATCAGCCGGTTCAGCCTGACGATGTCGGGGAGGTTGACGAAACTAGCCAGCAGCGCACCGGTAACGAAGCCGATTTGCACACCGTTCGTCAGCCAGCCAACTGCCGTATCCGACAGCGACCATGCGACTTTCAGTTCGGGTGTGACGGCAGTCGCGGAAAACCATGTCGTCAGAGAAAAGACTACCGCAACGCATAAAACGCCAAGCACGATCCAGGGATTTTCACCCCGGACCGCGGTTGAAACTTCAGCTTTTATGGGCCTCGACGCGGACATTTCAGTTCTTTGCGAGCGCAACGGTGAAAACGGTAGCAGTACCAGTCAGGCAGACTTCACCGGCTTCATTGCGAACGCTGGTTTCGATCTTGCAGATAGGCTTGTCGTCGCGAACGTCCTTGATTTCGACACGCCCGGTGATTTCTTCATCGACGCCGACGGCCTTCACGAATTTCCATTCAACACCGAGAAATAC
>NZ_JBFMHW010000099.1:0-538 GCF_040754745.1 Pseudomonas sp. SB113
GGTCTGCGCCGCCGCGCGTTCCGTTGGACAGCAGCGCGACGAAGAAGAAGGCTGCAAATGCGCCCGCAAAAGCGCCTGCCGACAACGAGACAGCGCCCGAACCTATGCCGAGGATGACGATCATGACTGCGCCGGTGGATGCACCGGCGGAAATGCCGAGAACATAGGGCTCGGCCAGCGGATTGCGCAGCAGCGACTGCATGATCGCGCCCGACAGCGCGAGGCCCGCGCCGCAGAAGGCTGCGACCAGCGCCCGGCTGAGGCGGTAGTCCCAGATCACCGTCTCATGGATGCGGTTGAGTTCGACCGCCGTCCATCCCAGACGGTTGGTAATGGCGGAGAACGTGGTGGCGAGCGGGATCGGCAGATCGCCTATGCCCACGCTGATGCCGACGACGAGGCCGATGGCTGCGAGCGAAGCCAGCAGCAGGACGCCGAAGGCGAATAGCTGCCGGAGGGAGCGTTGCGCCGCGGTCACTTCAGCAGACCGAGCGTCCTTAGCTGATCGGCCACCTGCTCCGCGCCATAGATCGTGCGG
>NZ_JBFMHW010000100.1:0-536 GCF_040754745.1 Pseudomonas sp. SB113
GACTACAAGCCCGCTGACGTTTCTCCCCAGCGGCGCGTGCAGCGTTCATACGCTATTCGTTTGTGGTCGGTCCGCCATTCGCGCATGCTCGAATGGTTCTACGCGAAATTCGCGGACGCCTTTCTGCTGCTGCACCCGCTCTGGAAAGGCATCGGCTACAGCCGCGTCGAAGGCCCGGTGAAATTCGTCGAAAAGCGCGTAAAAGGCTTCATGTTCGATTGCCGCATGTGCGGGCAATGCGTGCTTTCATCGACGGGAATGTCCTGCCCGATGAACTGCCCCAAACAGTTGCGAAACGGGCCTTGCGGCGGCGTGCGCGCCAATGGAAATTGCGAAGTCGAGCCGGACATGCCCTGCGTTTGGGTCAAGGCGTGGGAAGGCTCTCAGCAAATGGTTCATGGCGACGCCATCCTGAACGTGCAGAAACCGGTCGATCAGTCGCTGCGCGAGACCTCCGCCTGGCTGCGCGTAACGGCACAGGCTGCAGCAGCACGCGATGCCGCCAACAGGCCAGCCGCATGACCCCGCCCCGCACG
>NZ_JBFMHW010000101.1:0-536 GCF_040754745.1 Pseudomonas sp. SB113
GTGGTTACGCCGGAAATCGCCTCCATGGTCACGATCGACAATGGCACGACCGCTCCTGGACAGAACTCCTCCGAATTCGGCGTGACCGTCGCCATGGCGGACCAGACCGGGCCTTTCGATTACCATCTGACGAAAAAGCTCGTTTCCCTCTGCCGCGAGAACGACATTCCGTTCCAGAAGGACATTTTCCGCTACTACCGCTCGGATTCCGCCTCGGCACTGGAGGCCGGTCACGATGTACGCACCGCGCTCGTGACATTCGGCGTCGATGCATCGCATGGCTATGAACGCATCCATATGGACGCGCTTCTCTCGCTGTCGCGCCTGATTTCGATCTATGCCCAAAGCCCGATCGACATCAACCGCGACGAGCACGAGATTTCGGGCGTGAAAGGTTTTACCCGCCAACCCATCCTGCTGCACAGGAATGACACCGAGGAAGCAGACCAGATTCCTTCGGCGGAAAAAACCACTCTCTGAGCCAAAGTAGCGCGCGTAACCTCACTCGAAATCGCTTGGGTGAGACATTATGTTGT
>NZ_JBFMHW010000102.1:0-534 GCF_040754745.1 Pseudomonas sp. SB113
TCTACGCGCACTTCGGCAATGTCCAGTTCCATGATGCCGGCATCGACGGTCGCCAGATCGAGAATGTCGTTGACGATTGTCAGAAGCGTCGATGACGACGATCCGATATGGCCGACATATTCGCGCTGGCGCGGGCTTAGCGGGCCGGTGGCAGGTAGCGACAGAAGCTCGGTAAAGCCAATGATGTTGGTGAGCGGCGAGCGAAGCTCGTAGTTCACATGCTGAACGAAGTCGTTCTTGAGCTGATCGGCCTTCTGCAAGGCCTCGTTCTTTTCCTTCAGCGCACGCTCGACATTCACGCTGTCCGTCACGTCGACGAAGGTCATCATGACCTGCCCGTTTGGCAGATGGATGATGCCGTAATGCAGCACCGAGCCGTTTTGAAGTTCGGTCCGGCCCTGCCTGTTGCTGCGGTCTTCATCGAAACCGGTAACGGCTGCCACGAACCCGCCCCATGGGCTGTCGGTGGCTCGCGCTTCACACTGCGTGCGGATCGCGGAGATGTGGGCATCCGGTTTCACCGCGCCTTCATCC
>NZ_JBFMHW010000103.1:0-531 GCF_040754745.1 Pseudomonas sp. SB113
CGCTCTACACGCTGGGAATGAATCTCGGCCGGATCAGCTTCGACGGCCTCGATCCGGTGTTTGCGGTGCTTTGGCTGGTTGGCATCGTGTGCGCGGTGGGAGCAGCCTATCAGGCGAAATATCACCGGCTGGCAGCGCTCGTGCTGCTTGGCGGGGCAGGGCTTGTGACCTGCATCACCTTCATCTGGCTATCGGCGCCCGATCTGGCGCTGACGCAGCTTCTGGTCGAGATCGTGACGACTGTTCTGATCCTGCTTGGCCTGCGCTGGCTGCCGAAGCGCTTTCAGGATGAAAGCGGCGACATCGTCACGTTCAGCGCGCGGATGCGGCGTTATCGCGACCTGCTCATCGCAATCGCAGCCGGAACCGGCATGGCGATGATGGCCTATGCGGTGATGACGCGTCAGATTCACGATTCAATTGGCAGCTATTTCCTCGAACGCGCCTATAGCGAGGGCGGCGGCACGAATGTCGTGAACGTCATTCTGGTCGATTTCCGCGGCTTCGATACGATGGGCGAAATCGCCGTAC
>NZ_JBFMHW010000104.1:0-524 GCF_040754745.1 Pseudomonas sp. SB113
TGACTGGGGTGAAGTCGTAACAAGGTAGCCGTAGGGGAACCTGCGGCTGGATCACCTCCTTAATCGACGACATCAGCTGCTCCATAAGTTCCCACACGAATTGCTTGATTCATTGAAGAAGACGATAGAAGCAGCTTTAAGCTCCAAGCTGATAGCTCTTAGCTAATCAGTTGCGCTCGAAATTGGGTCTGTAGCTCAGTTGGTTAGAGCGCACCCCTGATAAGGGTGAGGTCGGCAGTTCGAATCTGCCCAGACCCACCAATTTTGTTATGGGGCCATAGCTCAGCTGGGAGAGCGCCTGCCTTGCACGCAGGAGGTCAACGGTTCGATCCCGTTTGGCTCCACCATTAACTGTTTCTGCTGTTAGAGTTTAGAAATGAATATTCTCAAGCGAATATTGATTTCTAGTCTTTGATTAGATCGTTCTTTAAAAATTTGGGTATGTGATAGAAAGATAGACTGAACGTTACTTTCACTGGTAACGGATCAGGCTAAGGTAAAATTTGTGAGTAACTCTTAATTGA
>NZ_JBFMHW010000105.1:0-524 GCF_040754745.1 Pseudomonas sp. SB113
GCTTACGCATGTGAGCTGGCATCGTGTCGCGCCCACACTGGCGAAAAGTTTCACCGTCGTCGTGCCCGATCTGCGCGGCTATGGCGACAGTTCGAAGCCGGATGGAGGCGAGGATCATTCCGGCTATTCCTTTCGGTCTATGGGCGAGGACAACGCCTTCATTATGAGCCATTTCGGCTTCGACCGGTTTCAGGTCGCGGGTCATGACCGCGGGGCGCGGGTGGCTTTCCGCATGGCGCTGGATTTTCCAGACCGCGTAGAGCGTCTCGTCGCGCTTGATATCGTGCCGACACATCACGCGCTGACCAATGTGACTTTGGGCTGGGGAATCGAGGCCTATCACTGGTTTTTCATGGCGCAGAAAGCGCCGTTCCCGGAGCGGCTGATCACAGCCGATCTCGGCTATTACATCGACTACAAGCTGAACAAGAAAGGCGTCGGCCTTTCCATCTTCAGTCCCGGCGCCATGGCCGAATACAAGCGCTGCACCACACCGGAGCAAATCCACGCGGTCTGCGAAGATT
>NZ_JBFMHW010000106.1:0-520 GCF_040754745.1 Pseudomonas sp. SB113
AGTATCTCGAATTGAAACAGGAAGGCGTGCATGAGGACATCAACTCGCGGGATATTCTCGGTGGTGCTCTGACTCAGGCGACCTTCTTCACCACGACCGATTACGCAGACGCGAATCCCACGTTGGTCAAAGCTCTGCGTGTGGCGACGGAAGAGGCGGTCGACTTCATCAAGCAAGATCCGAAGTCCGCGCTCGAGGCTTACAAGACGGTTTCCGGCGACAAGACCAGCATCGACGATCTGCTCGCCATGCTGAACGAGCCGCATATGGACGAATGGCGGACCGACCCTCAGGGCACGATGAAATTCGCGGAGCATCTGTACAAGATCGGTACGCTGAAAACCATGCCAGAAGCGTGGACCGATTATTACCTCCCCGACTCTGCCTACCTGAACGGCAACTGATCGCAACGCTTTCGGCGGCAGCGCATATCGCTGCCGCCGAATCCTGAACGGAGTGGATTTCAATGCTGCAGGCTACCGCCGCCATCAATGACAAAAGCAGGCTGGAGCCCGACAAG
>NZ_JBFMHW010000107.1:0-519 GCF_040754745.1 Pseudomonas sp. SB113
TTGGCGTGCCGACGGTGAACGATTTAACGTCCGTCGGACTATCCACGTCGGTGGCGGACAGTTTGACCGCGATGCCTACGCTTGGGTCTTCAGCACCGGTCGCAGCAGTTTCCGCAGCCACCGGCGCGTCGTTGACCGCAGTCACGGTGATGGTGCCGTTGGCTGGCGCCGAAGTCAGCGGGCCGCCGTCGGTGGCGGTGTAGGTGAAGTCTGCGGTGCCGTGGAAGTTTTCGTTCGGTTTGAAGTAAACGGTCGCTTCGCCGTTGACTGCGTCAATGGAACCGGTCACCGGTTTGGTCATCGCCGCGTCGGTGTAGAAGGTGCCATTGGTTGGCGTGCCGACGGTGAACGATTTAACGTCCGTCGGACTATCCACGTCGGTGGCGGACAGTTTGACCGCGATGCCTACGCTTGGGTCTTCAGCACCGGTCGCAGCAGTTTCCGCAGCCACCGGCGCATCGTTGACCGCAGTCACGGTGATGGTGCCGTTGGCTGGCGCCGAAGTCAGCGGGCCGCCGT
>NZ_JBFMHW010000108.1:0-517 GCF_040754745.1 Pseudomonas sp. SB113
GCATACCGGAACCGGAAATGCGCTTCGGGCAGTATCCGTTCGAGCTTTCAGGCGGCATGTGCCAGCGTGCGATGATCGCCATGGCGCTGATCTGCCGGCCGAAGCTGCTGATTGCCGACGAGCCGACGACGGCGCTGGACGTGACCATTCAGGCGCAAATCCTGGACCTGATGAAGCGCCTGCGTGACGAAACGGGAACTGCAATTCTGCTCATCACGCACGATATGGGCGTGGTGGCCGAAATCTCCGATCGAACCGTCGTCATGTACAAGGGCGAGGCGGTCGAAACAGGCACGACCGAAGACATTTTTGCCTCGGCAAATCATCCCTACACGCGCGCACTTCTTTCCGCTGTTCCGCAGCTTGGCTCGATGACCGGTACGAACAAGCCTCTGCGTTTCCCGATTGTCGATTTGAAAACGGGCATGGCAGAGCCGGTCAAGCCGACTGCCGATACCGTCAAAATCGATGCAGAGCCTATCCTCAAAGTGGATCATCTCGTCACGCGTTTTGACAT
>NZ_JBFMHW010000109.1:0-516 GCF_040754745.1 Pseudomonas sp. SB113
GGGTCTTCAGCACCGGTCGCAGCAGTTTCCGCAGCCACCGGCGCGTCGTTGACCGCAGTCACGGTGATGGTGCCGTTGGCTGGCGCCGAAGTCAGCGGGCCGCCGTCGGTGGCGGTGTAGGTGAAGTTTGCGGTGCCGTGGAAGTTTTCGTTCGGTTTGAAGTAAACCGTGGCTTCGCCGTTGACCGCGTCAATGGAACCGGTCACCGGTTTGGTCATCGCCGCGTCGGTGTAGAAGGTGCCATTGGTTGGCGTGCCGACGGTGAACGATTTCACGTCCGTCGGACTGTCTACGTCGGTGGCGGACAGTTTGACCGCGATGCCTACGCTTGGGTCTTCAGCGCCGGTCGCAGTAGTTTCCGCAGCCACCGGCGCGTCGTTGACCGCAGTCACGGTGATGGTGCCGTTGGCTGGCGCCGAAGTCAGCGGGCCGCCGTCGGTGGCGGTGTAGGTGAAGTCCGCGGTGCCGTGGAAGTTTTCGTTCGGTTTGAAGTAAACGGTCGCTTCGCCGTTGACC
>NZ_JBFMHW010000110.1:0-514 GCF_040754745.1 Pseudomonas sp. SB113
TGACTGGGGTGAAGTCGTAACAAGGTAGCCGTAGGGGAACCTGCGGCTGGATCACCTCCTTAATCGACGACATCAGCTGCTCCATAAGTTCCCACACGAATTGCTTGATTCATTGAAGAAGACGATAAGAAGCAGCCCGAAATTGGGTCTGTAGCTCAGTTGGTTAGAGCGCACCCCTGATAAGGGTGAGGTCGGCAGTTCGAATCTGCCCAGACCCACCAATTTTGTGTGGGAAACGCCTGTAGAAATACGGGGCCATAGCTCAGCTGGGAGAGCGCCTGCCTTGCACGCAGGAGGTCAACGGTTCGATCCCGTTTGGCTCCACCACTACTGCTTCTGCGTTATGAAAGCTTAGAAATGAGCATTCCATCAGTATGATGGTGAATGTTGATTTCTAGTCTTTGATTAGATCGTTCTTTAAAAATTTGGGTATGTGATAGAAAGATAGACTGAACGTTACTTTCACTGGTAACGGATCAGGCTAAGGTAAAATTTGTGAGTAACTCTTAATTGA
>NZ_JBFMHW010000111.1:0-512 GCF_040754745.1 Pseudomonas sp. SB113
CGATTGCAAACAGCGTGACGAAAAGCCAAAGCGGAAGCTGTCCAAACAGCGAGAGCGCAAAGGCAATCCCTGTAACGATCAGAAACCCTATCATTGCGCCATGCGCCAGGCGGCGCATACCGAATTTTCCCACGAGTCTCGAGTTCAGAAACGAGGACACGGCCATCAATCCGGCAACAGCGGCGAAATAGACGGGGAACATGGTGCCTACGCCATAAAGCCCGACATAGATCTGCTGCGCGGAATTGATGAAGCCGAACAGTGCGCCGAAAGTGCATGTGATCGCTACCGTGTAGCAGATCGCCACGCGGTTCGTCAGAACGATGCGGAATGCCTGCGCAGTTCCGGCGACTGTCAGCGGCCGGCGATATTGCTCCTGAAGCGTTTCCGGCAGGCGGAAAAACGCCCAAAGCGTCACCAGAAACGAAACGACGCCCATGAACATGAAGATCATGTGCCATTCGCCGAACAGCATGATGACCTGTCCGATGCCCGGCGCGATGACCGGCACG
>NZ_JBFMHW010000112.1:0-508 GCF_040754745.1 Pseudomonas sp. SB113
CTCGCCGTGTGGCCGGAGCCTCCGGCAATACCGCCATCGGGCAGGCTTGAGATGCCCGAATGAAGCTCGACCTGATCGGGATCGAGGCCGAGCGCCTCCGCCGCGATCTGGGCCAGAGCCGTCCATGCGCCCTGTCCCATGTCGGCGCCTGCCGTTTCCACCAGTGCTGTGCCATCGGCGCGCAAGGTAGCACGCGCCTCAGCGGGGAAATGCGGGCAATGGAAGACCGCAGTGCCCATGCCCCAGCCAACTAGGAAACCATTCTCGTCGCGCATCTGGCGCGGCTCAATTGGCCGGCCCGACCAGCCGAAACGTTTGGCGCCTTCGGCATAGCACTCGCGCAGGGCTTTGGATGAAAAGGGCTTGCCGGTGCCTGGCTCGGTTTCAGCGTAATTAGTCAACCTGAATTCCAGCGGATCCATGCCGCAGGCAATTGCGGCCTCGTCCATAGCCACTTCGAGGGCGGCCGATCCGGATGCCTCGCCTGGCGCGCGCATCGGTCCGGGCG
>NZ_JBFMHW010000113.1:0-507 GCF_040754745.1 Pseudomonas sp. SB113
GTCAGGCCGCGCGCGATGAGCGTCCCCTTGAATTCGGACTTGGTCGTACCCTGCACGGCGGGAGCTGGCGGCGTACGTCCGAAGGGGCGCGACAAACGCGCCATGAAACGGTTGCGGTCGGACATTACTGATTCTGATTCTGACTTCCGGACTGGTTCTGGCTTCCGGGCGTGATCGACATCATGACGCGACCCGAACCCTGTTCGGTGCCCTTCTTGCAGCCATCGACCTGAGCTTCGCCGGATTGCATCTGCACCGTCAGCTTGCAGCCAACGAGCACGTTCGGCCCATCGGAAAGTACGACTTCCTTGCCGGTCATGACCAGAACTTCGGTCTTCATGTCGAATGTGCCGCGGTCGCCGGTTGCAACCTGCGTGTTCGACTTGACGTAAACCTTGTCATCGACTTCCAGGCGCTCGATGTTCGAGGAACCGGTCGTCGCAGAGCCGCCATCCTTTGCGTAAAAGACGGTCATCTTGCCAGCCTTCAGCAGCGTTGGCCCCTGAT
>NZ_JBFMHW010000114.1:0-506 GCF_040754745.1 Pseudomonas sp. SB113
TCAAAGGCGCGGCCTGATTTTCCGGGCCTCCGGCCCGGTACCGTTTGATTAGAACTGAGTTTGTCAGAGTGCGTCGTTCAACGGAGCACTTATTTGCTTTTGGATATAGAAATGGACCATCAGACATCCCCCGAGGCGGCGGACGCACGCCCTCCTATTGCGCGTTGGGAATTTATCGCGCTGGCCGCCGCTCTCATGGCGCTGAACGCTCTTGCCATCGATATCATGCTGCCCGGTCTTCAGGAGATTGGCGCGAGCCTCGGTGTGGCCGATGAGAACGCCAGGCAATATGTCATCACCGCCTACATCACCGGATTCGGCTTTGCGCAGCTCATCTACGGACCGGTTTCCGATCGTTTCGGACGCCGCGCACCACTGCTTTTCGGCCTGACCGTCTATGTGGCAGCAGCCATTGCCTGCGTCTTCGTGCCCAGCTTTACGCTGCTGCTGGCATTCCGCTTCATGCAGGGACTGGGTGCCGCGGCAACGCGCGTCATCGCTATATC
>NZ_JBFMHW010000115.1:0-502 GCF_040754745.1 Pseudomonas sp. SB113
GTTTCGGCTTTGGGGCTGGGCTGCATGGGAATGTCCGAGTTCTACGGGCGTAGCGATCGCAAGGCATCGCTTGCCACGATCGCCGCAGCGCTCGAAGCCGGCGTCACTCTGTTCGACACAGGTGACTTCTATGGAATGGGCCATAACGAGATGTTGCTCGCCGAGGGGCTTCGCGGGCAACGTGACAAGGCGTTCCTTCAGGTGAAATTCGGCGCGCAGCGCGGTCCGGATGGCGCGTTCATGGGTATCGATGCTCGGCCAGCCGCGGTCAAAACCGCGCTGGCGTATACCCTCAAACGGCTGGAAACGGATTATGTCGATCTCTATCAGACTGGACTGGACCCTGCTGTGCCGGTCGAAGAGACGATTGGCGCCATCGCCGAGCTGGTCCAGCAAGGCTATGTCCGTCACGTCGGCATTACCAATGTCGATGCTGAGACCATCCGCCGCGCGTACAGCACGCATCCGATAACGGCGCTGCAATTCGAGTACAGCATCATGT
>NZ_JBFMHW010000116.1:0-502 GCF_040754745.1 Pseudomonas sp. SB113
GCGTTCCGCAAGGCGCTTCGAAAGCGTGCGTCCCGCAAAGGTGACGCTGCCCTGCTCGGGCGGCAGAAGCCCGGTTATGGCGCGTGCTAGCGTCGATTTTCCGGAGCCGGATTCGCCGACCACCGCCAATGTCTGTCCCGCGAAAATATCGACGGAGACGTCCTTCAGAACCTTCACCTTGCCGCCGCCATAAGAGGCGGTGATGTTCTTGGCAGACAGGACAGGCTTTTCGCCGGGGGCTTGTTCCTGATGCTCGATCTCGTGCACGGAAACCAGCGCGTTGGTGTATTCCTGACGCGGATGCTTGATGATCTGCTGTGTGCCGCCCCATTCGACCAGCTTGCCGTGGCGCAGAACCATGATTTCGTCGGACACCTGCGCAACGACCGCGAGATCGTGCGTGATGTAGAGCGCGGCGACGCCGGTATCGCGGATCGCATCCTTGATGGCAGCGAGCACGTCGATCTGCGTGGTTACGTCGAGAGCGGTTGTCGGCTCGTCG
>NZ_JBFMHW010000117.1:0-496 GCF_040754745.1 Pseudomonas sp. SB113
GATTACGGCGAGTTTTCCATGACGGGTAAGCTGGTCAATCTTTCGCTGTTCAAGCCTGCGCCAAAGCAGACCTGCGACAAGTAAAGCGCTTAGACGCGTTTTACCAGATTTCCGAGATGATCTGCGAGCCGCAAGGCGAGCGCTACCGCGGGAAGCGTCGGGTTTGCCTGTCCCGCAGTCGGAAACACCGAGCTTCCTGCGACGAATAGATTCGCGACATCGTGAACCCGGCAGTTGCGATCGACCACGCCGGTCGATTGGCTTTCCGACATCCGCGTCAGCCCGATCTGATGATAGCCATCCAGCGCCTGATTGAGCACGGCTTCATCGCGGCGTTCGGGTGCGGTCAGATAGTGAAGTCGGCCGATTCCCTCGCTTTGAAGCCATTCATCGATGATTTCGTGAGACCGGACGACCGATTCGACATCCTGCTTCTGGAAATGAAAATCGACGCTCAGGCGCGGTAGTGCTGCCCCGTCCTCGCGCTCGCTTAAAG
>NZ_JBFMHW010000118.1:0-489 GCF_040754745.1 Pseudomonas sp. SB113
GCTATGCCGTCGAAGGCGGCGTGAACCTCTGGGAAAAGCCATCGACCGACGAAGCGGTTTGAAGCACTGATCGGGCGCGGAATTGCAACAGAGCGTTCCGCGCCGGCCTATTTTCCGGCATCGCGTAGATACTCGATGAGGCTCGCAATATCCTCTTTCGATTTGAGGCCGGAAAAGGCCATCTTCGTGCCGGGCACCCGCGCTTTCGGTGCGAGCAGATAGTCGGAAAGCGTTGCCTCGTCCCATACGAGGCCCGCTTCTCCGGCAGCTTTCATCGCCGCTGAGTATTTATAGTCTTCGAGACTGCCGGCCTTTCTACCGATGATCCTGACAAGATGCGGACCGACCTTGTTGACGGGTGCGTCGAGCGAATGACAGGCACTGCATTTCTTGAAAATCGTAGCGCCATCCTGCGCCACAACTCCTGTGCTGAACGCCATAACCACGCAAGCGGCCAATAAAATTCTCCGCATGGACGCGGTTCTCCAT
>NZ_JBFMHW010000119.1:0-487 GCF_040754745.1 Pseudomonas sp. SB113
CTCGCGTAAACCGGGATAACAAGGGTTCCCCGCAAGGAGACGCTTTCTCGGGCATCCTCTTCCGCCAAGCAAACAACGACAATTCAACAAGGGTGAAGCATGCGGCCATCTGTAGATATCAATGTGGACGAAGCGACCGGCATCTGGGAGACGGACGGTTTGCCCATGCTCTACATTCCGCGCCACTTCATGGTGAACGTTCACAAGGAAGTTGAGAGCGCTTTAGGCTTGTCCAAGTATCGCGCCGTCCTACTACAGGCGGGAGCAAAATCCGCCTACTACTGGTGCCAGAAGCAAGCTCAAAAATACGAAATGTCGGAGGTGAGAGTTTTTGAACATTACCTCGAACGTCTGACCGCACGGGGCTGGGGCCAATTCAGGCTGGAGCGCCTAGACGACAATCTCAGTGGTGCTGAAGTATCGCTGACGAACTCAATTTATGCACTGGAGAGCGGAGCCGGTGCTAGTCATCCAACCTGCTACATGT
>NZ_JBFMHW010000120.1:0-485 GCF_040754745.1 Pseudomonas sp. SB113
GTGCCGTCGGGCACGCGGGCGATTGCCGCGCCGATGAACAGCGTGGTTCCAATGGGCGGGGTGAAGAGGCCGATCGACAGGTTGATGCAGATCATCACGCCGAGCTGGATGGGATCCATGCCGATCGCCTGTCCGATGGCCACGAAGGTCGGGCCGAGCAGCAGGATGGCGGCAGGCAGATCGAGAAACATGCCGACGACCAGCATGATGATGTTCATCATCAGGATGATGAGGATCGGGTTGACCAGCACTTCCTGATCCCATTGCGCAACGATCGTGGGAACACGCTCGGAGATCAGCACATGGCCAACAAGGCTGGATGCGGTGATGACCAGCATGACCAGACCGGTGGTGACGACCGTGTTGACCAGGGCGCTGTGGATGCGGGCGACGGTCAGGTCGCGGTAAAGAAGCGTGCTGACGACGAGGGCGTAGAAGACGGCGTTAACGCTGTCTTCCGTCGGCGTTGCGATGCCGGCACGCAG
>NZ_JBFMHW010000121.1:0-481 GCF_040754745.1 Pseudomonas sp. SB113
TGACGATTCTGCAAACAATGGTGGCGGCGGAAACACTTCCGCCGCTTCGCCGGGCTCCATCGACAGCATCATAACGCAGCCGGACGGCGACAGTCCGGCTGCAACCGCCGATGCGCCGCGCGGCACTGGCGAGCCGCCAAGAACATTCGGCACGATCCGCGTCGACAAGGATGGCAATGTCCTAAGCGGAAGCGTTGAAGACAACGCGATCAGCTCCGCACCGAGCGGCAATGCACCATCAGCCGGAAATGGCTCTGACGACACCACGGTTGCAGCCCTGCCCTCGACGAACGACCCGGAAGAGCTCTACCGCAACTCCTACCAGTTCATCCTGTCCGGTGACTACGGAACCGCCGAAGCCGGCTTCCGCGACCACATCGCCCGTTTCCCGAAAGATGCCAAAGCCGCCGATGCGCATTTCTGGCTGGGTGAATCGTTGCTCGGACAGCAGAAATACCGCGATGCGGCGGAAGTGTTCCTT
>NZ_JBFMHW010000122.1:0-481 GCF_040754745.1 Pseudomonas sp. SB113
CAGATGCACCTGTGTGAAGCGCGATAGGTAGATTGAACGCGTGCGCTGTCGCTGCAATACGAAGGCAGCCTGTAATGCCGCCAGCGCGGGTTACATTCGGTTGCACGAGATCGATCAGGCCCTCTTCAAGGAATGACCTAATTCCGAAACTGTGGAACTCGCCTTCGCCCAGAGCAACGCGCTGCCCCGTTGCTGCACGCAGCCGCCGGTATCCCGGAATATCGTCGAGAGGCAGCGGCTCTTCCAAGAAATATAAGTCGTAGCGTTCAACCTTGCGCGAAAAGGCAATTGCATCTGGAGCGGTAAAGCCCGAATTCGCGTCAGCAAAAAGCATAATGTCTGGGGCTGCCTCCCTGACTGCAGCAACTCGCGCGACATCCTGTGTGACTTTGCCGGAAATCTTGATCTTGATGGCGGAATAACCCTGCTCAACCAGACGGAAGGCTTCTTCGGCCATCATGTCAGGGGAATTGATGAGAAT
>NZ_JBFMHW010000123.1:0-480 GCF_040754745.1 Pseudomonas sp. SB113
GCCTGCCAATGGCCCTGATGGCGATCATCGTCGGCATGGCCCTTGGCTCCAGCGGCGCGACCATGCAGACTCTTCTCGATAACCCGCTTGCGAGCCCCTACACGCTTGGGCTCGCATCTGCGGCGGGTTTTGGCGCATCGCTCGCCATTCTGAACGGCGGCTGGGGGCTCAATCCGTTATTCGCGGTACCCGCCAGCGCCTTCGTCTTTGCCTGCATGGCATCCGCCCTGATCTACTCCGTCGGCAATATGCGCGGCATGATGGGCGATACGATGATCCTCGCCGGCATCGCCCTGATGTTCCTGTTTCACTCACTGCAATCGCTTTTGCAGTTCAATGCGACGCCCGAAGTCGGCCAGCAGATCGTCTTCTGGATGTTCGGCACGCTTGCCAAAGCCAACTGGACGAACCTGACCATCACGGCGATTGCCGTCGCATTCGCCTTGCCGTTCCTGATCCTCAATGCATGGAAACTTACCG
>NZ_JBFMHW010000124.1:0-479 GCF_040754745.1 Pseudomonas sp. SB113
GGCGAATAAGTATCGCAACACTGCTGTTTTCGAGGAGAAGACCTCAATGAGTCGAGGACCCGGATTGCGCAAGGCAATCGCTGAAAAGTTCGACGATGAGGTGCGATTCTTCAAAGGGTGGATGGACAAGCCAAAGGCTGTCGGCGCGATATTGCCGACCAGCGCGATCACCTCGCGGCGTATGGCTTCCGTCATCGACATCCATTCCGGCCTGCCTGTCCTTGAGCTTGGACCGGGTACCGGCGTTATCACCAAGGCCATTCTCGAACATGGCGTGAAGCCGGAAAATCTCTACGCCGTGGAGTATTCGCCGGAATTCGTGAACCATCTCCATCGCCTGTATCCGACTGTGAACGTGATCGAGGGCGATGCTTTCGATCTTGATCGTACACTTGCGCATGTAGAGCCGAAAACCTTCGATGCGGTGATTTCCGGTGTGCCGATGCTGAGCTTTCCGGTAGCGAAGCGCATTTCCTATC
>NZ_JBFMHW010000125.1:0-479 GCF_040754745.1 Pseudomonas sp. SB113
TCATAGCAGCGACGGTGCTGCGTATCGGCTTTGCACTCATCACCACCGAATTGCTGAAGCTGGGTCCTGCCCTGCTGATAGCGGGCGGCTTGCTGCTTCTGTGGGTGTGCTGGAAAATGTGGCGCGAACTGACCGTTTCGCATGAAGACGAGCATGCGGCCACCGAGGCGATGTCCGATTCCGATCTCGACAGCGACGGTCAAGTTGCTGGAAAGGCTCCGCGCAAGACCTTTGCCCAGGCTGCCTGGCAGATCGTCAGTGCAGACGTGTCGATGTCTTTGGATAATGTCCTTGCGGTTGCAGGCGCGGCCATGGATCACCCGACCGTCCTGATTATCGGTCTTGGTCTGTCCATTGCACTGATGGGTTTTGCCGCGACCTTCATTGCAAATCTTCTGCATAAATATCGCTGGATCGCCTATATCGGCGTTGCCATCATCCTCTATGTGGCACTGAAAATGACCTATGATGGTGCAATC
>NZ_JBFMHW010000126.1:0-477 GCF_040754745.1 Pseudomonas sp. SB113
GAGCCGTCATTTCGGCAGGCCCGAATTCCACAGCAAACCGTGCAAACGGTGCAGCAAGTGCCGTGAACATGACAATTGCGAACAGACCGCCGACGAACGAGGCAAAGACGCTCATCCCCAATGCTCGGCCGGCCTCTCCCTTGCGCGCCATAGGATATCCGTCGAGCGTCGTCATCATGGATGCGCTTTCGCCCGGAATTCCCAGCAGGATCGAGGTGACGGCACCACCATACATCGCGCCGTAATAGACGCCCGCGAGGCCTGCCATCGCGACCGTAGGTTCGAACTTGATGACGACTGGCAGCAATATAGCTACGGCTGCGGCTGGACCGAGCGCAGGAAGAACACCGACGGCAAGTCCCAGAAGAACGCCGATCAAGGTCGCCAGCAATGCCTGATAGCTGAGCGCTACAGAAAGAC
Source organism: Pseudomonas sp. SB113 (assembly GCF_040754745.1). NCBI lineage: Bacteria > Pseudomonadati > Pseudomonadota > Gammaproteobacteria > Pseudomonadales > Pseudomonadaceae > Pseudomonas > Pseudomonas sp. SB113. Next base: position 421 of record NZ_JBFMHW010000126.1, read on the forward strand.
CATGACCGAGAAGAGTTAGAGTTTCCCTATTTGCAGCTCCCGTCAGAAACTACCACG
>NZ_JBFMHW010000127.1:0-477 GCF_040754745.1 Pseudomonas sp. SB113
CCACGTACGCGGCATGGGCAAGCTGGTATATTTGCGGAAATTGCGCATTCTCAGCGCGCCGACGACGACCATGCCCGCGGCAACGCCGAGATAGAGCGGGTTCATCGTTTTCCAGTAGACGAGCATTATCAGCAGGGTCTGCGCGACCATGCCGATCGCCAGCGTCCTGCCGTCACGAAAAAGCGTCTCCACAAAAGGGATGTAGAGATCCGCTGGAATTTCGTTTTTTCTTCTGGCGTTCACACCTAACTCCCGTCCCTGGGCACGCAAGAAGTGACACGATCACATTAAAAATTCTTTAGGACGTCGAGGAAAACCTTAAAATCCAACTGGATAATACGATTGAAGTTCTTTGATAACGACTATTCGGCAGCCTGAACCTTCATCCGGATTTCCTCGCTGGATAAACGGTCACGAAGCCTGATGCGTTCCCCCTCGGCCCTTGTAACACGTGCCTGTTTCACATGACCATAACCG
>NZ_JBFMHW010000128.1:0-476 GCF_040754745.1 Pseudomonas sp. SB113
TTCATTTTCTGATGTCATGGGACTAGCAAATCTCTGAGAACAGATGTCATTTTGGCAATAAGCCGTTTTCAACGGTGTGTTCGACGCAGGCGTGGATATGACGTTTGAGAATTTGTCCCGCCTTTACGTGATCGCGTGAGAGCGCGAGCTGCAGCAGTTCGCGATGTTCGTTTGCCGCTTGCTCGCCTCGAAAAATCACGGCGATGATTTGGTAGCGCAGATACTGATCGAATATTCTGGCATGGGTTGCCAGCAGCGCGGTCGATCCGCAAGCCGCGATCAGAGCGCGGTGGAACTCCCAATCGTAGCGCTTCCACACTTCGGGTTCGGAGCGGTTGCCTGACAGCATTTGGGTTTCCAGCCGGGACAGCCGGTGGTGAGCAGCGACCACCCCTGCCTCCCACTCCACGTCGCCTCGGCGGAAAGATTCTTCCAGCGCATGGGTTTCGAGAAACTCGCGCATCCCCGCTACTTCG
>NZ_JBFMHW010000129.1:0-476 GCF_040754745.1 Pseudomonas sp. SB113
GGCTTCCTGCTTCGCAGGGGCCTTTGCCGCATCGCCGGCGCTTTCGCCTTCAGCAAGCAGAACGGAGATAGGCGTATTCACCTTCACGCCTTCCGTGCCCTCGGCAATCAGAATCTTGCCGAGCGTACCTTCATCGACGGCCTCGACTTCCATCGTGGCCTTGTCGGTTTCGATTTCAGCAATAACGTCGCCGGGGCTAACGCTATCGCCTTCTTTCTTGAGCCATTTGGAAAGATTGCCCTCTTCCATTGTCGGTGAGAGCGCGGGCATGAGAATTTCGATTGGCATATCTCTGCCCTCCCTTAAAGCGTGATGTCCGTATAGAGCTCGGATACATCCGGCTCCGGATCGGTCTGTGCGAAATCGGCGGAATCCGCAACGATATCGCGAACCTCCTTGTCGATCAGCTTCAGTTCGTCTTCGTTGGCCCACTTCTTCTCAAGAAGACGTGCTTTGACCTGCTCGATCGGGTCATG
>NZ_JBFMHW010000130.1:0-476 GCF_040754745.1 Pseudomonas sp. SB113
GCTTGGAAGCTGATCAATCGAATATGCCGGCGATTGCGGCCTGTTCGGCCTCCTCCCATCGGCGCACGTCCTTGCTCACCTGCTCAATCTCTTTGTCGCTGAGGTGGTGGGCACCGTCCTTGTCGATACGACACAGACTGAATGGCTTGCCGACGCTGGCAGAGGTCAGGTCGAGCGCTTGCAAGACTCGCAGGACGGCTGCGCAACCAAAGCGCAGCGACCGCTCGGACAACTGGAAGTGGGACAGAAGTGAGCCAGCCTGCTGAGCCATGGCCGCGCCGCTACCGATCGCATGAAAGCCGATATCGGCGTAGTTCCCGATCATGCCGGAAGGCGTTATCTCTACGATCCAAGGCTCGCCACCTCGCCATCCTGCAGCCATCACGTATGCCGCTGGCGTCCCGCCGCCTTCGTCGCCCGGAACGTCAGAGATAAACGTCTCGTAGTGATGGCGCAGGATTGGCAGGACCTTTTCT
>NZ_JBFMHW010000131.1:0-474 GCF_040754745.1 Pseudomonas sp. SB113
TAGGAATTGGGGCCATGAACGCCAATATGCACCCAGCCATTGACCATGCCTTCGATGACCGAGGCATAGGAGGTCGGCATGAAGAACTCGACCGGCTTGCCTGTCTTTTCCTTCAGCTTGTCGATCAGGGGTTGGTAGATATCGAGTTCCTGCGTCGTTTCTTCGGTCGGGATGATCGAGAAAACGAGTTGGCTAGGATCTTTGCATTCCTGCGCGAATGCAGCCGAGCTTGCATATGCGATCACGGCACAGGCCGCCGTCAGTCTCGTGACGGTATGTTTCAGAAAATTCATGTCATCCTCCCTTGTTTTGCAGCGGGTTCGCCGGAGAAAACCAGCGCCCCGCGGCTATTATGGTTCAGTCATGCGACGGCCTTTTTCGCCTCCTCGCGAATACCTCCGGCCGCCAGCAGGTTTTGCTTGCTTCCGATGAAGTTCTGGCCGCGTTCACCATCGAATGCGACGTCGACAAGTT
>NZ_JBFMHW010000132.1:0-474 GCF_040754745.1 Pseudomonas sp. SB113
CGAACATGACAGCGTCCACATCGGCCGCCTGAAGAGCCTTGAGATCCCGCCGCGCCGCCTCAACGATGGCGTCGATACCACCATCGGCATTATAAAGCGGTGTGCCCGGCAGCGGAGCAAGGTGCATCATGGCAATTACCGGCTAGCGCTTGCCGAAAAGGGCGCTGAATTTCGTCATTTCGTCTTTGTTCCTTGCTTGCCGGCATCGGGATTGCAGTATTCGATCCTAGACGCCGCATTCTCGTAGGATACGGCGGCCGGATGCCGGTCGGTTATGAATATATCGATTGAATCCCAGGCGCAGACGTCAGCCTTTTCGCGGAGATCGAGCTTCGTGTGGTCTGCTACGAGAATTGTACGGCGGGCGCGCGCAATCGCCGCCTGTTTCACGCTCGCTTCTTCCAGCGTCACATTGGAAATGCCCTGCCGATCCACCGCAACAGCCGACAGAAAGAAGATGTCGACTTCCTCCTG
>NZ_JBFMHW010000133.1:0-473 GCF_040754745.1 Pseudomonas sp. SB113
CGCATGGATTGATGCCGGATTTCATGATGGCAAAATTCGTGACGATGGAAGTGCGCGCAGATTTTGGCCCGGTCTATCTGGTGAATTTTGCAGCCGCCGCCCTTGGGCTTGCCTGGCTCCTGATCGCCGGTCCGCATCATAAAAGCCCGACCGTCCAAAAGCTCGCGGCAGCCGTCACCTGGGTCTTCACCCTGAAGTTCCTGCAGCTTCTCGGCCGTCATTCGCTGCACGTCTATGTGTGGCATGTCGCGATCGTCTATGCGGTCTATTACATCGACGCCTACACGCCTGATTTTTCGCAGGTGACGAAGACGTTGATCGCCTTTGCCGCAATAGCCCTGCTGGCCATACCGGCACTGTGGCGTGAGCGGGATCGCTTGTTTTCGTCCGGTCAGAAAGTGGCTGCGGAATAGCAATCCCGCGATTTTTACGCGAAACCTCTCGAAATCGATCGGCGCAATTCACATATGTAT
>NZ_JBFMHW010000134.1:0-473 GCF_040754745.1 Pseudomonas sp. SB113
GTTCAGGCCGCGATCCGGCAGTTCGCCAAGCACCTGTCGTGCCTGCTCGTTCGTGATACCGCCGTTCTTCTGAAACCAGTCCCACGTCCCGCTCTTGGCGAGCGACAAGTCCTCTAACCGGCGCACTATAGCCTCTCGTGCCAGTCCAAAATCATGCGCGAGAAGAATGATGTGGCGGCGCGTGAGGTGCGATTGTCCCGCCGTGATTTCTGCAAAACGCTGCCGCACAGCCCGCGCAGGCGCTAGAAATGAAGGGGCAAAGAACCCGGCGTATCGTTCCTCGCGGGACGAAAATTTCTCATTCTCAGTCAAAACCTCCGGCTGGCGGCGCGCCGAGATGAAGTGAGCCAATTCGTGAATACCGGTTTGCCGGAAACGCTCAGGCGGATGGCTCGCATTTAGGAGAATGCAGGCACCGACCGCATCGTCATAGGCAAACAACCCCGCAACCTTCCCGTCGAGCCGTCGCACAT
>NZ_JBFMHW010000135.1:0-473 GCF_040754745.1 Pseudomonas sp. SB113
TTTACGTGTCCTCTGAGAGCGACTTAGGGACAGACCCGGATGGCATCTTTCCCATGTCTGTTGATATGGTCGGTTGGAACGGCAAGTTCAAGTCTTTACAGCAAGAGCGGGAAACACGGGAAAAAGCATGGCTGAAGCGCAGAAAATAATCATCGACACCGACCCCGGCCAGGACGACGCGGTCGCCATATTGCTTGCGCTTGCAAGCCCCGAGCTCGAAATTCTGGGCATCACGGCAGTTGCAGGCAATGTGCCGCTGAAACTGACGGAAAATAATGCGCTGAAGATTTGCGAACGGGCCGGAACGACTGACATCAAGGTCTATTCGGGTGCCGTTCGGCCGTTGCTGCGCGAACTGGTGACGGCGGAAGAAGTGCATGGCAAGACCGGCCTCGACGGTCCTGATCTGCCGGAACCGCAGATGAAGCTCCAGCCGCAATATGCCGTCGATTTCATCGTCGAGACATTGTTGG
>NZ_JBFMHW010000136.1:0-472 GCF_040754745.1 Pseudomonas sp. SB113
CTGTTTAGCAGCGCTCATTTCGCGATGATCGAAACCAGCTCGCGCCTGACGGAAATCCAGAAAGAAACGCTTTCAGGCATCGACGCCAATGTGGTTTGGCAAAATTCCATCGAAACCCTGCCGGATTTTCCGCTTTTCATCATCGGAAACGAGCTTTTCGACGCGATTCCGATGCGGCAATTCGTATTTTCAGGCGGAAAATGGAAGGAACGGGTCGTCGGGCTGGACGAAAATGGCGCGTTGCGGTTTGCGGCAGGTGCCGGTTCGCTCGACCCGGCATTGCTTCCGGCCGATGCAGACAAAGCTGAAGACGGCGCGATTTTCGAGATAGCGCCTGCCCGCAACAACCTCATGAGTGGCATTGCAGAGCGCATTGCAAGATCCGGCGGCGCTGGCCTGTTCATCGATTATGGCTACCGCGAAACGGCACTCGGCGACACGTTTCAGGCGCTTCGCAAACATGACTATGAGG
>NZ_JBFMHW010000137.1:0-472 GCF_040754745.1 Pseudomonas sp. SB113
TGGCCGGCGATGGCGACCATTATGCGGCCGAAGTCGTGTCGGAAAGCTTCCGTGGCAAGAGCCGCGTTCAGCAGCATCAGATGGTTTATGACGCGCTGAAGGGCAATATGGGCGGCGTTCTCCATGCGCTGGCGCTCCAGACGAGCGTTCCAACCTGATTTACGCTTTCCGCTCTCCGCAAACTGCGGAAACCGGGCGTGCGACTATTGGAAAGCTACACTGTTGCAACCACATACGGTACGGTGTTAGCACTTGGAAAAATGCCGGACCTTGAATCCGGCCAGGACGAGGCAAGAAGATTATGAGCGGAATCAACGATTTTATCGCCAATGAAGTGAAGACCAACGACGTCGTCCTTTTCATGAAGGGCACGCCGGGCTTTCCGCAGTGCGGATTTTCGGGTCAGGTCGTTCAGATTCTCGACTATCTCGACGTCGATTATAAAGGCGTCGATATTCTGACCTCGAGCGAG
>NZ_JBFMHW010000138.1:0-470 GCF_040754745.1 Pseudomonas sp. SB113
GCCTGCCTCGTGAACAATGCCTGCATTGTTGACCAGGATGTCGATGTCGCCGAATACGTCTATCGCTGAAGCGATGAGATTATGAACGTCCAGCTTCCTGCCGACATTGGTGCGGATGAAGTGAACCTTGCCAAGCTTTTCGAGGTCGCGTTCGGCCTTGTCGCCCTTTTCCTGATCGATGTCGGCAATGACCACGCGTGCGCCGTCCTGAAGGTAGCGCTGCGCAATGGCAAGACCGATGCCGCCCGCGCCGCCGGTCACGAGTGCCGTCTTGCCTTCAAGTGCCATTGTCGTCTCCGGGTTGCGTTGGTCAGCTTATAGCGCAGACTTGCAGACGAATGCAGCGAGATTGTCGAGCGTCGATGAAAGCCCCTCGGCGTGGTCCTCGGCTCTTATGCCTGCAGGCACATTCTCGCAGATGAGGCTGACCTCGGTGCCGCCATCCACGGGCTTGACGCTCCAGGTCATTT
>NZ_JBFMHW010000139.1:0-470 GCF_040754745.1 Pseudomonas sp. SB113
TAGCTACCGTGACCACGCATTCGCCACGCATGCCGTTCCCCGGCAGGAGCTGGGAGGCCTATGTCCTGCACTACGCTGACTATCTCACCTGCGACCATGCCATGATGCGCGCCGGTGAGAAGCCCTTTTACTTTTTCCACGACGTCGAATAGCCTGGCCCAAGCACAACGGCACGTCGAGTGCTTTCCTCGTCGGGTACTAGACTATCCCGCGCGTCTTAGCTCGGCGCCGGATTTCCGACTGTGGTCGTCCGCGCGACGAAGCTTCGAAGCAGCACCGCTTACGCGGTCGAAGAGGGCCTCCAAGTTTGAAAACGATTGTTGGAAAATACTGGAGGTCACGCCAGCAGTAGGTCAATTTGGAACCACCAGTTTGCGAAATCTATCAGCGGGATACTGAATCGCTTTTTTAAGCGGCGATGGGCGTTGGTGCACGGATCATTCAACGGTCGAACTGTCAGCAGTTGACAC
>NZ_JBFMHW010000140.1:0-468 GCF_040754745.1 Pseudomonas sp. SB113
CTAACGTTCTGGTATCGACCGAGGGGCAACTAGGGTCCGGACGGCAGCGCCGTTGCTGGACCGAGCGTTGCAGAAACCGTGAGAGTTCCACGGCTGCACCCGAGGGGCAAACTCCCAGAGGCGGAGACGTCGAGATCAACCAGCCCCGGAGGCGCGAAAGGGGGTCTCGATGGCATTTGCCTCGATGCTCCTTGTTGTTCTTGCATCCCTCATAAATGCAAGTTGGAATCTGCTCTCCAAACAGGCCGCGTCAGTCGGCCCGATACTCGTCTTCGCCTACAATCTCATTGCTTGCATCGCCTAGCCACCTGATCCAAGGTGGGATTTCACTATGACATTAGCTCAAATCCTGCTTGTTCTTCCGGCGGCGGTGCTCGTGGCGACCTCGCCGGGTGCTAACAACCTTCTCGCCTTTGCTAACGGCAGTCGGCAAGGTTTCCTGCCTTCGACCATCGCGCTCTTTGGGCG
>NZ_JBFMHW010000141.1:0-468 GCF_040754745.1 Pseudomonas sp. SB113
TCTCGGTCTCTCCCGCCTTCGCGGAATGGAATGCCGCGCGCCGGAGCGCCACGCCGAAGCGTTTACTCTACGCAAGGCGAGTTTCTAATTCGCAATTCCAAATTTCACCGACAGCCGAATTGCTTAGTCCGCTACCACAAGGATCAGGTGGCGCAATGTGACGCCGCATCACAAACTCGCAAGCGGCTGGGGGACAAAATGTGGAGGCGATTTAGCGATCCATTGTGCGTTCTTGAGGCCCAAGGCACTCGCATAACGGTGTTGCTCGCGCATGCGTCAAAGGTTCAAAATCATGTCTGGGACTGCGAGATCCTCGGGGCTTGCCGCATTGGCAATCTGCGAAAGCATACTCCTCTCCCTGAGGGAAAACGGAATTCTGTCCTCGATGGAGATTGAAGACTCACTTTCCGACGCCGTTAAAACCCTTCAGAAAAAGGGTATCGCCAACAATGACGACGAAGCCCTCAT
>NZ_JBFMHW010000142.1:0-466 GCF_040754745.1 Pseudomonas sp. SB113
GCCATGGGCCTTGCCGTATTTTCCGGCATGATCGGCGTGACCTTCTTCGGCATCTTCATGACGCCGGTATTCTACGTGCTGCTGCGCAAGCTTGCAGGCAACCGGCCGCTCATACATCACGGCAAGCCCGCTCTCGAAGAAGCCCGGCCCGACAGCCTGCAGGTCTCGCAGCTGTAACTTCGAGAAGAGTATGGAATAGATAATGGCTGAGCACTGCTCAGCCATTCTCCCGCAATTATCGCAATAACTTGATGAACTGGCTGAACCCCCCGTCGCGCCTTACGCGAAGATTTCCGCAAGTTCCTTCACGTCTGCGCCTTCCTTGATGTAAACCTTGAATGCGCCAGGCCTCCTCGTTGCCCTCAATGGGATACCGCGACAGTAAGAGACGACACGACGATTACGGCTGGAGTGGCCGGAGGAAATCGCCCGACGGCGGTGAGCGGTCTGCCAACCACTCCTTATC
>NZ_JBFMHW010000143.1:0-466 GCF_040754745.1 Pseudomonas sp. SB113
GTCTGTTCCCTTGTGGCGTTCGACCCAAGCGTTATAGATGGCCTTGGACTGGGGATCAGCGTTGGAGCCATTGAACAAGACGAGCTTGTCAGCGTAGCCATTATCTGACAGCAGCCGGACGAGATATTCCTGCGTGCGGAGGGACTCGGTGAAGATGATGGCCTTTTCGGCGCTTCCCAGCTCCCGCGCCATGGCAAATCCTGCGCGAAGCGCACTGAGCAGGGCGAGACCTTTCGCATTTTCAGAGATCGAGACAGCGAGATCACGGAACGCCCGAAGGTCAGCGATTTCCTGACCGATCGTGGCGATATCGCTTTCTGTTAGAAGTTCCGGTTCGTCGGAATCCTCCGACCATTCGTCGGCGACCTCCTCGTACTCCTCATAGTCCTCGGTAATTTCCTCAACCAGCTTTTCCCGTACCGACGAGTCGTCCCGGAGCTGTCGCTCCAGCTTGCGCGCCAGCGAG
>NZ_JBFMHW010000144.1:0-465 GCF_040754745.1 Pseudomonas sp. SB113
TTCACATAGTCGGCGAAGAGCGGCGACATTTGCACGCCCAGCGAAGACGGCACCCAGCCGGCAATACCGAGAATGTTCATATCGATGGACTGCCCCGCGAGCGGGTGGCTTTCCTGCGCGCTCAGGCGGTTGATGAATGGTGCGCTGATGAGTGATGAAAGTCCCAGCGCCGACCCGCCCTTGAGCAGAGTGCGACGCGGCATAACAAAGCGCGAGCCCGCGCCTGATCGATCGAAATTTGACATGCGTATTCCTCCCATTGCGGCAAATTTTAACAAAAACGCCTAAGCCGCAGCGCTCGTTTCCCCGGCTGGTGGCGCGTGCCTCCATCCTCTCCGGGCCCTCCTCCAAGGGTCGCGCAATGGCTATTGGCGACAATATTCAAATGCTGTAAGACAAATGTCAAGATGGCTATATTGGACACCTCAACCGCTCCGAAAAATCGCTCGCCGGGCAGTGCATCGA
>NZ_JBFMHW010000145.1:0-465 GCF_040754745.1 Pseudomonas sp. SB113
GCGTTCCGAGCGTGTTCAGGAAGCGGTGAAGATCCTCGACAAACGCCGCGTCGATTTCGAATATGATGGCGAAATGGCTGCCGATGTCGCGCTCAATCCACGCCTTTTGCAGCAATATCCGTTCTGCCGTCTTTCCGGTCCGGCGAATGTGCTGGTCATGCCGGCGTTCCACTCGGCATCGATCTCGACGAAAATGTTGCAGGAACTCGGCGGTTCGACCGTCATCGGCCCGCTTCTGGTCGGCCTCAACAAGCCGGTTCAGATCGTGCCGCTGAACGCAAAGGACAGCGATATCGTCAACATGGCGGCAATCGCTGCCTATACAGCCGGGGCTTAAAGCAATTCCAGGAAAAGTGTGTAGCGGTTTTCCGTCCGGAATTGCGCAGAAAAGAAAAACGGCATCTATCGTCGTTCCGCAGAAAGCGGGTGAAATCATGTTGAGTTGTCTTTCCAGCCAGGAATAAG
>NZ_JBFMHW010000146.1:0-465 GCF_040754745.1 Pseudomonas sp. SB113
GCTGCAGTACCTGCGCGACCGGGTTCATCTATTGGATCTGGCGGGCGGGAGTTTCGCCGAGCTGCTGCTCACCGACCACGAGGAGGCGTGCCTCGTGATATTTGAGGCACGGCGCCATTCGCGGCTGGCCCGCCTCCTTGCCCAGGAAGCGCGCAGCGCGGGAATTCCGACTACGCTCATCACCGACGCATTTTGCGACTGGGGCCGCGATCTCGTCGATGAAGTATTGGTCGTGCCGACAGAATTCAACTTGTTTTGGGATTCCACGGCCCAAATGGCGAGCCTGACAAACCTGCTGATGAACGGCGTCTTTATCAAGCTTGGACCACTCGTAGAAGAGCGGATGAACAAGGTCTCAATGCTCTACAGCCGCTTCACAGGATATGTAGGCGACTTCTCCGAACCAAAAGGCTGAAAACGCAGCAAAGCGTTCCATTAATAATAAACAAAAGGGAACTGTGACAT
>NZ_JBFMHW010000147.1:0-465 GCF_040754745.1 Pseudomonas sp. SB113
AGAATACGGTGATGAGTGCGACAGCCGTGATCGACACGACGAGCGCGAAAACACTGGCGGTGTCGTAGACGCCCACCGCACGATTGAGCATGTTTCCGAGGCCTGCCTTCGAAGCGACGATCTCTGCAAACAGAGCTGCGACAAGGCACATGGCGGCCTCGATGCGCACTGCAGCCATGATGGACGGGACTGCGGAAGGCAGGATGATCTTGAACACCAGTTGCAGCTTGGTCGCACCAAGCGAACGAGCGACCTTTAGATGCCGGTCATCGACCTGCCGGATGCCGGCAATCGTGTTGAAGACGAAAAGGAAGTAGCCGAACAGGAAGACAATGAAGACTTTGTGAGAAAATCCGATACCCAGATAGAGCGTGAGCATAGGTATGATCGTGACTTTGGGAACCGCCATCGCGGCAACCAGAAACGGGTTCAGGAAGCGGTTCGCGTTTTCGAACAATCCCATGT
>NZ_JBFMHW010000148.1:0-465 GCF_040754745.1 Pseudomonas sp. SB113
TTTCGGCAGATAGGCCGTGGCAAACGAGCCAAGCGCGCCATGATGGACGACGTATGGGTCGGTGATCGGCAGGATCACCCGTCCCTTGTCCTTGCCCAGCCATTCGTCCAGCAGGTCCTGCGCATAGACAACGTCCGGCGTGCCGTCGGCCTTGTGCTTGGGCTTCATGCCGTGGTCGGCGGTTACGACAATTGCGGCGCCTAATTCATCGAGTTCGGCAAGATATTTGTCGAACATCTCGTAGAAGTCGTTCGCCTTTTTTACGCCCGGCGCATATTTGTGCTGAACGTAGTCGGTCGTGGTCAGATACATCACATCCGGCCGCCATTCGCGCAGCAGCTTGACGCCAGCAGCGAAAACGAACTCCGACAGCTCCGCCGAATAGACTTCCGGCACGGGCTTGCCCAACCATTTCGCGGCATTGGCGATACCATGCTCAGCAACAGTGGTCGTGTCCGACTTCTC
>NZ_JBFMHW010000149.1:0-464 GCF_040754745.1 Pseudomonas sp. SB113
TTCCAGAATGCCGGCGAGCGGCAATTCCGCTTCGGTCGCATCGAAAACGATCGCGTCCAGTTCATGCGCCTTCAGATCGTCGAGGATTTCGCTCATCACCGGCAATTGCGCAAAACGCTTGTCAGTGCAAATCAGCACGCGCTTCCCAAGATCGGCAGCGGCACGTCCTATCGCGCGACGCTGGCCGGGTCCGAACAGAAGCCGTGCAGGTGCGCGCGTCACACCATAATCAAGCCGCATGGTTATTCTCCTCTTCGCCCGTCAGGCGCTCTTTCTTGGCAAGTATTTGAATACGCTCCCAGATTTCAGGAGCCAAACGGATGTCGTCGTCCAACAGCGTATCACGCGTCTGCAGCGCCCTGTCGCCGGGTATGCGAACTGGAAAATTTACGTCAGCCGGATCGGTAGCGCGCACCTGATCCATGAAACGGGCAATGACGGACGCCATGCCGCTCGCCGGTTCC
>NZ_JBFMHW010000150.1:0-464 GCF_040754745.1 Pseudomonas sp. SB113
TTAAAGAACTGGCCAAGAAAGTTCGCGAAAATGCCGATTATGTCGGCGACAAATTCGCGGACGAAGCGCGCAAAATCCATTTTGGCGAGTCTGAAGCGCGCGGTATTTACGGCGAAGCGACTTCCGAAGAAGTTCGCGACCTGGCCGAAGATGGCGTCGGCTTCATGCCGCTTCCCGTATTTCCAGAAGATCGAAACTGATCTTGCATTCATTGTGGAATTCCGCGGCCGGGTTGCTGGTCATCACCGGTGCGCTGCTTGGGTTGACGCTGCCATTCGGCAAGCTGGCGACTGCGGCAGGCGTTGGCCCGATACTCTGGGCGTTCATCATCTCGTTCGGCGCTGGCGGGATTTTGCTGATCGCGCTTCTCGCGAAAGGCGAGCGAATTCGTCTCAACGCTGCGAAAATGCGCTATTTCGTGATTGCGGCAGCGATTTCCTACGCCATTCCCAATCTGCTTATTC
>NZ_JBFMHW010000151.1:0-463 GCF_040754745.1 Pseudomonas sp. SB113
TTCGATCTTGCGCGCATCGGGCTCCTCTGGAAGATCGATGCCGTTGCGAACAACATAGGCATCGGCCTCATCCAGCAGCGACATGTAATTGGCATCGCCGCGCGCAAGATTCTCGATGAGATCGGGTGCGAAATTCAACACACCGTTCTTATAATCTTCCGTCCGGCCAAGAAGGATCATCCCCTGCCCGGCAAGGCGACGGAAATCGATCGTCTCACCGCCGCGCGCACCGCTCACCGCGATCGTTACATGCTCCGTACCAGGCCCCGGCGTCGCGGCATCCCACTTGCCGAGAACCCCCAGCCACCAGCAGAAATCACGGCCACGATAGGCGCGCGGAGTACGGTCATGCGGGCCGACCGAGAGGTAAACGCGTTTGCCCGAGCGAAGAAGTTCGTCGGCGATCTGAACGCCCGAAGACCCCGCACCGACCACCAGAACCGCGCCTTCCGGCAAATGACCG
>NZ_JBFMHW010000152.1:0-463 GCF_040754745.1 Pseudomonas sp. SB113
GAGGAGGCGATCATCATCGCCTTCCGGCGCCACACCCTGTTGCCACTCGATGATTGCCTCTACACCCTGCAGCCGACAATCCCGCACCTGACGCGCTCGTCATTGCATCGCTGTCTGCAGCGGCATGGCATTTCCAGACTGCCCGATGTGGCCGGAGACAAGCCGGACAAGAAGAAGTTCAAAACCTACCCGATCGGCTACTTCCATATCGACATCGCCGAGGTGCAGACGGCCGAGGGCAAGCTATATCTCTACGTGGGCATTTATCGCACGAGCAAATTCGCCTTCGTCCAGGTCGTCTGGTAGACTGGCCGAACGTCGGCTTCTGCCTTCCTCGTGGCTCTGATTGCAGCGATGCCGTACCGGATCCACACCGTTCTTACCGACAACGGCATCCAGTTCACCTTCCCGCCCCGTTATGACGACGGGCCGAATGCTCGCTACATGACCCACATGTTCGACA
>NZ_JBFMHW010000153.1:0-462 GCF_040754745.1 Pseudomonas sp. SB113
GTGTCCGGACCTTGCCGATTAAGTTCGGTCGGGTTGTGCGCGACGGAGAAATAGACCTGAAGCAGTTTTCCGTAGCTCACGACTTTGGGATCGTAGGTGACCTCGACCGACTCCGCATGGCCAGTCTGACCGCTGCTGACAATTTCGTATTTGGCGGCTGACGATTGACCTCCGGCATAGCCGGAAACGGCGTTTTGCACGCCTTTTACGTGCTGGAACACGCCCTGAACGCCCCAGAAACAGCCGCCGGCAAATATTGCCTTTTCGGTTCTCAAACCGGTGGCAGCTGCACTTTTTGCTGGCGGCGGGATGATGGTTGCCGTTTCGGCGGAGCCTGGTGTGATACCACCGAAAAACAGAACAGCCGCCAAAAACGAGCCGCCCGCGAGAGCCGCTCGATAATATCCAAGTGTCGATTTTCCGGATGAATATGTCATGTCATAAACTCCTTTTAAGATAGTC
>NZ_JBFMHW010000154.1:0-462 GCF_040754745.1 Pseudomonas sp. SB113
TACCAGCACAATGCCGGATATGCGAAGAATCCTGTTTTGTCTGGATGCTGGCATGTCAGTGTTCTCCCAGACGTTCCAGAGGGCGGGTGGCCTGTTTCATCAAGGCAATTACCGCGAATGTCAGCGCCAGACCGACGATCGAAAGACTGGCGGCGAAGGGGAAATTGAAGGATGAAAAGCCGAGCTGATAGACCAGCGTCGAAACCGTATTGACCCGGCCGCCGCCGATAAGCTGCGGTGTCGCAAATGCGCTGAAGGTCCATGCGAATGCAGTCGAGAAACCCGCGATGATGCCGGGCATGGAGAGCGGCAGTGTGACGGTCAGAAAACTGCGCACCGGACCTGCGCCGAGACTTTCGGCGGCCTTCTCGTAGTTGCGGTCGATGTGTGAAAGGCCCGCTGCCAGCATGATGACCATGATGGGCATCGTTACGTGAACGAGAGCCGCCACCACGCCGCCAG
>NZ_JBFMHW010000155.1:0-462 GCF_040754745.1 Pseudomonas sp. SB113
GCACCCCGCGAGCAGGAAAGGAACGAAAAGCAGAGCAAAAACCCTGAAGGCGGCAAGCGCCGAGCGATGTACGCACATAAAGCAGACCCGTGACAGATTGTTCTTATTAGGCGAAGAAGTTCGCCCTCTTTGCACTTTGTAAATGCTGCTCAATCATGTCCTCGCTTTGGGTAAACAAGAGCTAAAAGATGGCAAGCCAATTGTGTAACCATTTTGCAACAGCACTTGAACGGTGACTTCTTGGGATATGCCACAAATACTCAACAACATGAAATGATTGAGTATTTTTACCCGTCAGGCTGAATGACGACGGATTCGACATTCTGGATCACAGGACCGTGATAAACCGCCTCGATATTGTTACCGTCCGGATCGAGCACGAAGGCGGCATAATAGCCGGGATGATAATGACGTTCGCCGGGCTCGCCATTGCCTTTTCCGCCCGCTTCAAGTGCCGCCTCG
>NZ_JBFMHW010000156.1:0-461 GCF_040754745.1 Pseudomonas sp. SB113
GGCTGGCAATGGTGTTCCAGTCCTATGCGCTCTACCCGCATATGACGGTCTACAATAACATCGCCTTTCCGCTGAAAATGAGCGGCGAAAGCAAGGAAGCCATTAACAAGAAGGTGACGGATGCCGCGCGCGTTCTAAACCTGACCGACTATCTTGAAAGGCGGCCGGGCCAGCTATCCGGCGGTCAGCGCCAGCGCGTCGCCATCGGCCGCGCCATCGTTCGCCAGCCGGAAGCCTTCCTGTTCGACGAACCGCTGTCCAACCTCGATGCGGCGCTGCGCGGCACCATGCGCTTGGAAATCAGCGAGCTTCACCATCAGCTCAAGACCACGATGATTTATGTGACGCACGATCAGGTCGAAGCCATGACCATGGCCGACAAGATCGTCGTGCTGAATGCGGGCAATATCGAGCAGGTCGGCTCGCCGCTCGACCTCTATCGCAGCCCGCAGAACCTCTTC
>NZ_JBFMHW010000157.1:0-461 GCF_040754745.1 Pseudomonas sp. SB113
ATCCCCACACCACGCCACCCTTCGCGGCACTGAGGGCTTCATGCTCTTCCTGTTGCAGCCGCTCCAGATCGTAATGGGCTCCAAGAACCTGCTCGACATAGACACGCCTGTTAAGCCAGGATTGACACGCCTCCACATCCTTGATCACGGATCGAATGGACTAGACGCCCTTAGGACCACTTAACGGCCCCCTGTCCAGAAGCCTTCGTGTGCCGAGAAGCAGGCCAGACCAGAAGCCCTCCGAGACCATGTTGAAGATCATTTGGTTCAGCGGCGGACGAGCGCCCCGGGCATCATTTGCGAGGCGAACGATCCGCACCGTTGTCCGAAAGGCCGCGTAGTTCCACAGCAAGTCCTGAATAGTCTGGTGGATACCGGTTCTCTTGTCGGCGAACGCGTCCCGCCACATCGCTATGCGTTGAGCATTCTTTTCATTCTTTGCTTGCTGCCCCCTCATATGA
>NZ_JBFMHW010000158.1:0-460 GCF_040754745.1 Pseudomonas sp. SB113
TTCTGGTCCTGCGCGCCTTCCAGCCGCTTGATGACCGAATCCGGGATGTGAATGCCCGGCACATTCGAACGTATCCATTTCGCCGTCTTGGCAGTGGCGAGGTGGCCGACGCCGCACAGACTATAGCAATCCTCGATCAGTCCATGATCGCGAACGCGCTCCATATAGGTGCGGAACATGGGCACATCGAAGCAATACTGGCTCTGCACGAATTGCGCGCCAGCGGCGATTTTCTTGGCCAGCCGATGCGGGCGGAAATCGTAGGGCGGCGCAAACGGGTTGATGGCTGCGCCAAGGAAGACTTCCGGCGGTGTCGTCAGCTTGCGGCCGGACAGGAATTTTCCGTTGTCGCGCATGATGCGGATGGTTTCGAGAAGCGACATGCAGTCCAGATCGAAAACCGGCTTCGCGCCCGGCTGGTCGCCTGCCTGCACACCGTCGCCGGTGAGGCACAAAATGT
>NZ_JBFMHW010000159.1:0-460 GCF_040754745.1 Pseudomonas sp. SB113
TTCCGAGGCTGAAAAGCATCCAGGCGTAGCGCGCGTTTTGACCTCGAAAGACGTGCCGCACAATGTCTATACGATCCTGATTCTTATTCAGGTCGGCCCCGAAGACGAGACGGTTCTCGCATCCGACAAGGTTCGCTGGAAGGGCGAGGCTGTGGTGGCCGTGCTGGCAGACAGCGAGCGCGCCGCGCAGGAAGCAGCCGCCAAGGTGAAGGTCGATTACGAGGTTCTCCCGGCTGTCTTCGACATGGAAGAAGCGCTGAAACCCGCTGCGCCGCTGGTCAACGAATATCACGGCCACAATTACTATCATTACGACAGCGGCCCCTGCCGGAAAGTGCGTTTCGGCGACGTCGAAAAAGGCTTTGCAGAGGCCGATCACATTCTGGAACAGAGCTATTCGTCCGGCCCTATCGAGCACGCGCCGACCGAGACGACCGGCTGCATCGTGGCCCCGGAAGGC
>NZ_JBFMHW010000160.1:0-460 GCF_040754745.1 Pseudomonas sp. SB113
AGTGGCCTTCGCGAAACGGCCTTTCCCGACCCCGCCGCTTGATGTGCGGCCGCGCCATTTCTCGGTAACCGAGATCGAGACGCTGCGGCGCGATCCTTATGCGATTTACGCGCGGCGCATTCTCTCGCTGATGCCGCTTGAGCCTTTGGTGCGTGATCCGGGTGCAGCCGAACGCGGCACTTTGTTTCATGAAATCCTGCATCGCTTTTCGACGTCCGGTGTCGATCCCCGCGCGCCCGTCGCACTTGAAACGCTTATCGATGTCGGCAGGCAGTGTTTTTCGGAAGCCTCGCTTCCCGACGATGTGCGCGCCATATGGTGGCCGCGCTTCGAGAAAATGGCGGTTGGCATTCTCGGTTGGGAAACGAGGCGTGCCGACAGCATAAAGACCCGCCATGCCGAAGCGCGTGCCGAAAAGACGCTCGTCGGCTCGTCGGGCGTTACCTTGTCTGGCTATGCT
>NZ_JBFMHW010000161.1:0-459 GCF_040754745.1 Pseudomonas sp. SB113
TTGTAGCAGCTGTCGAGCCCCGGCGAGGCTGCGTTGGCCGCGACTCGAGCTTGAATCGGCAGCGCGCCTGACGCAGCCTCGCTTGCGCTCGGCAGCTGCTACGGGGGTGGGCCTTGATGGGGTTGGTATTCGTAGCAGCTGTCGAGCCCCGGCGAGGCTGCGTTGGCCGCGACTCGGGCTTGAATCGGCAGCGCGTCTGACGCAGCCTCGCTTGCGCTCGGCAGCTGCTACGGGGGGAGGCCTTGCGGGGGTTGGCATTCGTAGCAGCTGCCGAGCCCCGGCGAGGCTGCGTTGGCCGCGACTCGAGCTTGAGTCGGCAGCGCGCCTGACGCAGCCTCGCTTGCGCTCGGCAGTTGCTACGGGGGGAGGCCTTGATGGGGTTGGTATTTGCAGCTGTCGAGCCCCGGCGAGGCTGCGTCGGCCGCGGCTCGAGCTTGAGTCGGCAGCGCGCCTGACGCA
>NZ_JBFMHW010000162.1:0-459 GCF_040754745.1 Pseudomonas sp. SB113
TCTCCCTGACCGTACGCTAACCCCCTTCAAAACCGCGAGCCTTTTCACGTGGCCGACGCCGTCGCCCTAGGCGCGGCTTTGTGCTCTTGCCCAAGCGCCGGGTAGTCGAGCGATCCTTCGCATGGAGTACCAAATGCCGGCGCCTCGTCAAAGACTACGAACGCCTCCACACAACTCTCGAAGGGCTCTACATCGTCGCCTTCGCTTGCATCATGCTCAGACAGGCCGCCGAAATCGCCCAGGTCCATAACAGACTCTAGAGAATACCTCCTTCGAGCCCTTCGACCTCGAAGATGAGCCGATCGCGGCCGTCACAGCCCGCGTGCCGATGAACGGGAAAACCAGCCGCGACCGGTCTAAGCACGTCAAGGCGAAGAGGCCGTCGCGCCGTTCCTCGCCGAGCGGCTGGCCGATCATGCGATAGAGCGGGGCGAGAAGTCCGAAGCGGTCAAATCCGCC
>NZ_JBFMHW010000163.1:0-458 GCF_040754745.1 Pseudomonas sp. SB113
GACCCATGATTGCGGTTATCGCCCCCGCTTCGAAGCTGACATCGAAGTCGAAGCCTGTGTCGCCATAGCTGAACGAAACCTTGTCGAGAGCGACTTTGCGTGGGGCAGGAATGGCCGAATTCATTTTGTGGCATTCTTTCCCAAGCGATCTGCAAGCATCATCAGCGCAAGACAGAGCATTCCAAGCAGAAGAGCAAGCCCCGCCGCATCCGCCGTTCTGTAACTGCCCATACGCGACAGGAGCAGATAGGGCAGGGTCTGAACGGAATCGCTGCCGAACAACGCAATGACGCCTAGATCGCCCAGCGAAAGCGCCATCGCGAAGGCAAAGCCGGTGGCAGCGGGCCGCCGCAGCATCGGCCAGTCGATCAGGCGGAAGCGGTTCCATCCCGCAATGCCCAGCGACGTCGCAAGCTTTTCGTGGCGTTCATAGGCGGCGTCATAGGCGGGTCTTATGG
>NZ_JBFMHW010000164.1:0-458 GCF_040754745.1 Pseudomonas sp. SB113
AAGCAAAGCGAACGGCCTCCGCGTGGTAGCTTCGGAAAATATCGTTCAGGAAATGATGGAATGAACGGACCATGGTACGGATTTCTGCACAGCATCTTGTGTTGACTTGGCTCGCCTTGGCTTTGAATGGCTGGGCAGGAGGTCTCGCCGCCGATTATACGATCGCAAAAACGCAGGCAACTACAATGAATTAGAACCGATCCAGCATCTCCGAGCAACGCACGATAAACATGAGTACATTACCTAAGTTTTGTATTTGATTTCATTCGCAGACTCCGCGCCGCAACAAGCGAGCGGTTTTCAACCGGGGATGTCGAGGATTCATGACATTGTTGCATCCATGCCACACGTCCTGCGCCGAAAATCGTATACTGGTTACGATGAGGCGGATGCAACGGCGATGTCGTACAGTCTTAACGATCTGGCGTCTCTTCGGTCGGAACAACCTCTTCCGGCGC
>NZ_JBFMHW010000165.1:0-457 GCF_040754745.1 Pseudomonas sp. SB113
GATCAGGGGTTGCCGATGGCGGTGGCCATAGCCGGGGCCGGCCACGATCTGCATGTATGGGCGCGCAACCCAGCGTCTTATGCTCAGTTAAGCAGCGTGCAGCACACCCAGCATAAGAACTTGGAACAATTTGCTCAACAATGTGAATTCGTGGCGCTTTGCGTTCGCAGCGATGAAGATGTGCTGGAGGTTCTGCAATCAGGGTTGATCGCGGGCCTTAGAGCTGATGCCGTCATCATCAATCACGGAACCGGACAGCCGCGACACGCTGCGCGTGTGGCCGAGCTTTGCAAGATGAAAGGAATAAACGCGTTGGACTCGCCGGTGAGCGGTGGTCGCTCCGGCGCGGAGGAACGTCGATTGACGACATTCGTCGGTGGCTCAGTGGACGTCGCCGAGCGAAGTAGCCCAGTGTTCTTGAGCTATTGCAAAAGCGTATTCTACATGGGCGATCACG
>NZ_JBFMHW010000166.1:0-454 GCF_040754745.1 Pseudomonas sp. SB113
GCGACAAACCCTATAGCCACGGCGATGCGCATGAAATGTTCATCGTCTTGAAAGGCAGCGTCGAGCTGACGCTTGGCGAGGATATTTTCGTCCTCGATGAAGGCGACAGCATCGAATACCCGACATCAACGCCGCACAAGACGGTGAATATCGGCAACGACCCGGCCGAGGTTCTGTGGATCATCGCTCCACCGACCAGCGGAGCCGGTGAACTCAACGAATACATTACCCGGAAACCACTCGCATCCGGGCACCAACAAGATGGCGAGTCATCGTAATGGGAGTACTGACATGAGTAAAAGAAACAGATACGGCATCATGGCTGCCGCAGCCATGCTTCTGATGGCCGGCTCCGCGCTGGCGCAGGACAAGCCCGTCGCGGGCGAAGTGGCCGAAGGCTCGCTGAAGGGCAAGACGCTTACCTTCGTTTCCTTCGGCGGCATCTATCAGGACG
>NZ_JBFMHW010000167.1:0-453 GCF_040754745.1 Pseudomonas sp. SB113
TATAGGCCGTGAGCACCAGGCTAAGCTTTTCACCGGAGAACGGGTGCTGCTCTCCAGCCGCGGTTTCCTCGACGACGATAAATTTGCAATCGGCCGGAACGCTTATCCCCGCAAGTGCGGCAATTTCCGATACAGGCCGCGCGACGACTTTGCGTGAAACGTGGCCGTTTTCCCAAAGTACCGCCTGCAGCCGCGCCTTTTCTTCCGAACTAGCGATATAGGCGCCAGTTTTTTCCAATTCACGCAGGAAGGCTTCATAAATGGAAGCCTGAACGATGATCGAGTTCTCAGCCGAACAGCCGGATGCATTGTCACCGGTCTTGCCGGTCTTGATCTTGGCGGCTGTCTCGATCAAATCGACGGTCTCGTCGATGATTACCGCAGCATTACCCACGCCAACGCCATAAGCAGGCTTGCCGGAAGAATAAGCTGCCTTGACCATGTCGCCAGCGC
>NZ_JBFMHW010000168.1:0-452 GCF_040754745.1 Pseudomonas sp. SB113
GACGGTCAGTAACGGCTGGGCGAACTGGATACGGCTGACACTACGATTTCCTGTCATCAATCGACGTTTCTTAATTGAGGAATCCATGGCCCAAGTAAAAAGCGACATCGAAATTGCGCGCGCAGCGCAGAAAAAGCCGATTCAGGAAATCGGCGCCAAGATAGGCATACCCTCGGAACATCTCCTGCCCTACGGGCATGATAAGGCCAAGATTTCGGCTGCCTTCATCGCGGAGGCCCGCCAAAAGAAGGATGGCAGGCTCATTCTGGTGACGGCCATCAATCCGACGCCGGCCGGCGAAGGCAAGACCACTACGACCGTTGGGCTGGGCGACGGCCTGAACCGCATCGGCAAGAAGGCGATCATCTGCATTCGTGAAGCCTCACTCGGCCCTTGCTTCGGCGTGAAGGGCGGAGCCGCTGGCGGTGGTTATGCGCAGGTCGTGCCTATGG
>NZ_JBFMHW010000169.1:0-452 GCF_040754745.1 Pseudomonas sp. SB113
GCCGCCAGCCAGAATGCCATCGGTACGGGCGTCATGGGTGGCATGATCTCGGCGACCGTTCTGGCGATCTTCTTCGTTCCCGTTTTCTATGTCTTAGTGATGAAGTTGTTCGGACACGGGAAGGAAAAGGCTCAAGCATCCGATCCCGCATCCGTGCCTGCAGAGTAAGCGGATGCCGGGCCATTCGAAGCAGCGGCTGACCGTCAAGGCGATGAAAAATCCAAAGCAGGATGATCATCGCCTTGCACTACAACGGCGTCTTTTGTCGGCGACAATGGAAGTCGCGCTTGAAAACGGGTTCGGCAACGTGACGATGGAGGCGGTTGCGGCAAAAGCAGATGTCAGCAAAGGCGGCCTGCTTTATCACTTCGCAACGAAGGACGACCTTATCCGCGCGCTGCTGGAATGTTCCATAAAATGTGCAAATTCTGCAGAGCAATCGGGGTCGATCG
>NZ_JBFMHW010000170.1:0-451 GCF_040754745.1 Pseudomonas sp. SB113
GCGCATGACCGTGCCGCCAGCCTGCCGGATCGCCGCCGGAACCACATCGTCGCAATCGCTCATTGCCGATGCGCCGAAGACGATCACCATGTCATTGCCGGCACTTGCCTTGCCGATTGCCTGCGAAACGGCACCGCTCTCATGCGGCGGACGCTGTTCGCTAGAAATTTGCGAGGACGAGCGCGCCAGGCGCGATTGCGTAATGCGCGTTGTCTTGTCGAGCACGCTGGCTTTCGTGCCGGGCAGCGTCGTCTGGATAAGGCCGACTTTCATCGGCTTGAATGGATGCACACTAAATATCTGCTTGCCCGCGCAAAGCGCTGCGACCTGCCGAAGCTTTTCCGATGCGACGGCAAAAGGAATGATCTTCACCGTCGCCGCCATCTGGCCGTTTTCGACATGGGCGAATTGCGGCAAGGTCGCCAGGGTGATTGCAGGGTCGATGCCATTG
>NZ_JBFMHW010000171.1:0-451 GCF_040754745.1 Pseudomonas sp. SB113
AGGTCAATATGAGAGCATGGTTGCTTTCGAAGTGGCCGGCCTCTCGGCCAAAATGTTCTCGCCTCTCCATGTCGATGGCACTGTTGACCGGGTCAGGAAAATGAGACAGATCTTTTGAAGGGTAATCAAGGACCGGTGTTCGTACTGCTTCAACCTGAATCATCCAGGCCGAACCGAGCCTGCACAGAATTCCGTTAATTTGCCGGCTTATTTCATTGCGCTCTGCATCAGTGGAACTCTCGCTATCTGGCCCTGCAAAGTACCAGCCTGCCATGAGCGACCCGTCTTTTAAAAGAATGACGCCATCGGCAACCAAGCCAGCGTAGGGAACTAGATCTGAGAACGAAGGTCCTGAATGGCGAAATGAGTGAAGCGCGACCATAATCCAGGCCCTAGAATTGCCGCCAGGGCGTAGAAGTTGCCCGGTAGTATGGCTTGTACGAAATATGGC
>NZ_JBFMHW010000172.1:0-450 GCF_040754745.1 Pseudomonas sp. SB113
GGGCAGGGCCATGCCAATGAAACTGCCCTCGATCGTGGTGCGAAGTGCTGCACCTTTTTTAAGTTCGCCCGCTTCGATCAGAATGATGGCGTCGGGCGAGGGCTCAGTGCAGAGGGCTTTTACATCGTCGGCGAACCCTTTCTGGCCGCCGGCATTTCGAACCCAAAGCAAGCGTTTGGAGGAAAACATCGGCACGGTGCGCGCTTCATCAAGCAGGCGGCCGTCGCCCTTTTCAGCTTCGGAAGCGTCCAGCCTGACAACCGAAAAGGGATCATCCAGCGGCAAGCCTGTGCGTACAGCAAAAGCGCGCGCCCGTTCTGCAACCAGCCCGCGATCGGGACCGTAAAACAGGACGATGCTCGTTTCAGGACTGGGTCGCGCAAGCCATGCATCGACCTCGAATGCTTTCTTCTGTGCCATGTTCTCCGATTAGCACGGAGCGGGCATGAT
>NZ_JBFMHW010000173.1:0-449 GCF_040754745.1 Pseudomonas sp. SB113
TTGTCGGGGTCGGAATCGGTTGGGTTCTGGACAGTTTCGCGGGAACGTCTCCTTGGGGGCTTATCGTGTTTCTGTTCTTAGGATTCGGTGCCGGTGTGCTCAATGTCCTGCGCTCTGCGGGAATGGTAGCTGATGTGGGTTTGAAGGCGCCTTCCAAGGATGCCGGCAAGCCAGACGAGAAGTAAACTGCGCCCAAGGGTGCGATTTTTGTTCGAGGGGGGCCTGAATGGCCAACGATCCGGTCCATCAATTTCATATCGCGAAATGGATTCCGATTGAAATCGGCGGGATAGATTTTTCCTTCACCAATTCCGCAGCCTTCATGGTTGCGACCGTCGTGGTGACCAGCGCGTTCCTTTTCCTCTCGACGTCGAGCCGCGGCATCGTGCCGAGCCGGATGCAGTCGCTGTCGGAAATCTCCTACGAATTCATAGCGAACATGCTTAGAG
>NZ_JBFMHW010000174.1:0-449 GCF_040754745.1 Pseudomonas sp. SB113
CGAGTATCCTGCGACATGGCCAAGATCGAACGGAAGCTGCCGTGGCTTTTCCAGTCTCGACATCACGATACCGAACGCGGGCTCCGAGGCCGCGGCGTCTTGTGCTCAGGCGCCTCCAGCTCTTCGTAATTGCCCTTGTAGAGCGGCGATTCGAGGTAGCGGCCGATGGCGAAGCGGACAAGAACGCCGATGGCCGCGGCAATCGGCACGGCAAGTAGAAGTCCCACGAAACCGAACAGAGCACCAGCGGCAAACAGCGCAAACATCAGCCAGACCGGGTGTACACCCACACTTTTGCCGACGAGTTTCGGCTGCAGGATGTTGCCTTCGATGAACTGGCCGACAAAGAACACACCGGCGACCGCAGCGACCATGATCCAGTCCGGCCAGAACTGCACGAGCGCCACGCCGATTGAAACGACCAGACCGACCAGCGACCCGACATAGGG
>NZ_JBFMHW010000175.1:0-448 GCF_040754745.1 Pseudomonas sp. SB113
AGGTCACTACGTTCCTTAGGGAATGTTCCATAGGAATGAGACAGGATATTCCTATCAATGCTTACGCATAGATAGGGTCGAACGCCTCGCTTCGCTCGCATCCGACAAACAGGCTATCGCCAGATTTCGGAGAAGGTTTTCGGGAAGAAAGAGCCATCCCCCATAGCCCCCTTCCGGCCCGGACCAAACTGCAACCGGCCCAGCACCATTCCGTTGACGAAATCCCCCCGACACAGTAATCATCATCTTGCTTGATCGCCTTACGGCATCGGAGCGGTAGTCATCCGCAGCACCCCGTTTTCATGACGAGATGCTGCGTTCGATGTTTTCAATCTTTCGATCCAAGACCGAGACGACCGTCGCGCCCGCTGAGGAACAGCGTTCGCTTGCTGATCCGTCTGGATGGCTCTTGGATTTGTTCGGCGCGATCCCGGCTCAGTCGGGCGTC
>NZ_JBFMHW010000176.1:0-447 GCF_040754745.1 Pseudomonas sp. SB113
TGTAGAGGCACGCAAGATATTGCGTTCGATGGAGGATGCGTCCCGCTTGGCCAAGCAGGCCGATACTGGCACGATTGGTCGAATTGTGGTGGCAGCTACGACGCCCGCGCTCTTCATTGTACTGCCGGAGATCGTCTCAGCTTTCACCGAGTTGATGCCGAATGTCGACGTCGCTGTGCGGACCATGTCGACCTCGGAACAAGAGGAGGCGCTGCGACGCGGAGACATCGACGTCGGCATTGTACATCCGCCGCTCGACGACAAAGACTTGGCCTGCCATGACCTTGCCACGCTGCCATTTGACGTCGTCTTATCCGTCAAGAACCCGCTAAACGAACTGCCGACCTTGCGTATGAGCGATCTTGCCCGGCAAACATTCATACTGTTTCCCCGTCAGATAGGCCCGCAGCTCTATGATCACATCATTGGCCTTTGCCGGGATGAGGG
>NZ_JBFMHW010000177.1:0-447 GCF_040754745.1 Pseudomonas sp. SB113
CTTCTGGCCTTCTCGCGCAAGCAGACCCTGCGCCCGGAAGTGCTTAGCCTGACGGATGTGCTGGCCGATCTGCGCATGCTTCTGGCCCGCCTTGTCGGCAATGAAATCCGCATGAAGGTCGAGCATGGCCGCGATCTCTGGCCGGTGAAGGTCGATATTGGGCAGTTCGAGCAGGTTGTCGTCAATCTTGCCGTCAATGCGCGCGATGCAATGCCGGAAGGCGGCGATCTGACGGTGCGCACGCGCAATTCGACGAAGGAAGAATCGGCTGCCTTCCCGTACAGGGAGCTTATCGCCGCCGATTACGTCATCGTCGAAGTCGAAGACACCGGCAGCGGCATCCCGCCGGATGTGCTGAAGAAGATATTCGAGCCATTCTTCACGACCAAAGATGTCGGCAAGGGCACTGGCCTTGGCCTTTCCATGGTCTACGGCATTATAAAGCAG
>NZ_JBFMHW010000178.1:0-447 GCF_040754745.1 Pseudomonas sp. SB113
GCACGAGCCCGTCCTGATGCACGCCGATATCGACGAAGGCACCGAAGGCCGCGACATTGGTGACCGTGCCTTCAAGCGTCATGCCGGGCTTCAAATCCTTTATGGCGTCGATGCCGTCGGCAAAAGTTGCGGTCTTGAAACCGGGGCGCGGGTCACGGCCCGGCTGTTCCATTTCAGCGATGATGTCGCGAGTGGTCGGCAGGCCGAAACGCTCATCCACGAAGGCGCGCGGATCGACCGCCTTGAGCGCTGCACTGTCTCCCATCAGCGTGCGCAGATCGCGGCCGCAGGCAGCAACAATCTTGCGGGCAACACCATAGGCTTCCGGGTGCACCGCTGAAGCATCCAGCGGCTCCTTGCCATTGGGAATGCGCAGGAAGCCCGCGCATTGCTCGAATGTGCGCTGGCCGAGGCGCGGAACGTCGAGCAGGCCGCGCCGTGTCGAGA
>NZ_JBFMHW010000179.1:0-446 GCF_040754745.1 Pseudomonas sp. SB113
GGCCGCGTCGGTGTAGAAGGTGCCATTGGTTGGCGTGCCGACGGTGAACGATTTCACGTCCGCCAGGCCATCTACGTCGGTGGCAGACAGCTTGACCGCGATGCCTACGCTTGGGTCTTCAGCACCGGTCGCGGTAGTGGCATCCGCCACCGGCGCGTCGTTGACCGGGGTTACGGTGATGGTGCCGTTGGCGGGAGCCGAAGTCAGCGGGCTGCCGTTGTCAGTAATACCGCCGTCGGTGGCGGTGTAGGTGAAGTTCGCCGTGCCGTTGAAATTTTCGTTCGGCTTGAAGTAAACGGTCGCTTCGCCGTTGACCGCGTCAATGGAACCGGTCACCGGTTTGGTCATGGCCGCGTCGGTGTAGAAAGTGCCATTGGTTGGCGTGCCGACGGTGAACGATTTCACGTCCGCCAGGCCATCTACGTCGGTGGCAGACAGCTTGACCG
>NZ_JBFMHW010000180.1:0-446 GCF_040754745.1 Pseudomonas sp. SB113
GCATACTTGTTACCATTGTACCCGACAGCGTCCTTACCAACAGAAATGTGCACCAGCAGATTCGAGAGCACATTGGCAGGACCTGTGAAATTTTGTCTGTGATATCATTGCCGCCAGTAACATTCGCCGCTGCGGGCACCACGACCAAGACGTCGATCCTTCATATCAAAAAGAAAGAAGAAAAGGGCAATCAAAAGACAGACACTTACTTTGCCGTTTGCGAAAAAATTGGTTATGAGGTCATTACGCGCGGCGCGCAGAGGCGCAAAGTCTTTGGGGGTGAAAACGACCTCCAACGTCTTCTCTCAGATAAAGTTGCTGATTCACGGGAGCATAAGTTCGTACGTACCATCATGTTCGACCCGACTGAAGACCGCTGGGACGCAAAATTCAAGATCGGTAATGTTGAGAAGTTAGTCGGCGTCACCGTCTCATCGCTCGCCTCG
>NZ_JBFMHW010000181.1:0-446 GCF_040754745.1 Pseudomonas sp. SB113
TCTTCGGACATGGCGTTTTTTCGCCGGACGGCGCGCTTCTTTATGCGACCGAGAACGATTTCGACAATGCGGCGGGCATGGTTGGCATCTACGACGCCCGCAACAATTTCGTGCGGCTCGGCGAGTTTCCAACGCATGGCGTAGGGCCGCATGAATTGCTGCTTTTGCCGGATGGCAAGACGCTGGTGATCGCCAATGGCGGCATTGAAACGCATCCCGATTTCGGCCGCGCCAAGCTCAATCTGCCGACGATGAAACCGTCGCTGGTGTTCGTGGATCGCGTATCGGGCGATCTACTTGAAAAGCATGAATTGCCTGCCAAACTGCATCAGCTTTCCATCCGGCATATGGCAATCGACGACAGAAATACGGTCTGGTTCGGGTGCCAGCATGAAGGCCCTATGACGGAAACCCCGTCGCTTGTCGGGCGCGCATCGCGTGGCAAG
>NZ_JBFMHW010000182.1:0-446 GCF_040754745.1 Pseudomonas sp. SB113
GTCGCAAATGATCTCAAGAACCGTTTCGGCATCGAGAACCCAAGGCTCGCGATTGCCGGTCTCAACCCGCATGCTGGCGAAGGCGGATCGATGGGCACCGAGGACGATGTCATCGTGCGCCCAGCCGTCGAGGCATTGCGCGCCGAAGGTATCGAGGCGTTCGGCCCCCTGCCCGCCGACACGATGTTCCATCCGCGCGCGCGCGCAAGTTACGATGTGGCGATCTGCATGTATCACGATCAGGCGCTGATCCCCGCCAAGGCTCTGGCTTTCGACGAGACGGTGAACGTCACGCTCGGCCTGCCCTTCATTCGCACCTCGCCCGACCACGGCACCGCATTCGATATTGCAGGCAAAGGCGTGGCGCGGCCGGACAGCCTGATCGCAGCGCTGAAGCTTGCCCGGCAACTCGCCGACCGTACGACACAATCCGCATGAGCATAGAT
>NZ_JBFMHW010000183.1:0-445 GCF_040754745.1 Pseudomonas sp. SB113
TCGGTTCGCCCCCGGCAAGACGGATCATGTCCGGGTACGACACCCAGTAAGGGGCAGGAACAATCACCTCGTCGCCGGACGAAAGCGTCGCGAGAAACGCGTTGAAGATAAGCTGTTTGGCGCCTGCGCCCGCGATTATTTCTGAAGGCTCATAAGAAAGCGCGTTTTCGCGTGCGAATTTGCGCAGAATTGCAGCCTTCAGTTCTGCCGTTCCGGCAACGGCGGTGTATTTCGTGTCGCCATCGCGGATCGCTGCAATACCTGCTTCGCAAATCGCATCGGGAGTCGCGAAATCGAGCTCTCCTTCGCCCAGATTGATGACCGAATGGCCTGCCGCAGTCAGCGCGCGAACCTTGTTGGAAATTTCAGCCGTCGGTGAAGCGCCGACCAGTTTCATGCGAGGAGCAAGCGATGGATGCACGATCGAATTCCTTGTGGTGAATTC
>NZ_JBFMHW010000184.1:0-443 GCF_040754745.1 Pseudomonas sp. SB113
TTCAAACCCCAATCTGGCCGGCGTCTTCAACATGGGCGGCGCTGCCGTCGCCAACTACGTTTCGATCATGGAGCGCGTGAAATGAACCAGGCCGATCCTGATGGCGGTGTAGCGCCCTGCTCCACGCGCGTCATGAACCTTTCCAATTTTCTGACGCAGGCCGCCCGCCGCAACGCCGATGAAGCCGCGCTCGTATGGGGCGACCGTCAATGGCGCTGGAGCGAGATGGAAGCCCGCGTCAATGCCATGGCATATGCGCTGATCCACGAATTCGGCGACAGGAAAGGCGACCGCATTCTGGTCCAGTCGTCAAACTGCAACCAGATGTTCGAATCCATGTTCGCCGCTTTCCGCGTCGGCGCTGTCTGGGTCCCGACCAATTTCCGCCAGACACCGGACGAGGTTTCATACCTGGCCGCCTCCAGCGGCCAGGTATGAAACCT
>NZ_JBFMHW010000185.1:0-440 GCF_040754745.1 Pseudomonas sp. SB113
TTGCAACACATATAAGAGGCCCCGTAGTGAGACTTTTTGCCACTTTTGATTGCTTGTCCCGGAACACCCGATTCTCATGTCCATACTCATCCTAATCCCAGCAAGAATGGCCTCGACCCGCCTGCCAGGTAAGCCTTTGGCCGATATTTCGGGAAAGCCGATGATCGTCCATGGTGCCGAGCGCGCCCGCGAAAGCGACCTCGGACGCATTGTCGTGGCCACAGATACTGCCGAAGTTGCCGCTGCCGTTCGCGCACATGGTTTCGAAGCGGTGATGACGAAAGTCGGCCACGAATCGGGCTCGGACCGCATTTTTGAGGCCCTGTCTCAGGTTGATCCCGACAAAAAAGTTGAAACGGTGGTGAATGTGCAGGGCGATCTGCCGACCGTCGAGCCCGAAACGATCAGGGCGGCACTTCGCCCATTCGACGAGCCTTCCG
>NZ_JBFMHW010000186.1:0-440 GCF_040754745.1 Pseudomonas sp. SB113
TCTGAACCTTGTGGCAACTGCTCCATAATGCCGGAGAAATGCAAAGGTCGCGCTCCAGCACCTGCTTAATGCCAGACAGATCACACTAATGCTTATCGAAATATAGCTGCGATAGACTTCTAAAATCCGGTCATTGGCCTTTCTTTGTCCTGGGACTGTCTTTGCCGCTGTTCGAACCAGATGCAGAGTGATAAACTCAAACTGACTAGGTCAATCGCAGGGTCTACATTTGACGATGACAAAGTGTTTAACGAAACAGATCGACTTAGCTGATTTAACGTCTAGAATTGCTTCAGCTTATGTAGCCAAGAACCATGTGCCGATTGGGCAAGTAGGAAGCCTTATCGGTATCATTTATAAGGCGGTGCTCCTTCTAGCCAGCGCCAAATCTCAGGTCTCGGCGGCGCAAGACCCATCAGTTCCCGCAGTGCCTATTTCAC
>NZ_JBFMHW010000187.1:0-440 GCF_040754745.1 Pseudomonas sp. SB113
TTCGGTCACGATGGCGTAAATGCCTTATGGTTCTATGCGCAATAATAAAGCGCCGTGCGACCACTGGTCAATTCACTTGTCCAGTCGCATGTCATACTGTCAGTGTCGCGCTTGGCAATTATAGGCAGAGCTGGTAAAACATATTTACCAGTTGTTACCGGGAGGAACGCAATGTCTGGTTTGGTCATGCCGGCACCCGATAAGGTGACTTTATCGAAGCGCGCGGAAATCGTCGCCGATATGCGCATCATCGGGCCCGGCGAAGGCGTGGACGATGCAGCCAATTCCATGCGCGCATTCGAGAGCGACGGGCTGACGGCCTACAAGAAATTGCCGCTTGTCGTCGTGCTGCCCGAAACCGTTGCGCAGGTTTCGCGCATTCTCAAATATTGCGATGAGCGCGGCATCCGCGTCGTGCCGCGCTCATCGCAATATTTGAG
>NZ_JBFMHW010000188.1:0-439 GCF_040754745.1 Pseudomonas sp. SB113
CGCATAGTTGATGTCGCGGCCTTCGACCAGATCGCAGGCGAGCTGTTCGCGCTGAAAAACGATGCAGGACGAAGGCTTGTGGCGGGCCAGCTCGATTGCGCCGTCGAGCAGAGGTTTGTAGGCGACGATTCGGCCCGGTTCGAGGCCGCAGGATGCCGAAATGATCAGCTTAGGCGTTGCCTCGTCGAGGCGGGTCGCCAGTTCCTTGGCGGCGAAACCGCCGAACACGACCGAATGGATCGCGCCGATGCGCGCGCAGGCCAGCATGGAAAAGACTGCTTCCGGCACCATCGGCATATAGATGATGACGCGGTCGCCTTTCCCGACGCCCTGATCCTGCAGCACGGCGGCCAGCGCCACGACTTCGGCCTTCAGCTCCGCGTAGGTGAATTTCCTGACTGTGCCGGTGATTGCGCTGTCATGGACCAGCGCCAATTGG
>NZ_JBFMHW010000189.1:0-438 GCF_040754745.1 Pseudomonas sp. SB113
GTGATGCTCTGCGCCGCGGCTCCATCTGCGTCAATCATCCATATCGCGCCGGTCCGTTTTACCTGCTCGCACCGATCAATGTTCAGCCGGCGGTCGCCACGTTCAATATAGCGGCCTTTCCGGAGCAGCCGGACCTGCCGCGGGTTGCACCCGCCGACCAGCACGTCTACCGCCAGGCGGCCGATCTGATTGCCAAGGCACAGCGCGTCGTCATCAAGGCTGGCGGCGGGACGCGCGGGCATGACGCAGCGATTCGCCGTTTGGCGCTGGCGGCTGGCGCCGCCGTGGTCTTGTCACCGGGATCCAGCGGCGTGCTGCGCGATGATGACCCGCGCAACATGCATGTGGGCGGGTCCAAGGGCTCGATCAGCGGCAATTTCGCGATGACGGAGGCCGATCTCCTGATTTCCATCGGCTCTCGAGCCGTCTGTCAGGCGG
>NZ_JBFMHW010000190.1:0-438 GCF_040754745.1 Pseudomonas sp. SB113
GTGCGAGGATCAGCAAATGTGCGGGATTCGGTCTTTGATCGACCGCTTATTTGGTTGCTCCCGTCGAGGCTTGGCAACGAACGGATTTCGGGCGTCCGCAGGCAAGTATTCGGTTAAGGATGGCGACGTCGATCGCAGCCTCTGTCTGTTGAGCAAGGAATGACCGAGCGCGCAAACTCGGTCCAATGACGCCTTTGTATCGACCCATCGCGGTTTCAACCAAAGCTCGTTTGCCATAGCCGGTAGATGCCTGCCATTTCAGCCGGCCATCTATCTGCACGGAGGCGATGTGGTCGTCTCTCTGGTAGGACGCTCGGGCGTTGGGTTGTTTAATTGCGTTCGAGCGTGGTGGAATGACGACCTTTGCGCCTGGGCTGTGACCAGGACAGCGTAATAGGTTGGGGTGCTATCATACGCGCCATCGGCAGTAAAATGGCC
>NZ_JBFMHW010000191.1:0-438 GCF_040754745.1 Pseudomonas sp. SB113
TTGCACTTATGCGCTCTTTATCCGCCATCGACGCAGCTATTTTATGTGCAGCCAAATTCATGGCTTCTCAGGATTGGGTTATTTTTAGGCATAACGCCTAAATTATAAGCATGGATTGGGATTTTGCGGTCAATAATTGCCGCTAAAGTGGACTGGTGGCGAACTCGATTTCAACTAGATTGTTCGGGCCATGTCCAATGAAATCCTGACGCCAAAACAGATGTCGGAGCTAGACCACCTTGCCATAGAGCAGGGACCTTTTGACGAAGATGCGCTCTTGCAGCGCGCCGGAAATGCCGTTGCCGCGACAATCCTTTCGCGGTTTGCGGGGTGTCGTTCTGTCTCGGTCCTGTGCGGACCGGGCAACAATGGCGGTGATGGATATGGCGCTGCGCGTGTTTTGGCGGAGGCCGGCGTTTCGGTTGATCTCTTTTCGAG
>NZ_JBFMHW010000192.1:0-437 GCF_040754745.1 Pseudomonas sp. SB113
GATAAAATACATGCCGATAACGGCCACGCTCGCCATGGTGGCGAGTGCGGCGATGGCTGGCGTGCCGCTGCTCAATGGCTTCCTGTCGAAGGAAATGTTCTTCGCCGAAGCCGTCGAAACGCATCTGGATTCCTGGCTCGACCGCGCGCTGCCTTACGTCGCGACCATCGCCAGCACGTTCAGCGTCGCTTATTCGCTGCGCTTTATCCATTGCGTGTTCTTCGGACCTGCACCGACCGATCTGCCGCGTGTGCCGCACGAGCCGCCGGTCTGGATGCGCCGACCGATCGAGCTTCTGGTGCTGATCTGCCTTGTCGTCGGCATCGTGCCTGGCCTGACAATGGGTCCGAATCTGCATTCGGGCGTGCTTGCGGTGCTGGGCGAGGCGACCCCGCAATACAGCATTTCGATCTGGCATGGCTTCAACGTGCCGCTGG
>NZ_JBFMHW010000193.1:0-437 GCF_040754745.1 Pseudomonas sp. SB113
TTCCGCGCCTTCGGCATCATTGGCAATACGTGCTTCCACATCGCCCGCGAGCCTTGCCAGATCGCGCGGCTTGCCGGACACTTTTTCAATCGCTGCGACCACCAGATCGGGGGCAACCCAATCCGATTTGTGGCCGAGATTGTGAACCCATACAAGTTCGGCGCCCGGAATGTCGCGTTCTAGCCCTATCGAGTGGATTCGTGCATAGATGATCGTGTCATGATCGCCGGAAATCACGACTGTCGGTGCCTTGATCTCATGATAGCGCGGTGAATTTGCGGTGGCGTAGTCGTACAGACCGTTCACGTCGATCGCGTTTGCGCGGAAGGCGCTCGGGCGCAGAACCAGTGGTATCTGCGTCTGCTGACTGTAGTTTTCAGGAACATGATTGGGTGCGAAAACACATTTCACTGCGGCATCCATGCGCAATGCGCCTG
>NZ_JBFMHW010000194.1:0-437 GCF_040754745.1 Pseudomonas sp. SB113
GTCGTTCATCAGCGCCACGGCTTCTTCATCGTTGCGCACCTTCATGATGCCGACAATCGGCCCGAAACTTTCCTCGCGCATCACGCTCATCTGGTGGTCGACATTGGTCAGAACTTCTGGCGCCAGATAGGGCGAGCCAGCCTTGTCCTGCTCGACCTTCATGTTGACATGCGCCTGCGCGCCCTTGCGCAACGCTTCGGCCTTCTGCTCGCGGATTGCATCCGCGAAACGCGCCTGAGCCATCGGCCCCATCGTCGTCGCCTGCTCCAGCGGATTGCCGACGACGTACTTCTTGGTCAGAGAAATGAATCCATCGACGAAATCATCATAGACCTTTTCATGCACATAGACGCGCTCGATGCCGCAGCAGCATTGGCCGGAATTGTAGAACGCGCCATCGACCAGATTTTCAATCGCGTGGTCGAGTTTCGCATCCG
>NZ_JBFMHW010000195.1:0-436 GCF_040754745.1 Pseudomonas sp. SB113
CTTATCAGGCCACCCAAAAATGCGTCGTCGCCCGAATGCGAAAGGCGCAGTTGCGCCTTCGCCTCGGCCAGAGAAACCGGTTCGCCAACCGGCTCCACCGTCCTGAAAAGCGTCATTCTGTCTCCCAAATATGATCGGAAAGAAAAATGGCCCCGATCATGAAATCGAGGCCATCCAGAAGTTAGAGATTCGTCTCTCAGGCCGTGCCAAACTTCAAAAGCTTGATCGCGTCGAAATCCTGCACCCCGCCGCCAACGCGCTTGGTCGTGTAAAACAGCACATAAGGCTTGGCGGAATACGGATCGCGCAACACGCGAACGCCGGTACGGTCGACCACCAGATACCCACGCGCGAAATCGCCAAACGCAATCGGCGTGGAATCCGCCGTCGCATCAGGCATGTCTTCGGATTCGACCAGCGAGAAGCCCATCAGCAT
>NZ_JBFMHW010000196.1:0-436 GCF_040754745.1 Pseudomonas sp. SB113
ATGTTGCGCAGCGCGAGGATATTCTGGGCGTTCTTTCGCTCATCATCTGGGCGCTGGCGATCATCGTGACCGTGAAATACATCTTGTTCGTGCTGCGTGCGGACAATCGCGGCGAGGGCGGAACACTGTCGCTGATGGCGCTTGCGCAAAGCAGCTTGAAGAAACCATCGCTGTTCATTCTCGGCCTCGGTATTCTGGGTGCAGCGCTTTTCTACGGCGATGCGGTAATTACGCCTGCGATCACGGTCCTCTCGGCTGTCGAGGGTAAGAAAGTGGTGACACCGGCCTTTGAGCCTTATGTCGTGCCGCTGACGCTGGTTATACTGGCAATCGTTTTTGCGGTTCAGCGCTATGGCACCAGCAAAGTTGCGACGGTTTTCGGTCCGGTTACCGCCCTTTGGTTTCTGGCCATCGGCGCATCCGGGGTCATGCATAT
>NZ_JBFMHW010000197.1:0-435 GCF_040754745.1 Pseudomonas sp. SB113
TACCGGGGGCGCTGATCGCGCGTGCCGGTAGCCGTCCCTTGTCGCGCAAATCCTGAAACCGGCGTCAGATCGTTACGGCCCGAAGCTCGGAAGGCTTTGTGTCGCGTGTTCGTCACGGAGCACAAACGGCCGGCTGCATGATATGCGACAGTGGAGACAGCGACAAAGAGGACGGTTCTACAATCCGAGATCCCGCGCTCTGCGATGGCACAGGAAGGGAAAATCTACCTGACATTTGACGACGGTCCCCTCACGGGGACCGAAAACATCCTTAATGTCCTTCAAGCCGAAAGCGTGCCGGCCCCCAAAGATCAGTAGGCCTGCTATCAATGCCCTGCGCTTTCCTGGTCGTCGCGCGAGGGCCACCCATAGGGGAGCGTGAGAAGTGATGTCGCCAGGACGCTGCCGAGCACAGGAGCGTGCGCAGTCTTGGGT
>NZ_JBFMHW010000198.1:0-435 GCF_040754745.1 Pseudomonas sp. SB113
GGCTGACAATCTCGATGTTCGGGTCATTGGCCAAACCGACGCTTGAAGGCACCGGAAGCAGGCTGATGATGTCGACCTGACCACCCTGCAGTGCGAGGATCTGCGGCTGGATGTCCGTGTAGAAAATGAATTCGGTGCGCTCCGGCAGCGCCTTTTCACCCCAGTAATCTTCATTGCGCACGAAGGACGCGCCGACCTTGGGCGTGTATCGTTCCAGCTTGAATGGCCCGGTACCGTCGAAAGTCGTCTCGAAGTCACCTTTGTAGTTCGCGGGCAGTATGATCGCGTTGTAATTGTCTGACGAGACCATGTAGGGAAAGTTGCCGTTCGGTGCGTCGAGGTGAAATTCGACAGTGTGGTCGTCGACCTTCCTAATAGCGCCTTTCTGCAGCAAGCCTCTGAAGACTGACAACGCATTCGACGAGTTCGCAGGAT
>NZ_JBFMHW010000199.1:0-434 GCF_040754745.1 Pseudomonas sp. SB113
GGAAAAGAGACCGTCAGGTTCTGGACTACCGCTATGAATAGGTGCCATTTTTAATGCCGTTGTTTGGCAAAGGCTGACGAGCGTTTAGAATGAGGGCTATGGCACTCAAGGCATTGATCCGCATCTATCGAAAACACTGACCTGTCTTTCATGTCGCGGCCGTCGCTCTTGTCGGCGCTTCGCTCTTGGTGTCTATCCAGCCGTCCTCGAATTCGCGGCCGACCGAAGAACAAGAACGGCGCGAGATGGCAATGCTCGATTTCGCTCTTGCGCCCGCGCCGCTTCGGGACATGGCGCTGCGCATAGCCGCCGGCGACGCACCGGAGGTGGATGCTTTGCGAGCGCTGGGTCCGGAGATCGACCGGTCCTATCCCAACCGGCCTCGCATCGGCGAGACTCTCCTGACGGCGGCACTTCGATACCGAAACCTGAAG
>NZ_JBFMHW010000200.1:0-434 GCF_040754745.1 Pseudomonas sp. SB113
TCATAATGCTCGACTGCCTGTGCCGAGGAGATCAACCCGGCGTCGAGAGCTGGCGTGTCCTTAAACTCGTCCATGATCTCCTCACCTTCGGAGATAATTCCCTCGATCGCGTCACATGTCTTACCCCGCGCTGGCTTGCCCATGATCTCGAACACCTGCTGCAGTCGTTCGACGTGACCCTCGGTCTCATTTTTATGCTTCTCGAAAGCCGCCTTGAGGTCATCGGACTGTGCAGCCCGCGCCATTTTCGGCAATGCCTTCAAGATTTTCTTTTCAGCGTAGTAGATGTCTTTCAACGTATCATGAAAGAGATCGTCGAGTGTCTTTTCCTTAGCCAATTCTTCCTCCATCGGTGAAAACGCCCCGTGCTGAGCGTGCTCTTAGAAAGCGCGAACAAGACCTTCGTTCCGTTCTGCAGCCCAGTATATTTTACC
>NZ_JBFMHW010000201.1:0-434 GCF_040754745.1 Pseudomonas sp. SB113
AGACCGAGATCCGGCTTTTCGCCAGCGACAATCGCAGCAACGTGCTTGCCCATCGTGGAAGCCAGCGCCACGCTCGTACCATTGTAGCCGACCGCATAGACGACACGCTCGTCGAGCCGCCCGGCATGCGGGATGCTGTCCATGGTCATCGCGACCAGACCCGACCATTTATGAGTAACCGCAACGTTCGACAGTTCGGGAAATTGGCGCACCATCGCCTTGTGGAGCGCTGAAAAAGCGCTTGTCGAATCCGTCTTGCCGAATGCACCCCGGCCGCCATAGAGCAGACGATCACCGGCCTTGCGAAACCAGCGCATCATGCGCCTTGTTTCCGTATAGCTGCGGCCATTGGTGAGCAGATTGCTGCCGGAAAGCGGTTCCGTCGCGATCATTGCCGAGCGGAATGGGATGATTGCCTTGCGAACGCTTGCGGT
>NZ_JBFMHW010000202.1:0-433 GCF_040754745.1 Pseudomonas sp. SB113
CGGTCACGGCCCCCGCGCCCCAATTCTCGAAATAACCGACGAGGAATGGCACAAGGGCCTAGACGTCTATTTGATGAATGTCATCCGTCCGACGCGGCTGATCACGCCCATTATGCAGAAGCAAAAGTCCGGCGCGATCATCAATATCTCCACTGCATGGGCTTTCGAGCCGAGCGCCATTTTCCCCACATCCGCGGTTTTCCGGGCCGGATTGGCATCGTTTACGAAGATATTCGCCGATACCTATGCAGCGGACAACATTCGCATGAACAACGTCTTGCCGGGATGGATCGACAGCCTGCCCGGAACGGATGAGCGGCGCGATGGAGTTCCAATGAAACGCTATGGGCGAAGCGAGGAAATCGCAGCCACTATCGCATTCCTGGCCTCCGAAGGCGCCGGCTACATAACCGGCCAAAACATCCGCGTGGAT
>NZ_JBFMHW010000203.1:0-432 GCF_040754745.1 Pseudomonas sp. SB113
CGGCCATGTCAACGTCAACGGCCGCCGCGTGAACATCGGTTCGTACCGTGTGAAGGCTGGCGACGTGATCGAGGTTCGTGAGAAGTCGAAGCAGCTCACGATCGTTCTCGAAGCAGTCGGCCTCGCAGAACGCGACGTGCCTGACTACCTCGAAGTGGATCACAACAAGATGGTTGCGACCTATGCTCGCATTCCTAACCTTGCTGATGTTCCTTTCGCGGTTCAGATGGAACCGAACCTCGTCGTCGAATTCTATTCGCGCTAATTCGGTTTTACGGAATTTGGATCAGGCCGCCTTTCGGGGCGGCCTTTTTCGTTTTGGTTCCCTCAACACACCAATCGACCTTCTACCCCGTCTGGTGTAACAGCAGAGCATGAACCAGCATCTTTCCATCGATACGGTTTCCGAAGACGCCGCGTGCCACGCGATGT
>NZ_JBFMHW010000204.1:0-432 GCF_040754745.1 Pseudomonas sp. SB113
CCCAATAACCGTCAGGATCAGTTGCCTCTGGCACCAATTCGTCGACAGAAGACGGTCGGTTTGCTTCCAGGTAGCCTGCATCTTTGAATTGCTCCATGAAGTCGACGTCCGACGTAATATAATCGGCCCGTCCTACATCCTGCTCCATCTCGGTCGTAAAGATTGTAGCTAATGCAGCATTTCCTGAACGAAAGTACTGAACATTCACCTCAGGATGCACTTCATTGAAAGCCTTGACCAGCGCTTCAATCCGCTCTCGCGGCCAATGAGAGTAAATCGTCAGATCTTCCGCAAGCAGCGGTGTCACGGCGGCGGCAGAGAATGCGAGTGCTGTTAGTACTGTCTTTAATCGAAGCATGTTCTCCTCCATTCAGCTTCATTTCATTACGACGAACCCATCGTTAGGAATCAGGTGTCGGCGACTCCATTCGC
>NZ_JBFMHW010000205.1:0-431 GCF_040754745.1 Pseudomonas sp. SB113
GTTCGCCAGCGCCAGACGCCCGGTAAAGATCGAGCCGTCCGCAAGGGCGAGCACTTCGGCGCGCGACATGCCGCGGCGATCCACGATCAGACCGACGAACCACTCATAGCTGTCCATGATCAGAGAGCGGATCATGGCGCGTTCTTCGTCGGTCGTCGGGTTGAAGGGCGACGGTTCGGCCTTGAGCGGCGAGGATTTGATTTCATCCAGCGTGATGCCGACCTTTTCCATCAGGCCGGTGAAGTTGGGAAACTGCACCAGAACGCCGATCGAACCGACGATGGAGGACTGCCGCGCGACGATATGGTCGGTGGCGCTGGCGATCATGTAGCCTGCCGATGCGGCAAGCGTGCCAACTTGTGCGACGACCGGCTTTTCGCCTGCCAGTTCGCGAACGGCATCGAAGATCGCTTCGCCACCGGCAGTTGTTC
>NZ_JBFMHW010000206.1:0-430 GCF_040754745.1 Pseudomonas sp. SB113
GACCTATAGCGGGGCGGGCGGCAAGGGAGCCGTTCCAAAACAGGTGATCCGCTTTCTCAATGACGCGGAAAACAGATCGAATATTCGCGGCGTGATCGCCGCGGGAAACAGCAACTTCGGTGCGACCTACGGGCTCGCGGGCAAGATCGTCTCCACCAAGTGCCAGGTGCCTTACCTCTACAGGTTCGAGCTTCTGGGCACGGCGGAAGACGTCGCCAATGTCAGACATGGATTGGAACGATTTTGGAAACGGCAAGCACTCTCCTGACGCGCGATGCGGACGAAAAGCCGCTCAACGATTTCCCGCTTCCGAGCGGCGACCGGCCTGCAAAAAAGGCCGAGACGGCGCTCGATTATCATGCGCTGAACGCCATGCTGAACCTCTATGACGAGGAGGGGCGCATTCAGCTCGACAAGGACAGGCTGGCGG
>NZ_JBFMHW010000207.1:0-429 GCF_040754745.1 Pseudomonas sp. SB113
TCGGTACATCGTGCCTGGCTACGCCACCTATGGCGCGTGCAAGGGGGCCATCGAAGTGTTCTCGCGCTACGTGGCCAAGGAATATGGCCCGCGCGGCATCAGGTCGAACACCGTGGCTCCCGGCGGCATCGTGACCGACTTCAACAACGCCACAATCCGTAGCAATCCGCAGGCGCAATCCTTCATCATCGGTCAGACGGCCATGGGGCGCTTGGGTCAGGCTGACGATATCAGCGGCGTCGTCTCGTTCCTGTGCAGCGACGGTTCACGGTGGATGACCGGGCAGCGCCTGGAAGTCACTGGGGGATTCAACCTGTGAGCTCGTGCCGACCTGTCGAGATGAGCATCCGGGTTAGGGCTGCACCGGCGTTGCTTGGTTACTCGGCCGTAGTCAGATGGAGCCTGATGTGAGCAATGCCAAACTGCAGG
>NZ_JBFMHW010000208.1:0-428 GCF_040754745.1 Pseudomonas sp. SB113
GATGGGACGCGCCGACCAGCGCACCAAAATCAAGGGCATGTTCGTCGATCCCAAACAACTCGCGGAAATCGTTACGCGGCATCCCGAAATTACCCGCGCCCGGCTTGTCGTAACGCGGGACGGAGAGGCCGATGCCATGGCGCTGCATGTCGAGGCCCAAGATTCAGGCGGGTCGCTGTCTGCAATCGAGGCTTCGTTGCGCGAAATCACCAAGCTTGGCGGCAAGGTTCACGCCGTCACCCCCGGCGCACTGCCCAATGACGGCAAGGTCATTTCCGACGAACGCGACTATGAGCGCGGATAGAAGCGGTTTCTGCTTGCATCGCAAAAACCGGGATGAAAACATGCCTGTCGGGAACACGTCATAAACAGACGATAGATTTCACGAAAAGTGTCGAGGAGACCGTCGATGAAGAGAATTTCCGACC
>NZ_JBFMHW010000209.1:0-428 GCF_040754745.1 Pseudomonas sp. SB113
CTCCATAAGAGGTGGGTTTTTGTCCTTATGCGATTCCGATGTGGGGGTGTCGCGCGTTTGGTACGAAAAGTCTTTCGCCGATAAACGGTAGGAGGATTTTTGTGACGTTTTGGGACCGAAATTGTGCGTGCGAAAGCTGCTGGCAGAGGGCTGGCATTGGGCGAAGAGCCGGCTTGTCCGCACTCCAGAAACGACAGTCATATGCTTGCGGCATAGCAGGGGGAACTCTCGACAACGTCGAGGGCCGGAAATGAATGCCGTCTCCTTCAATGACTTTTTGCCCGACACGAAACTCTTTGAACCGAAAGCTCGGGCTGCAGCTCGAGCGCTCGAGGGGCGCTATGCGTCTCTGATCTCGTCGGATGAGA
This sequence comes from Pseudomonas sp. SB113, assembly GCF_040754745.1. Classification (NCBI taxonomy): domain Bacteria; kingdom Pseudomonadati; phylum Pseudomonadota; class Gammaproteobacteria; order Pseudomonadales; family Pseudomonadaceae; genus Pseudomonas; species Pseudomonas sp. SB113. The sequence continues at coordinate 369 of NZ_JBFMHW010000209.1, forward strand.
TTGACCATCTTTTCGCGCGGTTCGTGCTGGGCCTGACGATGCCGGCTTATGGCGCTGGAG
>NZ_JBFMHW010000210.1:0-428 GCF_040754745.1 Pseudomonas sp. SB113
TGTTTACTTCACCGATCAAGGCGTAATCGTCGAGCATGGTCCGCCGGACAAGCTCTTCACCAAGGCCGAAGACCCCAGAACCCGGCAGTTTCTAAGCCAGGTTCTGTAGCAGAAAACAACATTGCCGAAGTCAGACGCTCGGGCAGCGCAGCCCGCGCGAACGACGCTGCTCGGCTTTTTTACAGGAGCTAACGATGCTTGAATCCAATCCGACAAATGGCATTAAAAACAAAGATCCTTTGTTGCAGCCGCTGACCATCAAGAAACTGAAGCTTAGAAACCGGGTAATGAGTACCAGTCACGCCTGCGGCCTTGAGGTTGGCGGCATGCCGGAGGAGGCCTATCAGCGCTATCACGAGGAAAAGGCCCAAGGCGGTTTGGCCCTCTCGATGTTTGGCGGATCGTCCAACGTGGACCGCGACTCTCCG
>NZ_JBFMHW010000211.1:0-427 GCF_040754745.1 Pseudomonas sp. SB113
TCCATATCTCGTCGTCAATCCCGCGAAGTCCGGCCAGCATCAGGACGACGATAAGTCCCGCGCTTTGCCAGACGGCGGCAATGACGACCCCGTATATGGCCCAGGTCTGGTCGATCAGCGGCGCGAAGGTAAAACTTTCCCAGCCTAGTTTTCGGACCTCGTTCTGGATGCCGAGCGACGGGTCCATCATCCACTGCCAGACAAGGCCGGTAACGACGAAGGAAAGCGCAAAGGGATAGAGGAAGATCGTTCTGAACGTATCTTCAGCGCGGATATTCTGGTCGATCAGCACCGCCAGCAGATAACCGATCAGCAGGCATGAGACGATGAACAAAACACCGAATATGACGAGGTTGTAGACCGAAACGTTCCAGCGATCGGTCGACCAAAGGCGCACATATTGTTCGAAGCCGACAATGTTGAAATT
>NZ_JBFMHW010000212.1:0-427 GCF_040754745.1 Pseudomonas sp. SB113
CCGTCATTTGCGCGACGATTCGATCCGTTTTTGCGAAGATGTGCGCCGTTTGCGCCCGGAAATCGTCTTCGGCGCGGATATTATCGCCGGTTTCCCGACCGAAACCGAAGAGATGTTCGAAAACTCCCTGAAAATCGTCGAGGAATGCGGGCTGACCCATCTGCACGTTTTCCCCTTCAGCCCGCGTGAGGGAACGCCGGCTGCACGCATGCCGCAACTCGATCGACGGCTGGTGAAAGCGCGCGCGGCACGTTTGCGCGACGCAGGCGACCGCGCCTATCGCCGCCACCTCGCCTCGCTAGCAGATACCCGCCAGTCCGTGCTTATCGAGCGCGAAGGCATCGGCCGCACCGAAGGCTTTACGCCGGTCGCGCTGGATGCCGGGGCGCAGGGTGCGATTATCGAGGCAATGATCACCGGCAATGAT
>NZ_JBFMHW010000213.1:0-427 GCF_040754745.1 Pseudomonas sp. SB113
GGCCATGCCTTCGGACGCCAATGCGGCGGGCGAGAATGTCGGTGGCTGGGTGATGGCGCAGATGGATCTTGCCTGCGGCATCCGCGCTGCCGAACGCGCCAAGGGTCGCGTGGTGACGGCGGCGGTGAAGGAGATGTCCTTCGCCAAGCCAATGAAGATTGGCGACACGCTGTGCATCTATACGCATGTCAATCGCGTGGGGCGCACATCGATGACGCTGAAGGTCGAAGCGTGGGCGCAGCGTTATCTGTCGGACCTCATGGAAAAGGTGACAGATGCCGATTTCGTGATGGTCGCGCTGGACCAGGACGGAAAGCCCAAACCCGTGCCATCCGAAGGCTAGAAAGAAGAAAGCCGATACTGCCGTTGTTTTGCATTACGGAATAACTTGCTGTGATGGCTGGAACTTTTAGACGAGCATCCTCGT
>NZ_JBFMHW010000214.1:0-427 GCF_040754745.1 Pseudomonas sp. SB113
CAGAGAAAAAGACCATGGTTGAACCGCTGTTCGATACGGAATTGCTCCTGGAGCGCAAAAGACGCGCTCTGAAACGCGCCGTGCCCGGCGCGGATTTCCTCATGGCTCGCGTGTCGGAAGAACTCGCAGACCGGCTCGGTGCCGTCGAACGCAACTTCGAAAAAGCAGCGGCACTTTTCAATATTACCGGCGACGCGGCAACTGCAATTGCCTCGACCGGCAAGGCTGCGGTGGTCAAACGAATCGAGGCTGACGAAAGCTTCCTGCGCGGCGCACCCGGCCTCGTCAGCAAACCTGGAACTGTGCCGCTGGAGCCGGACAGCATCGACCTCGCAGTTTCGCTTCTGGCGCTTCAGGAAAACGACGATATTCCGGGAATGCTGATCCAGATCAGGCGCGCGCTTCGCCCCGATGGGTTGTTTCTAGG
>NZ_JBFMHW010000215.1:0-426 GCF_040754745.1 Pseudomonas sp. SB113
TCGGACTGTCTACGTCGGTGGCGGACAGTTTGACCGCGATGCCTACGCTTGGGTCTTCAGCGCCGGTCGCAGTAGTTTCCGCAGCCACCGGCGCGTCGTTGACCGCAGTCACGGTGATGGTGCCGTTAGCTGGCGCCGAAGTCAGCGGGCCGCCGTCGGTGGCGGTGTAGGTGAAGTCCGCGGTGCCGTGGAAGTCCGCGTTTGGTTTGAAGTAAACCGTGGCTTCGCCGTTGACTGCGTCAATGGAACCGGTCACCGGTTTGGTCATCGCCGCGTCGGTGTAGAAGGTGCCGTTGGTAGGCGTGCCGACGGTGAACGATTTAACGTCCGTCGGACTGTCTACGTCGGTGGCGGACAGTTTGACCGCGATGCCTACGCTTGGGTCTTCAGCACCGGTCGCAGTAGTTTCCGCAGCCACCGGCGCGT
>NZ_JBFMHW010000216.1:0-426 GCF_040754745.1 Pseudomonas sp. SB113
TCGCAGATGAGCGGCTGGCGCTGTGGACGCATATCATCCGGCGACGTGACAACGAGTATCCCGATGGCGAATTCTCCAACGCCTTTTCGCGGACGCTGAACGAGAAATACCGAAGCCGGATGATTGGCGAGGACCTGTTCCGCAACGATCTCTATCTCAGCCTCGTCTGGCACCCGGGCAGGGATCCCGCCGAGCGGCTTGCGGCGTTCCTGTCGAAACTGTGTAAAGCACGGCGGCGCGGGATCGAGCTTGATGAGGATGCCCTCAACTACCTCGAAGACGTGATCGTCGATGTGACGGCCGGCCTGAAGCGTTTCGGCCCGCGCGTTCTTACCCTTCAGGAACGTGACGGCATGATCTTCTCGGAGCCGAGCGAAGTGCTGCATCAACTGGTGGGTGGGCGCCGTGAGGCCGTCCCGCTAACAG
>NZ_JBFMHW010000217.1:0-425 GCF_040754745.1 Pseudomonas sp. SB113
TTGCTCGATCGTGATGTCATCGAGGTCTTCCTTGCGCTTCAGCATCAGGCGGATCAATTCCCACTGCTGGCTCCTCGACAGGCCCAATGTGGAGAAATCACGGATTTTGCCTCGCTCGTGCATGAGCCGTGCTTTGGAAAAATTTGAATCGTTGTCGTTGACCAGCCGATATTCGTCCAGAACGCTGTATCCCTCAGGAAGTTCAAGCGCCTGAATGTCCTGAAACATGTCCCAAAGATTGTCGTAGTTCCAGTTCATCTCGCGGCCGCCGCGAATGATATAGCCGTCTTCGGGATTGCCGGCGCCGTCAAGCGAGCCGCCCTCGATCTGCATGGCGTCCAGAATGGTAATGTCTTTACCGGCCATGCCGCCATCGCGGATCATATAGAAAGCTGCCGCAAGACCGGCGATGCCGCTCCCAATAA
>NZ_JBFMHW010000218.1:0-424 GCF_040754745.1 Pseudomonas sp. SB113
TCTTCGCCGTGCTCGGCCCTTCGATAAGCGCGAAGAATTACGAGGTGGGGCCTGAATTCGTCGCGCGTTTCATCGAGGCGGATGCAGGCAATGATGCGTATTTCTCGCCTTCATCGAATGCCGGGCATTCGATGTTCGACCTGAACACCTATACGGTGGACCGGCTGCGGGCGGCAGGTGTGACGGCGGAATGCCTGAACCGCTGCACCTATGAGGAAGAGGCGCTTTTCTATTCCTACCGGCGCACCACGCACCGCAAGGAACCCGATTATGGACGACAAATCTCGGCAATCGTGTTGGAGAATATTTGATGGCGCTGCATTTTGAACGCTCCGAATTTGACGCAAGACGCGACCGGCTGATCATTGAAATGGCCGAGCGCAAGCTCGACGCGATCCTGCTTTTCGCGCAGGAAAGCATGTAC
>NZ_JBFMHW010000219.1:0-423 GCF_040754745.1 Pseudomonas sp. SB113
GGCATCTCCCCCTCAAGGGGCAGTGTTTACATTGGACTCGTAATTAGATGCCTGTTGAAGAACAGAGCGAGGGTTATGTCGAGCATCTGATGGGTTTTTGAAAAGCGCTTTGATCGACGGTTGAAGCGGGCGAGGTTGTCGCGGATCGATGAGTTGGATGCCTCGATCAGATGTGTCTGCGCCTTGGTCTGGGTATGAGGCTCGCCGATCCCCATGCGCTCGAAGGCCAGATGATAGCTGGAGTTGGCATCGGTATAGATCGCCTCGATCGTGCCCACGGCCTGTTTGACGAGCCGGTAGATGGTCATGGCGCTCGTCACGCCCTTGTCGCCGATATGATAGGCAACGACCCGGTTCTGACGGCGGCTGAAGGCGGTCCAGATCACCGCCCGCTGCTGTTTTTTTGAACGAAAGTATAGATCT
>NZ_JBFMHW010000220.1:0-422 GCF_040754745.1 Pseudomonas sp. SB113
TGGCGGTGAGGGCGGCGGCGCGCGCGATCTCCGGCTCGATGACGAGGCGGGCGCGCATCATGTCGGCGGGGCTGGTTGTGCGCGCCAGTGCCGTGACATCCGAAATGCTGTCGATGGGGCGGCGGCCAAGGAAGGTGCCCTTGCCGACGTGACGCCAGATCTGGCCTTCGGATTCCAGAACGCTTAACGCCTTGCGCAATTCGGCGCGCGATAGGCCAAGCTCTTCCGACAATTCACGCTCGGGCGGCAGGCGGCCAGCCTCTTCCAGTTCGGAGCTCGCAAGATGCGCCCGCAAAAGGCTTACCGCCGCGTTTCCGTTTGAAGTTTTCTCTACCACGCCGTCGCATTCTTCTAAACCAATTCGTGATTGGTTTGAAATATGAATCCTAAAAACCGTTGCGTCAAGCCACACCGCGTGACTC
>NZ_JBFMHW010000221.1:0-420 GCF_040754745.1 Pseudomonas sp. SB113
CATCTCCCCCACAAGTGGGGAGATTACCCCATCATGAACGCTCGGCACTAATTACTGAACGCTGCAGAATGAAAGCGGAGAGAGTTGTGTCAGCCAATCTCCCCACCTGTGGGGGAGATGTCCGGCAGGACAGAGGGGGGCGCCTCGTGATTCCATCAAAACAGGAAGCGCTCTAAGAGGCGCGGCAGGGTAGAATTTGCAAACGGGCGCTCAGGCGTCCGGCTCGCGCATACGGTAGCCCATGCCGCGCACCGTCTCGATCATGTCGATGCCCATCTTTTTGCGTAAACGCCCGACGAACACTTCGATCGTGTTGGAATCGCGGTCGAAATCCTGATCGTAAAGATGCTCGACCAGTTCGGTGCGCGAAACCACCTCGCCCATATGGTGCATCAGATAGGCGAGCAGCCGGAACTCATG
>NZ_JBFMHW010000222.1:0-418 GCF_040754745.1 Pseudomonas sp. SB113
CTTCGATTATCTGTCGGCGATGGCGAAAGGTGTCACGGGTGTCCAAAACACCGCCATGGGGCAGCTTTTCTTGGCAGGTACGTCGAAAGCCTAAACAAACCGGCCGCCCCGGGCTTCCAGCAGGAGGCCGGGCTTCAAACGGAGCATATCGCCATTTTCTCCTTCCTTCCACGACGTCTGGTCTTGTCCCTCGTCACGCTGTTCCTGCTCAGCATCATGGTATTCCTTGGCGGTCAGGTGCTGCCTGGGAATGTCGGCCGGGCGATACTGGGGCCGCTAGCCGACCAGCGCGCCGTCGACGTACTCAACCAGTCGCTCGGCGTCGATCGTCCGCTGCTCGTCCAGTACGGCAGCTGGATCTGGAACTTCATCCAGGGGGACATGGGAACCTCCTACGTCTTCCGTGCCCCGGTGGCAT
>NZ_JBFMHW010000223.1:0-417 GCF_040754745.1 Pseudomonas sp. SB113
GATTCAGCCCAAAGCGGCGAACGTGCTTCTGCAAAAAGCGGCAGCGGGTAATCGGCAAGATCGACGATCTCGACTTCGACATCGCCGCGTGCCTTGGCAAGGTCGGCAATCCAGCTTGCCGGTTTGTCCGCAAAGCGTCCTGCGCGTATCGATCCGACGACGACCGCGATCCTGGGTTTAGACATTTGAATTTCTCCGTGAAAGATTCATGGTATAAAATGGATACTGGCGCTATATAGGATACCTATCAAAGACCGCGCAAGGAGGCACCTTTTTGAAACCTACATACGTCCACAACACCGAGGATTGCCGCGCCGTCAGTGAGATTCTCCAGCGCGTCGGCGACAAATGGACCGTCCTCGTCGTCAGCAAGCTTGGCCAGGGCACCATGCGTTTCAACGAGTTGCGCAATGCGAT
>NZ_JBFMHW010000224.1:0-417 GCF_040754745.1 Pseudomonas sp. SB113
GTTCAAGGCGATCTTCAATCAGATGCACAATGATGTCGTTGCCGACATCCCGATGTTCCACATGATCGGCTACACCCGCGTCGGCAAGCGTCTGGACTGGCAGCCCGACATCACAACCAACAGCGAAATACCGCTGGCGAATATCCGCCTGAAGAAATGAACGACTTGGCGCGCGGGCGAATGCCGCCCGCGCGTTTCCATCTGTCGCCGTCGATCGAGATCGAAGGGTCATCTTCATGCTGAGTTATATCGGGCGACGTGCGTCGCACAGTATTATCGCCGTCATCGGACTGCTGGCTCTGGTGTTTTTCCTCACCAGGCTGACAGGCGATCCGTCCTATCTGTTCCTGCCGCCCGACTCGACGCAGGAGGCCCGCGCTGCTTTCTCCAAGCTGCATGGTTTCGATCAGCCTATCT
>NZ_JBFMHW010000225.1:0-416 GCF_040754745.1 Pseudomonas sp. SB113
GCGTCGCGCGGCCTGTGTTTGAGCCGGAAAGATTTAGCGATCTGGATATCGAACCTGCAGCTTGGCCGTATGCTCAAAGTGCAGAGCATAAAGGCTCGAAATAAGGTCGTAGTAAATGCCAAGAATCAAGGCCCGCTTCGGTGGGCCTTTTTATTCCATGGCCGCCGAAAGGACAGTTCAACAACCTAAGCCGATCTGGCAGCCCTATATTCATTCCGAGATTTGGGTGCACAGGCTCGTCCCTAGTCTTATATCAACCGTCAATGTCTCGATCTCCGTTAATGGAGTCGCGATCAGGCAATTGAAGGTGTTATTTTTGCGTCACTTTTGCATATGTGCGAAGATCGCTTTGCTTCAGCTCTACTTAACGGTTCGGGCTGATATAATGGGAGGGAAACATGACAGGTTCGCAGGTG
>NZ_JBFMHW010000226.1:0-415 GCF_040754745.1 Pseudomonas sp. SB113
CTCGACAATCTTCTGATGAGCATCGAGCTCCATCTGTCGGTAAGAAACGGCCTCCGGCCAGTCGAGGAGTGGTGCATCTTTCTCCAATTTCCGCATTTCCCGCCATACCTGCGTTGTGCGCTTCTGGCTACACGAGGGCATCGCGTTGAAAGTACGCTAAACAACGCCAATGGTGAACGGGTGGGGAGCGTCGTCATGCCGCCCGCTTTTTGGACGAGAGGTTGAGCAGCTTTCGGTTCGTTGCCAACGCGGCGCGATCCGAGTGAAAATCGCCGGAGAAGGCGATATGCTCCCATCCTACCGGCGACGTGTGAGCCAGTAGGTCATCCGGAACGAATTCGCCCGTTGATCGCAGATTGGCCACGGCGTCGGCCATCTAGGTGGAATTCCAGTAGACGATTGCTGCTATGACGAG
>NZ_JBFMHW010000227.1:0-413 GCF_040754745.1 Pseudomonas sp. SB113
TTCCGATATAGGCAAATTTTTCAGGACGCATGTGGTAGGGTTTGCCGGCCACATTCTGAAACTCGGCAGCGTCTGGGAAATTGCGTATGCATATTGTTTTTGAAACGGGAAAGCGCAGTGCGATAGTGGGCGTTGCAGTGACAACGCCGTCGAAAGCTCTACCAGCAATTTTCTCGGCTGCGCTTGCAGACCATGAGAGCGGCAAACGAAGAGTTGAAGGTATCCATTCCTTTATGCGAAGATCGCGAGGCAAATCTTCGTGTACATCATACACTACCTTGATACCTCGCGCCTTTGCCCAAAGCGCTGCGGGGATAAGTTCGGAATCATGGAAATGAAGAAGGTCGAACTTGCCGATTAGCCTACGGACGCCCTCAAGGGTTTTCACGAGAATGCGTTCGCGACGGCCAGCA
>NZ_JBFMHW010000228.1:0-412 GCF_040754745.1 Pseudomonas sp. SB113
GTCTTCGCGAATGCGGCGTCCGCGCTCATCGACCTTGGGCTTTTCGACTTCTTCCGTACGCTCGACAACCGGCGCCTGCTTGGCTTCGGGTCCTGCAGAGGTTGCTTCCAGATCGATGATCTCGCGCAGTAGGATCTTCGATTCGGTCAGCTCGTCGCGCCAGATGATGATGGCCTGAAAGGTCAGCGGGCTTTCGCAAAGCCCGGCGATCATCGTTTCGCGGCCAGCCTCGATACGCTTGGCGATCGCGATTTCGCCTTCACGCGACAGAAGCTCGACCGAACCCATTTCGCGCAGATACATGCGGACCGGGTCGTCGGTGCGGTCTGTAGGCTCTTTCTTGGCAGGGGTCGCGGCAACGGCCGTGCCGGTACGTTCGGCGAGCTCGTTTGCCTCTTCCTCGGCGTCGTTT
>NZ_JBFMHW010000229.1:0-411 GCF_040754745.1 Pseudomonas sp. SB113
GAGCCGCATATCTGGTGGGACAACAACAAGCCGATCACGCCGGAACAGTTCGATACGCTGCTTGCAGATTTTACAGCGCATCTGTCGGACAGGGATCTCTTCGTTCAGGATCTGATCGGCGGCGCAGACGCCGCGCAGTCGCTGCCGACGCGCGTCATCACCGAATATGCCTGGCATTCGTTGTTCATCCGCAATCTTCTGATCCGTCCGGAGCGTTCGGCACTGGCTGATTTTGCGGCAAAGATGACGATTATCGATCTGCCGTCCTTCAAGGCCGATCCGGCCCGTCACGGCTGCCGTACCGATACCGTCATCGCAATCGATTTCTCGCGCATGATCGTGCTGATCGGCGGACCTTCTTACGCGGGCGAAATGAAGAAGTCCGTTTTCACGGCGCTGAACTACCTTCTG
>NZ_JBFMHW010000230.1:0-411 GCF_040754745.1 Pseudomonas sp. SB113
GGCCTGAACACTGCTGAGGCGCAGGGCGTTGTGCCGCCGCGCCTCGCCCTGCTAGCGCGCGAGGCTTGGAAACGCAGCTTCTACAGCGAAGGCCAGTTGGCTCGACTGCTGCAGCTTGATCGGCATGACATGAGAGAGGTTCTTGACGGCGCAGAGATGGAGGAAAGCGAAGCGAATGATTTCGTCAAACTTCCTCGCTGATCCCCGTACAGTTCTTGTGGCCGATGCCAGCGTCGTGATCAATCTCAACGCGACAGGATGCGCACGCGAAATCATCGCGGCCCTTCCGAACCGCTGGGCCGTAACAACGAACGCGCTGGCGGAGTTGGTCGGGGGGACGCGCAACGGACATGACGACGCCCGAGTCCTTCAGGCTTTGATCGACGACGGACTTATTGAACTTGTCCGCCT
>NZ_JBFMHW010000231.1:0-410 GCF_040754745.1 Pseudomonas sp. SB113
CTGAATCCGAAAACCGACCTTATCGGCGTTTCATGGGGCCGCACCATGTCGGCTGTCGCAAAGTTCCTTCCGAGCAATTGGAACCCCGGCGTCCATGTGGTTCTCCTCAACGGATCGACCAATATCCGCTCGACTTCGACGCATACGAGCGCTGTGGCGGAAGAATTCGCGCAAGCCGGAGGGGGCACGGCGACGCTTTTGCCAGTACCGGCAATCGTCGGCAAAAAGACCACCCGCGATGCGCTCGAAGAAGATCCGATCATCGATCGCGTGCTGACGCTTGCTGAGCAGGCCGACGTCGTCTGCTTCGGCATGGGTGGTGTTTCGCACCAGTCGGTTTTGCTGAGCTCCGGCTATCTCAGCGAAGATGACATAGACCGTATGCGCGACGCCGGGGCGGTGGGCGATAT
>NZ_JBFMHW010000232.1:0-409 GCF_040754745.1 Pseudomonas sp. SB113
GCCCTTTTTGACTGCCTCGACATTTTCCGTGCCGAGATCGTCCTTCTTGACGCCGCCATTCATTTTCATGGCGCGCACGGTTGCAACGATAATTGCGGCTGCAGGTTTGAGGCCCGCCTTGCGGCATTTGATGTCGAAGAATTTTTCGGCACCGAGATCGGCACCAAAACCAGCTTCCGTCACCACATAATCGGCAAGCTTCAACGCCGTCGTCGTCGCGACGACCGAGTTGCAGCCATGCGCGATGTTGGCGAACGGGCCGCCATGGACGAAGGCCGGATTGTTCTCCAGCGTCTGCACAAGGTTCGGCTGCATTGCATCCTTGAGCAGAACGGTCATCGCGCCATCGGCCTTGATGTCGCGCGCAAAGACCGGCGTCTTGTCGCGGCGATAGGCGATGATGATGTTG
>NZ_JBFMHW010000233.1:0-408 GCF_040754745.1 Pseudomonas sp. SB113
TGTCGGGACGGCCTCTATGCAACCGCGCCAGATTTCGCCCAGGAACGCGCTGGCATGCAGCGTCAGTGCAATCGCGGCAGCCAGCCATGGATTGATGCCCAAGCCGAAGATGTTGAGCCCGAAGAAGACGAGAAAGAGTTGCATCAGGAGCGGCGTACCCTGGAACAGCCGGATGAAGCCGAGCGCCGCATAGCGCAGCGGCGAGATGGCGGACACCCTTGCAAGCGCGACCGCCAGTCCGCCCACGGCGCCGCCCGCGAACGCGACCGCCGACAAAGCCACCGTCCATTGCACGGCCAGGACGATGAACCAGAATTCGTTGATGCCGAAAGCTCTGATCATGTCATCCTCCTAGCGCGCTAGCGGATAGTTGATGGCATATCGCAGGATCGCCGCGAAGATGGTGGA
>NZ_JBFMHW010000234.1:0-408 GCF_040754745.1 Pseudomonas sp. SB113
GCGAGCGCTGCGAAGATGGTGAGAGCTGTTTGCATTAAGCGGCAAACAAAAGGCCGAAGTTTTTATCGGCGGATACTCAGGGAACCTTTAGGTTCAACGGCGTATTGTTAGTTCATGAAAATACGCCCGCCGGCATTCGATAGTACCCACCCCGAATACCTGACGGCCTGCGCGGAAGCGCTTGATGATGCCGTGCGTGAACTCGTTGATCTCGCAATCGTATCCGGATGGGAACCACCAGCCGTATTTACTTCGCTCGATCAAATAGTGAGTAATCAGAAGCTTGCCTATGTTGAAGACCCCGACCGGCTGACGAGTAAGCTATCACAACCCGATGAGGGGAAATGCCATTGACTCGAAATGAAAACAACCGGAAGACCGGCGCACGCAAGCCAGAGGAAGTGAAAG
>NZ_JBFMHW010000235.1:0-406 GCF_040754745.1 Pseudomonas sp. SB113
TGGGCGCGCGGCGTGATTTCGATGCGCACTACGCCGAGTTCCTTGGCTTCGGTCAGCAACCGTCCAACCTGCCAGCGGGTAAGGCCGAGTTCGGTGGCGATTTCGCTCTGGGTCCGCTCCAGATCGTAATAAAGCTTGGCGACCCGCACCATCAGATGTTCGCGCTGCTCATTCGAAGGCAGGCGTACCGATGATGTCAGGCGATTGTCGATTGGCTCGCTGCTCATCGCCGTCCTCCCTGTCTTTCCGACAATGTGTGGAAGGCTGGTGTCAGCACCTCCGTCGTGTCGCGGTAGAGTTCGAGCGCCTCGTCATAGCGGCGGCTTCGAGCGGCATCGGGCAGAACTTCCTTGGTGGGCGCGGCGCAGGCATTCGACGCCGTGATCAGATCGGGGAACAGGCCGAG
>NZ_JBFMHW010000236.1:0-405 GCF_040754745.1 Pseudomonas sp. SB113
TCGTGAAGCTCTTCACCAAGCGCTCGCAGCTACGCAACGCGCCTTCGCCGGAAGAATATGAAGCCGCCCCCTGGTGGGAGCGCATGGTCTTCGATGGCGGTGAAAAGGTCGTTCGTTCCGGCCGTGGCGAAGTGCAGCTTTCGGGCTATCCGAGCCGGTTCATCAACAGTCTGATCGTCGCAATCACATCCACGATTCTGGCTGTCAGCATGGGCACACTCACCGCCTACGGCTTCTCGCGGTTCAAGGTGAAAGGGGAGGCGGATCTGCTCTTCTTCATATTATCGACGCGAATGTTGCCGCCCGTCGTCGTCGCCATTCCCATGTTCCTGATGTACCGGATGGTGGGGCTGAACGACACGCATTGGGGCCTGATAATCCTCTACACTGCCTTCAATCTTTCCT
>NZ_JBFMHW010000237.1:0-403 GCF_040754745.1 Pseudomonas sp. SB113
CATGTTCATTGTGATGATCACTATCAGATGCTGGGTAAACCCGGAGCTGGCGCCTGCAACGAAGGTGGAAATCTCGGCCGAGGAAAAGCGTGCGCTTCTTCTCGATGCCTGGCCGCTTCCAGTCCTTATTGCGGGTGTGAGGGGAGGTATCTTCACAGGTATATTCACCGCTACCGAAGCAGGTGCAGTCGGTGCATTCCTTGCTTTTGCGATTGCGCTGCTGCGCGGGCGGCTGACCATGCCGGTGATACGCAAGGCGCTTGTCGATACGGCGTCCGGCACGTCTTCGATCTTCATTATCGTTGTGGGTGCAGCACTTTTCGCCCGCTTCGTTGCGCTTGCAACCCTCCCGACATGGATAATGGGCTTCTTCGAGGGCTTCGACACGATCACGGTCATCCTG
>NZ_JBFMHW010000238.1:0-402 GCF_040754745.1 Pseudomonas sp. SB113
CAATCTACGCGGATCGGGTTTAAGGCAACCTATAAAATTCACTCGTGTTCTAATCGTTGAACGCAAAAAGCGCCCACCCTTTTTGGAGCGGGGGCATCAGGCGTCGGCATGTCGGATACAGCTTGTTTCCAAAACTTCAGTCAGATGCGCTCGTTCAGTCTCGGATCCACCTAATAGATCAACCAGCGCCTGAGCTCGCAACCGTTGATGCTCCACGCTCTCAATGAGAGTTGGAACCGTCTGGTTGAAAAGCATTTGGATTAATTCAGCATCTGAAATATCGTCGCCGAGCGTTACTCGGATTTCTTTGAGCGGCATTGCTGTCTCCCTTGAAGGGGCGAAAGCATGGTCTTCGCTCACAGCCGACAATGCCCTTAAAAGTGATTGCCGATAAGTTAGTAT
>NZ_JBFMHW010000239.1:0-400 GCF_040754745.1 Pseudomonas sp. SB113
GCGCCAAAGGATAGCGGCAAGGCCGATTATCTCGGCGGCTTCGTGGTCACGGCGGGCATCGAGGAAGTGGCGATTGCCGAGCGTTTCGAGCGTGCCAACGACGATTATTCCTCGATCCTCGTCAAGGCGCTTGCCGACCGTTTCGCGGAAGCCTTTGCCGAGCGCATGCATGAATGCGTGCGCAAGGAATATTGGGGCTATGCGCACGACGAGAATCTGCAGCCGGACGAGTTGATAGGCGAGCCATATCGCGGCATCCGCCCGGCACCCGGCTATCCGGCGCAGCCCGATCATACCGAAAAGGCGACCTTGTTCGAGTTGCTCGATGCCGAGCGCAATTCCGGCGTTTCGCTGACCGAAAGCTATGCAATGTGGCCGGGCTCGTCGGTTTCGGGCATGT
>NZ_JBFMHW010000240.1:0-396 GCF_040754745.1 Pseudomonas sp. SB113
TCAGGCAACGGAAAAGCTGCTTATCAAAGCCTTGGAAAAAGGCGGCGTGCGGCTGCTTGGCCATGATGGCGAGGGTCCGGGCGTCCGCCTGATTTCAGGCTTACCACCGCAACCGCAATAGGCCCCTCGCCTTCTAAAAATCCAATGCGGGCGGCGCATCGTCGCATCAGTGCATTGGATCGCTCGAAGCTCATTAATTCGGGCCTTTATTGGACCTGGCAATTCCGTCTTTGCCAGAATCGTTCGCCACTATGCGAAAGCCTTCCATCGAGTTTCCTGCATGGCGCTGCTTTGTGTCGTCTCGATTGAACGTGCTTAAGGGTTTCACGTGAGTCGCTGAATGGGCCGCATTCGCACACGCGGCGATCTCCGAAATGATCTCTTCGACCCATACAG
>NZ_JBFMHW010000241.1:0-396 GCF_040754745.1 Pseudomonas sp. SB113
GTTCATGGAGATGTTTCCGGGAAAAACCGCTTATGCGGTGAAAACCAATGGCGAGCATCTGGTTCTGAAAACGCTCGTCGAGGCGGGCGTCAAAGCGTTCGACGTCGCCTCGCCGGGCGAATTCGCAGCCGTGCGTCAGGTCGCGCCGGATGCCGAGATGCTCTACATGCACCCGGTCAAGGCGCAGTCCGACATTCGGCTGGCGCTGGAAAGCTACGGTATTCGCGTGATCGCGATCGATCATGAAGACGAAATCGCCAAGCTGACCCGCATCGTTCGTGCGCTCGACATCGATCCCGGTTCGATTACCGTTTTCGTGCGCATCCAGACCAAGGGACAGGCCGCCTACGAACTGTCGAAGAAGTTCGGTGCGGGACCAGCGAACGCCGTCGAACT
>NZ_JBFMHW010000242.1:0-393 GCF_040754745.1 Pseudomonas sp. SB113
TTTCCTGTCGGTGAAGATTTCCCCGGCGACAAGGGCGGCGAGTGGCGCGGGGATTGGACGCCGTTCACCTCGCCATTCAATCTCACCTATCAGCCCACCGCGTCGATACCGTGCGGAATGAGCCCGGAAGGCTTGCCGATCGGTTTGCAGATTGTCGGCCGGGTGCGCGAGGAAGCAACCGTGCTGCGCGCCGCGAGAGCCTACGAAAAGACAAGGACATTTCCTCTTCCGCCTCTGTAAGCGCCCGAACGGGCAGGCTTGCGTAGCGAAGAGCATGAAGATTCGATTGGAGTAACGATGGCACAAGTATCGATCAGCAAGATCGTCAAACATTACGGCGATTATCACGCGGTGAGGGGTGTGGACCTCGACATTGCTGATGGCGAGTTCATC
>NZ_JBFMHW010000243.1:0-393 GCF_040754745.1 Pseudomonas sp. SB113
ATGCAAATCCGTGTATTTCGCGAGGTCGGCAGTGAGGCCGACGATGCGGTCGTTCTTCTTGGCCTCCGCCACCAACGCATGACCGAACGGCGCGGAAACTGTCTCATAGCCTTCCGCGGCCAGCGAGGCGATCATCGCCGAGGTGCGTCCGCCTTCGCCCGGTTTTGGCGGCGTGCGCGGTTCCCACTTGCGGTGCGGATCGTAATTGCGCTTGACGCTCATCTCTGTTCCTCCCTCATTCTGGCCGGTTTGCGTCGAGCACGGCGAGTGCCTTCTGCCATTCATCGGCCTCAACCCGCACGAAATGCGTGATCTCGCGCTCTTCAAGGAAGGGCACGCCCTTGCACATGACTGTGTCGCAGATAATGACGCGCGGCTTGGGTTCGGCGAGAT
>NZ_JBFMHW010000244.1:0-392 GCF_040754745.1 Pseudomonas sp. SB113
GGCCCTTGGGAAGACGGTACGTTTCGCGGCGCGGTTGCTGTCAGCGACAAAGGTGAACGGCTTCCGACTTCCATCGCCTATCTGACACCTGAAGTCCGTGGCCGGGCGAACCTGAAAATCATTACTGACAGCACGGCAACGCACATTCTTTTCGACGGGATCCGGGCGATCGGGGCCGAAATCACCGGGAAAAACCCGCAAACGATCAATGCGCGCGAGATTATCGTCGCATCGGGCGCAATTCATTCACCGGCGCTGCTTCTGCGCTCAGGAATAGGCCCCGGAGCAGAGCTGGCCGCACTTGGCATTCCTGTCATCGCATCCCGCGCCGGGATCGGCCGCAACCTCATGGAACACCCATCCATCGCAGTCGCTGCCTACCTGCCTACATC
>NZ_JBFMHW010000245.1:0-391 GCF_040754745.1 Pseudomonas sp. SB113
GCGCGATATCAGCCATTCGAGTGTCGAACGCGCGATTGGCCCGGATACCACCATCACGCTCGACTTCGCGCTGAACCGTCTGGCTGGCGTGATCGAGAAGCTGGTCATCTATCCCGAAAACATGCTGAAGAACATGAACAAGTTCCGCGGTCTGGTGATGAGCCAGCGCGTTCTGCTTGCTCTGACGCAGGCAGGCGTTTCACGCGAAGATTCCTACCGCCTCGTACAGCGCAACGCCATGAAGGTGTGGGAACAGGGCAAGGATTTCCTTGAGGAACTTCTGGGCGACGAGGAAGTGCTCAAGGCTCTTTCCGAAGAAGAAATTCGCGAGAAATTCGACCTCGGCTACCACACCAAACATGTCGATACGATTTTCCGCCGCGTGTTCGGC
>NZ_JBFMHW010000246.1:0-389 GCF_040754745.1 Pseudomonas sp. SB113
GTATTGATCACGGATAAGCCCCCCGACCCACGTTATCGACGGGAAGCTAGTGCGGCTTACTTGCGCGAGGCTGTTCGTTTCTTTCAGCCGCGATTCAAGCCTCACACAAGGCACGCCCGTTAAAGCTTGCGGCAAGACCGTTCAAGAAGGGTTTGTCGTGGGAATTTTAATTGGACTGGTGTTGACGATGGGCTGCGTTTTGGGCGGCTTAATGGCTATGGGCGGTCACATCGGCGTCCTGTGGCAGCCTTGGGAAGTCGTCATCATCTGCGGTGCTGCCTTGGGTTCCTTCCTTGTCGCAAACCCGATGAAGGTGGTGAAGGACACCGCCAAGGCCTTTGTCGAGGCGGTGCAGCAGAAGGTTCCGAAAGAGCGTGAATATCTCGAAA
>NZ_JBFMHW010000247.1:0-388 GCF_040754745.1 Pseudomonas sp. SB113
GTGGCAGGCGGCGCAGGGGTGATAACCGCGCGGTACCAGAACCACGTCTCCATCCTCGATGGCCATGGCCTCGTCCAGAGTGCGGTCATCCGTGTAAACGCGCTGGAAAGCAAAGCCCTGCGGCGGGTTCAGCCGATGATAATAGGTCTCCTCGAGATAGGATTCCTTGGGCAGCGCATCGCGATCATGCTTGTGCGGCGGATAGCTCGATGTGTGGCCGCCGGGTGTTATCACCTCGACCACAAGCAGTGAGTCCGCCGGTTCCGTTTCCGGCAAAATATTGGTGACGTAACGCGTGTTGGTGCCTTGACCACGCACCTCGTGTTTGGCCTGATCAGGCCCGATCACACGCACCGGCAAACCGCCTTCAAGACCGGGCGCTGTGCAG
>NZ_JBFMHW010000248.1:0-386 GCF_040754745.1 Pseudomonas sp. SB113
GTGTCGAATGCATCGAGGGCGGTCGCCGACCGCGGTTACTTCAAGATCGAGGACATAGAAGCTTGCGAGGCAGCCGGCATCATCGCCTATGTGCCCAAGCCGCTCCGCGGTCCCGCCGTAGCTCAGGGCTTCTTTCCCAAAGAGCATGCCGTTTGCCTCCAGGAAGGCCGATATGGTCAGGGCTCAATCATTGATGGCCGTGATCTTGACGACATTACCGTCGCCCACACCTGAAAACCAGAGTTCACCGTCGCCGATCATAACGCCCTGCCAGTTGGCGAACAGCGTCGCATAGGTCTGGCCGGCGATCGCCTGCTTCACCTTGGAGGTGACAATCTTGTCGAAATCGGCGACGAAGTGAGCCGCGTCCCTGAGCTTCACGGCCC
>NZ_JBFMHW010000249.1:0-385 GCF_040754745.1 Pseudomonas sp. SB113
CCCGATAGCGGCGCGCGAATATCGGTGCGCGACAGACGATCCTCGATCGCGATGCGGCGATCGTTGAATTCGGAAATCTTCGTGTCGACCGTACTCAATTCGCGCTGCGCTTCGGTCTTCGCCGTCTCATCAACCGAGATGATCTGAAGCTTGATACCGCTCATTCTGGCGCGCGCCCGCGCAATGCCCGCGTCGGTTTCGCCGAGTTCGCCCTTCAGGCGCGCAAGCTCTCTTTCCGTTACGTGGACCCGCGAATTCTCGATGAGTTTCTTGTCGGAAAGGCGCTTCATCTTCTTGTGTTCGACCTGGACAAGCGTGACCTCGTCGCGTTTTGCGGATTGCTGAGCCTGCAATCCCTTTATCTCTTCGCCGAGCTGCTCGATCT
>NZ_JBFMHW010000250.1:0-385 GCF_040754745.1 Pseudomonas sp. SB113
TTGCAAGCATGTTTTCCGACAGGTCCAGCCCTTTGACGCTCCCGGCGCCATGCTCTGCTGCCTAGCGGCAGAACCAACCGAAACCGCAGCCGAGATCGATGATCTTCTTGCCCTTGAGATCGGGAAGAAGCGCGCGGATCGACGCCCATTCGGCGGCACCGTCCAGCCCATAGAGGGAGCGCGGCAACTGGCCGTATCCCTCATAGAAATCGGGCTGATCGTAAATGTTCTGTGCCATGGATCCGGTCAGCTTCTCTGGAGCGCCACGTGGACGCCGAGCCCGACAAGTATGGCTCCGCCCGCGCGCTGCATCATGTTCTGGACCCGGCTTGAATGGCGCAATTTTTCGATCACCGCGCCTGCGAGCATCACGCAGACCACATCC
>NZ_JBFMHW010000251.1:0-382 GCF_040754745.1 Pseudomonas sp. SB113
GATAATCCAGGGCCGAGGTCAGAATATTGCGTCGTCGTACGATCAGATAGGCAATAACCAGCGCAAGCAGCGAAGCGACGACTGCTGTCGAAATTGACAACAACATGCTGTTTATGAACGAACGGAACGCTAGGTCATCACGAAACAGAATGTTGTAGTAGTGCCGCGTCGTCAGGTTATCTACGGAGAACCCACGACCCAGACTGCGAAGGAATGACACCATTACCAGTCCGGCGACAGGTACGATTATGGTCACACACACATAGATTACTGCAAAGGCATTGAACGCCCAACGCCATGCTCCAATGTCGATTTTCTTAGGTTGGTACCCTTTGCCGCCGACAATGGCAAAGTTGTTTCCACGGATTGAACGACGGTAGAG
>NZ_JBFMHW010000252.1:0-382 GCF_040754745.1 Pseudomonas sp. SB113
TCCGCGCTCTGCCTGCAATCGCCAGAAGTCGCATTGGCGCAGAGTGCCGCAACCGACGCCAATGCATCCGGGCAGTATGAACCGCTGATCAATGCCGACGAGCAGATCCAGCTCGACCAGATTACCATTGTCGCGGCCCGCACCAAGGGCAATGTGCTGGATGTGCCGATGACGGTGTCGGTCATCGACCGCGCGACGCTTCAGCGCCATGTCGTTCGCGACATTCAGGACATGGTTCGCTATGAGCCGGGCATCAGCGTCACGCGCCAGACCTCGCTGACCAATCCATTCGGGCAGCTTACCGGCTTCAACATTCGAGGCATGGGCGGCAACCGGGTACAGATGCTCGTCGATGGTTCGCGCGTTCAGGAGCAGATCACAG
>NZ_JBFMHW010000253.1:0-382 GCF_040754745.1 Pseudomonas sp. SB113
CGGGTATCGGACCAGGCCTGCTCATCGCGACAGCACTTCTCATCATGGTGCAGATCTGGTGCAGGCTGAAAGGATACGGAAAGGAAGACGGTGCAAATCGCGAGCCCTTCCTTAAGGTGACGTTCAATGCCGTCTGGGCGTTGATGCTTCCTGTCATCATCATCGGCGGATTTTATGGTGGTATTTTCACGCCTACCGAAGCTGCAGCTATAGCTGCTGTGTATGCGCTGGTGGTCGGGCTCTTTATATACAAGGAACTGAAACTTTCGGACCTGCCGCAAATCTTCCGCGCTTCCGCTATCTCTACCGGCGCAGTTATGCTGATCATTTCGGCGGCTGGACTCTTCTCGTTCCTGATCAGCCTCTCGGGCATCCCGGCGAC
>NZ_JBFMHW010000254.1:0-381 GCF_040754745.1 Pseudomonas sp. SB113
GCCTTTATGAGTGTGCTGTGTAACAATTGCGGCGAGATTTGCCAGCGCGAGGATCTGATAGAAACCGTTGCCCGTCCCAGAGCGAACTTCGATAATCGGCATCTCGACGCCGTCGTCAGTCGGCTCCGCCGCAAACTAGAGGAACATATCAATCTGACAGTACCGATCAAGGTCGTCTATGGCGTTGGCTATACGTTCACGGCCTCCGTCGTTGTACAATAGCGGTGGTCGTTTCCGGCGCAATCGCAACCTCACGTGTAGTCGCCTCGATGTCCGCTATCAGGAACGTCATGTGCGTCCTCGATAACCGATATGACCCGTTACCGGCCATCGCCGATCAACGCAGTATTGGCAGCACGTCAAACGTCGCTTGCTCATCAT
>NZ_JBFMHW010000255.1:0-381 GCF_040754745.1 Pseudomonas sp. SB113
TCAAGCGCGTAGATCTGAACCATACGGGCAGCCACAAGATCAACAATTGCCTCGGACAGATCCTGCTGGCCAAGCGTATGGGAAAGAAGCGGATCATCGCCGAAACAGGCGCCGGTCAGCATGGCGTTGCATCGGCCACCGTCTCGGCGCGCTTCGGCCTGCCCTGCGTCGTCTATATGGGCGCGACCGATGTCGAGCGGCAGAAGCCGAACGTCTTCCGCATGAAGCTTCTGGGTGCCGAGGTGAATGCCGTCTCTGCCGGTCACGGCACGTTGAAGGACGCGATGAACGAGGCGCTCCGCGACTGGGTCACCAATGTCGAGGATACCTATTATCTGATCGGCACGGCGGCGGGTCCGCATCCATACACGGAACTCGTTC
>NZ_JBFMHW010000256.1:0-381 GCF_040754745.1 Pseudomonas sp. SB113
TGTCCGGCGAGTGGCCGGATGTGATGGAGGCGTTGATCGCGCCTGAAACTGTAAAACCGCGCGCTGGTTCGGACCGAAGAATAGCGATCTGGGGCACGCTCGAAGCGCGGCTTCAGCATGTCGATACGCTGATCCTTGGCGATCTGAATGAGGGAAGCTGGCCGCGAAAGGCGGAAGCGGATCGCTTCATGTCGCGCGTCATGAAGACCGGCATCGATCTCGAACCGCCGGAACGCCGTATCGGGCAGGCAGCGCATGACTTCCAGATGGCGATGGGCGCGAAGAATGTCGTGCTGGCGCGCTCGGCTCGTTCGGGTGATGCACCTGCGGTCGCCTCGCGCTGGTTGCAGCGCCTACTGACTTTCATCGGCAAGGGCCATG
>NZ_JBFMHW010000257.1:0-380 GCF_040754745.1 Pseudomonas sp. SB113
GACAGCAATTCTTCCGCAAGCTCAGGCAATCGGCCCAATGCCGCATTGGCAATGCCGGTCAGGCGCGGATGGTCGATTGTGCTGACGACGATCTTGTGGGCGCGGCGCTCTTTCAGATTTTCGCGCATTTTTAAAAACCTCTATTGGTCTGCGACGGCGCGCCGAAGGCAGCGACCGTCAGCCGCAAAAGCGGCAATTGTTCACGAACGCCTGCGACCAGCCGGTCGAGCTGGCGTTGTTCAGATCATGCGTTTGAAGGTGCCCCTGAAGACAGACGGCGCATAGCGTCCGCCTCCGGGGCTATGATCCCGCGATGGGGCAGACCCGGAAGACGATTGTGCGGTTGGTGTACGCAGTCTTCCTCATAGGGAGAGGGTCGA
>NZ_JBFMHW010000258.1:0-380 GCF_040754745.1 Pseudomonas sp. SB113
AAAATCACGAGAACTTGGGTGCTCGGTAATGACGGGCTCGACCGGTGCTCGATAAGGGTGTTCCCGATGGGTATCAGGAATGGCCTCGGTGAATCATAAATCGCTACAATCAGATAACTGGTGCCGATTGCGATTATGAGTGCGCTTAAAAGGATCAGTGCCTGCCGGCGAACCGAGCGATTGCCGACAAACCAAAGCCCCGCAAGGTGGACCGGGATCAGGATGATGCCATATTTCGCAAAAAAATATGCGATATAGGCGGTTAGCCCCCAGGTTTCACTTCCTGCGTTCAGAAGCAGAAAAACTGCGTGGTCGGCCTGATTCATACTGTCCCCTCATACTGACAAGGGTGAGTTTTCTTACTCACGTAAGGCGACAGT
>NZ_JBFMHW010000259.1:0-379 GCF_040754745.1 Pseudomonas sp. SB113
CTTCTTCAAGGATGAAGAGTTCAATCCGTTCATCGGTACTGGTGCGAATGGCATGTGCATCGACGACTTTGGTATCAACCAGATCGACTTTGGCCGTGAAGGTTTTATCGGCGGCGCTTATTGGCGTTCTGGCCAATCGAACGGTCAGCCGATCCGCAGCATGATCTTGCCCTCGGGAACGCCGGGCTGGGGATCTGGTTGGAAGAAGGCGATCGCGGAATGGTACGGCCATTCAATGTCCATCGGAACCCACGGTTCTGTCATGGCCTATAAAACCAATCACCTCGATCTCGACCCCACCTATAAGGACCGGCATGGTCGTCCGCTCATGCGCATGACCTTCAACTGGAATCCGAATGATATTCGGATGACCCAGTTT
>NZ_JBFMHW010000260.1:0-379 GCF_040754745.1 Pseudomonas sp. SB113
GCGAGCGCCCGCGCTAGCCCTACTCGTTGCTGCATGCCTCCTGACAATTGATTTGGGTAGCGGTCCTCAAAGCCTGTTAGGCCGACACGCTCGATCCATCTCATAGCGGCATCGACTTGGCGTGCGCGCGGCATGCCCTGCACCTCAAGACCGTAGACGGTGTTTTCCAGAACGTTTCGATGAGGCAAGAGCCCAAATTTCTGGAAGACCATTGCGGTCTTGTGGCGCCGGAAATCACGCAGGTCGCGTGGATTGAATGTAACTACATCCGTTCCCTCTACCAGGATTTGGCCGACGGTGGGGTCGATCAGCCGATTGATATGCCGGATCAACGTTGATTTTCCCGAACCCGACAGACCCATGTTCACCTGTATAGATC
>NZ_JBFMHW010000261.1:0-379 GCF_040754745.1 Pseudomonas sp. SB113
GGACCACAATATATGGCGCTTGCACTGTTCAGCGACTCCAGCAGCGAAACCAAGAGCTCCGACGCGGTTTCCGATCTGATGAACATGGTTTTCGACGGTCGGGAATTGCCCGAAACCATTGAGCCGGATTTGCAGCCATTTCTCGACCACCTTCGCAATCGGCACCCGATGGAATTCCGCAGCAAGGACATTCTCTACTCCACATTCGCCGCAATCTGGCTGACGGAGGAAGAGTTCACAGGGGCCGAATGCGAGCCGCCAACGCCAGTACAGACGTCCGCGAACGCAATGTGCCGGCTGCCGGACTGGTTGGAAGCCAGTTCTGCTGAACGTCTCTTCGGATGGGATGGTAGGGAAGAGTTCAATGAGAATTATGCTC
>NZ_JBFMHW010000262.1:0-379 GCF_040754745.1 Pseudomonas sp. SB113
CCACCACACCCACCATCAGGTAGGCGAAATGGTTGAGCGTCAACACATTTGCAAGTGCTTCGTAAATTGCGTCGATAACCATGGGAAAACCTCGTCCTTATGGCAAAAATGACGGGGAAGCCGCCAGCCCTAAGGGCATGGCGGCGCTTGTATCGTCGGCCGGGATTTGAAGGTGGCGGCATTCCTGCCGACGCACCCATCCGTTTCGTTACGGGGCTTTAAAGCCGGGCGTTGTAGTCCTTGGTCAGCAGCTCGCGAACCCACTCACGCGCTTCCGGCGCAATGGTGGTGGCGACCTCGTAAAGCCCCTGAACATTATCGCCCACGGCCTGATCATACTCACCGAGGATCTCGCCCTTGCTGGCCTGCAGATCAGGAT
>NZ_JBFMHW010000263.1:0-378 GCF_040754745.1 Pseudomonas sp. SB113
GTGGGAGGGGGCTTGCCCCCGATAGCGGTGGGTCAGTTTGTACACCTGTGGCTGACACACCCTCATCGGGGGCAAGCCCCCTCCCACATTTGCACTGTGTATTCCTGTGGGAGAGGGGTATGAGCCTTCTCCCCTACGCCTGGGCCAAATCCCAACGCATCCTCCTGCGCCCCGGCGAGGACGGTCTGCTGCTGACCGTCTGCCCCTCAACCCCCGGCTGGTCGATCAGCGAAGTGCGGCGCCAGTTCGGCCAGTCGCGGGTTGAGCAGATACGCGATGACGAACTCGACGGCCTGCTGACCAGCGCCTATGCCGACACCGGCAGCGCCGCCGCCGTGGTCGGCGCGGCGGAAAACGAGGTCGACCTCGACCGCCTGA
>NZ_JBFMHW010000264.1:0-368 GCF_040754745.1 Pseudomonas sp. SB113
TGCCCAGGTGGTGAAATTGGTAGACACGCCAGCTTCAGGTGCTGGTGATCGCAAGGTCGTGGAAGTTCGAGTCTTCTCCTGGGCACCAAATTCAGATCAAACCCGCGAAAGCGGGTTTTTTCGTTTCAGGCTTTTGATTTTTAACGAGAAAATTGATTTATATTTTTCGAATCAGGGGTTTACAGATTAAAAAGCCCGCCGTATAGTTCGCCCCATCAACAGCGGCAACGTTGCTTGATAATGCCCAGGTGGTGAAATTGGTAGACACGCCAGCTTCAGGTGCTGGTGATCGCAAGGTCGTGGAAGTTCGAGTCTTCTCCTGGGCACCAAATTCAGATCAAACCCGCGAAAGCGGGTTTTTTCGTTTC
>NZ_JBFMHW010000265.1:0-358 GCF_040754745.1 Pseudomonas sp. SB113
TTGGCGTGCCGACGGTGAACGATTTAACGTCCGTCGGACTATCCACGTCGGTGGCGGACAGTTTGACCGCGATGCCTACGCTTGGGTCTTCAGCACCGGTCGCAGCAGTTTCCGCAGCCACCGGCGCGTCGTTGACCGCAGTCACGGTGATGGTGCCGTTGGCTGGCGCCGAAGTCAGCGGGCCGCCGTCGGTGGCGGTGTAGGTGAAGTTTGCGGTGCCGTGGAAGTTTTCGTTCGGTTTGAAGTAAACCGTGGCTTCGCCGTTGACCGCGTCAATGGAACCGGTCACCGGTTTGGTCATCGCCGCGTCGGTGTAGAAGGTGCCGTTGGTTGGCGTGCCGACGGTGAACGATTTAAC
>NZ_JBFMHW010000266.1:0-358 GCF_040754745.1 Pseudomonas sp. SB113
AGGAACGTAACAACCTGAGCGGCAAATTCCTCACCGCGGTTATCTACCCCGGTGTGGTCGGGCTGGTCTCGATCGGCATCGTGATTTTCCTGCTCAGCTACGTGGTGCCCCAGGTGGTCAGCGCGTTTTCCCAGGCACGCCAGGATCTGCCCGGGCTGACATTGGCGATGCTCAATGCCAGCGACTTTATCCGCGCCTGGGGCTGGCTGTGTTTCGGCGCCATCGTCGGTGGTTTCTGGGGTTGGCGCCTGTACCTGCGCAACCCCGTGGCGCGCCTGAACTGGCACAGCCGCGTGCTGCGCTTGCCGCTGATCGGGCGCTTTGTGCTGGGCCTGAATACCGCACGATTTGCCTCGAC
>NZ_JBFMHW010000267.1:0-354 GCF_040754745.1 Pseudomonas sp. SB113
CCGACGTAGACAGTCCGACGGACGTTAAATCCTTCACTGTCGGCACGCCAACCAATGGCACCTTCTACACCGACGCGGCGATGACCAAACCGGTGACCGGTTCCATTGACGCGGTCAACGGCGAAGCCACGGTTTACTTCAAACCAAACGCGGACTTCCACGGCACCGCAGACTTCACCTACACCGCGACCGACGGCGGCAACGCTGACGGCACCAACCCGCTGACCTCGGCTCCAGCCAACGGCACCATCACCGTGACTGCGGTCAACGATGCGCCGGTGGCTGATGCCACTGCTGCGACCGGTGCTGAAGATCCAAGCGTAGGCATCGCGGTCAAACTGTCCGCCACCGACG
>NZ_JBFMHW010000268.1:0-345 GCF_040754745.1 Pseudomonas sp. SB113
CGTCGTTGACCGCAGTCACGGTGATGGTGCCGTTGGCTGGAGCCGAGGTCAGCGGGTTGGTGCCGTCAGCGTTGCCGCCGTCGGTCGCGGTGTAGGTGAAGTCCGCGGTGCCGTGGAAGTTTTCGTTCGGTTTGAAGTAAACAGTCGCTTCGCCGTTGACCGCATCAATCGAACCGGTCACCGGTTTGGTCATGGCCGCGTCGGTGTAGAAAGTGCCATTGGTTGGCGTGCCGACGGTGAACGATTTAACGTCCGTCGGACTGTCTACGTCGGTGGCGGACAGTTTGACAGCGATGCCTACGCTTGGGTCTTCAGCACCGGTCGCAGCAGTTTCCGCAGCCACCG
>NZ_JBFMHW010000269.1:0-339 GCF_040754745.1 Pseudomonas sp. SB113
TGCCGCCGTCGGTCGCGGTGTAGGTGAAGTCCGCGGTGCCGTGGAAGTTTTCGTTCGGTTTGAAGTAAACAGTCGCTTCGCCGTTGACCGCGTCAATGGAACCGGTCACCGGTTTGGTCATCGCCGCGTCGGTGTAGAAGGTGCCATTGGTTGGCGTGCCGACGGTGAACGATTTAACGTCCGTCGGACTATCCACGTCGGTGGCGGACAGCTTGACCGCGATGCCTACGCTTGGGTCTTCAGCACCGGTCGCAGCAGTTTCCGCAGCCACCGGCGCGTCGTTGACCGCAGTCACGGTGATGGTGCCGTTGGCTGGAGCCGAGGTCAGCGGGCCGCCGT
>NZ_JBFMHW010000270.1:0-318 GCF_040754745.1 Pseudomonas sp. SB113
CCAGGCCATCCACGTCGGTCGCGCTCAGCTTGACCGCGATACCTACACTTGGGTCTTCAGCACCGGTCGCGGTAGTCGCCGCTGCAACCGGCGCGTCGTTGACCGGAGTCACGGTGATGGTGCCGTTGGCCGCTGGCGAGGTCAGTACGTTGCTGCCGTCAGCGTTGCCGCTGTCGGTCGCGGTGTAGGTGAAGTTCGCCGTGCCGTTGAAGTTCGCGTTTGGCTTGAAGTACACGGTGGCTTCGCCGTTGACCGCGTTAATAGCGCCGGTCACCGCTTTGGTCATGGCCGCGTCGGTGTAGAAGGTGCCATTGGTTG
>NZ_JBFMHW010000271.1:0-312 GCF_040754745.1 Pseudomonas sp. SB113
TCACGGTGATGGTGCCGTTGGCTGGCGCCGAAGTCAGCGGGCCGCCGTCGGTGGCGGTGTAGGTGAAGTCCGCGGTGCCGTGG
Organism: Pseudomonas sp. SB113; assembly: GCF_040754745.1. Lineage (NCBI taxonomy): Bacteria > Pseudomonadati > Pseudomonadota > Gammaproteobacteria > Pseudomonadales > Pseudomonadaceae > Pseudomonas > Pseudomonas sp. SB113. The sequence goes on from NZ_JBFMHW010000271.1 coordinate 84, forward strand.
AAGTTTTCGTTCGGTTTGAAGTAAACGGTCGCTTCGCCGTTGACTGCGTCAATGGAACCGGTCACCGGTTTGGTCATCGCCGCGTCGGTGTAGAAGGTGCCGTTGGTTGGCGTGCCGACGGTGAACGATTTAACGTCCGTCGGACTATCCACGTCGGTGGCGGACAGTTTGACCGCGATGCCTACGCTTGGGTCTTCAGCACCGGTCGCAGCAGTTTCCGCAGCCACCG
>NZ_JBFMHW010000272.1:0-309 GCF_040754745.1 Pseudomonas sp. SB113
TGGTGCCGTTGGCTGGCGCCGAAGTCAGCGGGCCGCCGTCGGTGGCGGTGTAGGTGAAGTCCGCGGTGCCGTGGAAGTTTTCGTTCGGTTTGAAGTAAACGGTCGCTTCGCCGTTGACCGCATCAATAGCGCCGGTCACCGGTTTGGTCATCGCCGCGTCGGTGTAGAAGGTGCCGTTGGTAGGCGTGCCGACAGTGAAGGATTTCACGTCCGTCGGACTGTCTACGTCGGTGGCGGACAGTTTGACCGCGATGCCTACGCTTGGGTCTTCAGCACCGGTCGCAGCAGTTTCCGCAGCCACCGGCGCGT
>NZ_JBFMHW010000273.1:0-306 GCF_040754745.1 Pseudomonas sp. SB113
TGCTGCGCAGCCGTGGCCTGACCGCGTTGCTGGTGCAGGTCGAGGGCGGTCAGCAAAGCGCCGCCGGCAGCAGCCTGTTCAGCGCCAAGCTGTCGGACAACGACCTGGCCTGGGCCACGCGGCAACTGGCGAGCCTGCTCGGTGCGAGTTTGCCCTTGGAGGCGGCATTAAGCGCCACGGTGGAGCAGGCGGAGAAAAAACACATCGCCCAGACCCTCGCCGCTGTGCGTGCCGATGTACGTGGCGGCATGCGTTTGGCGGATGCCTTGGCCGCACGGCCACGGGACTTTCCGTCGATTTACCGCG
>NZ_JBFMHW010000274.1:0-297 GCF_040754745.1 Pseudomonas sp. SB113
GGTCTTCAGCACCGGTCGCAGCAGTTTCCGCAGCCACCGGCGCGTCGTTGACCGCAGTCACGGTGATGGTGCCGTTGGCTGGCGCCGAAGTCAGCGGGCCGCCGTCGGTGGCGGTGTAGGTGAAGTCTGCGGTGCCGTGGAAGTCCGCGTTTGGTTTGAAGTAAACCGTGGCTTCGCCGTTGACCGCATCAATCGAACCGGTCACCGGTTTGGTCATGGCCGCGTCGGTGTAGAAAGTGCCATTGGTTGGCGTGCCGACGGTGAACGATTTAACGTCCGTCGGACTGTCTACGTCGG
>NZ_JBFMHW010000275.1:0-280 GCF_040754745.1 Pseudomonas sp. SB113
GGTAAACCGGCAGGGATGCCGGTTTAGCCGCCCCGCGCCATGGATGGCGCGTGGCGGCGGCCCCCCAAATCACTGTCGGATTACGGGCACACCGAGCCTGGGCGAGGTGCCGAGTGGTGGGGCGAAGGCCTTTTGCTTACTTTTGGGCCTTTCTGTACGGACCGGACACATGGTTGACGGGTGTGCGGGGACATGGTGGACACTTTCCAGCGAGCCAATTTCGCCGGAAAGCCATCATGCCCTGGACCACGAGAGATGCCATGAGCCTGAAAGAAGAGTT
>NZ_JBFMHW010000276.1:0-270 GCF_040754745.1 Pseudomonas sp. SB113
GGATCGGCTTCTCGCTGAACAACTCGATGCTGATCATCGCCGGCTCCCTGGTGGGCTCCAGCGGCGCGATCCTGTCGTACATCATGTGCAAGGCGATGAACCGTTCCTTCTTTAATGTACTGCTCGGCGGTTTCGGCAATGCGCCGGATGCCGGTGCTGCAGCGGGTTCTAAAGAAGCACGCCCGGTGAAGTCCGGTTCGGCCGACGACGCCACCTTCCTGCTGACCAACGCCGACACCGTGATCATCGTTCCAGGCTACGGCCTGGCGG
>NZ_JBFMHW010000277.1:0-265 GCF_040754745.1 Pseudomonas sp. SB113
AACGGCACCATCACCGTGACTCCGGTCAACGACGCGCCGGTTGCAGCGGCGACTACCGCGACCGGTGCTGAAGACCCAAGTGTAGGTATCGCGGTCAAGCTGAGCGCGACCGACGTGGATGGCCTGGCGAACGTGAAGTCCTTCACTGTCGGCACGCCAACCAATGGCACCTTCTACACCGACGCGGCCATGACCAAAGCGGTGACCGGCGCTATTAACGCGGTCAACGGCGAAGCCACCGTGTACTTCAAGCCAAACGCGAACT
>NZ_JBFMHW010000278.1:0-262 GCF_040754745.1 Pseudomonas sp. SB113
CGCAACCGCTTGAGTCTTGAACTCATCGGTGTAGTTACGGCGAGTAGATGGATACATGGCAACCTCCAAGAGAACGATTTAAGTATCGCTTCTTGGCGTCCGTTGTCACGGGACAGGTCCACCAAAAGGGCTCTTGCCCCACCACTCGGCACCTCGCCCAGGCTCGGTGTGCCCGTAATCCGACAGTGATTTGGGGGGCCGCCGCCACGCGCCATCCATGGCGCGGGGCGGCTAAACCGGCATCCCTGCCGGTTTACCCCCC
>NZ_JBFMHW010000279.1:0-262 GCF_040754745.1 Pseudomonas sp. SB113
CGCAACCGCTTGAGTCTTGAACTCATCGGTGTAGTTACGGCGAGTAGATGGATACATGGCAACCTCCAAGAGAACGATTTAAGTATCGCTTCTTGGCGTCCGTTGTCACGGGACAGGTCCACCAAAAACGCTTCGCCCCAACACTCGGCACCTCGCCTAGGCTCGGTGTGCCCTCACTCCGGCTTTGGAGCGTGGGCCGCCGCGATGGGCCATCCTTGGCCCAGCGCGGCTAACCCGGCGTCCTGCCGGGTTACCCACGCTC
>NZ_JBFMHW010000280.1:0-258 GCF_040754745.1 Pseudomonas sp. SB113
CAGCAGTGGCATCAGCCACCGGCGCATCGTTGACCGCAGTCACGGTGATGGTGCCGTTGGCTGGAGCCGAGGTCAGCGGGTTGGTGCCGTCAGCGTTGCCGCCGTCGGTCGCGGTGTAGGTGAAGTCTGCGGTGCCGTGGAAGTCCGCGTTTGGTTTGAAGTAAACCGTGGCTTCGCCGTTGACCGCGTCAATGGAACCGGTCACCGGTTTGGTCATCGCCGCGTCGGTGTAGAAGGTGCCGTTGGTTGGCGTGCCGA
>NZ_JBFMHW010000281.1:0-255 GCF_040754745.1 Pseudomonas sp. SB113
CTCCTGACTTGGAAACAAGTAGAAGCATCAGATTGCGGTGTGTGAAGACGCAACGAACCGAAAGTTCGATGTTCACAAAACACCGAAAGCTGTCACATACCCAATTTGCTGAAGCGAGGCCAACTGGTCACGACTCAGTACCCGAATTTCTTGACGACCATAGAGCATTGGAACCACCTGATCCCATCCCGAACTCAGTAGTGAAACGATGCATCGCCGATGGTAGTGTGGGGTTTCCCCATGTGAGAGTAGGTC
>NZ_JBFMHW010000282.1:0-255 GCF_040754745.1 Pseudomonas sp. SB113
CCATGATCAAACTCTTCAGTTCAAACATCTTTGGGTTTTTAAGAAACCCTAAACTTGGCTCAGCAATCGTTGGTTATTCTTTGATTTCTCGCGGAGTAACTTGTGATGCTGATAATCTTGTTGACTACCAGTCTGACTCCACAAGCACCCACACGAATTGCTTGATTCAGTTGTTAAAGAGCGGTTGGTTAAGATCTTTCGTCTCAACCGAGGCGCGCATTCTACAGCAGCCTCATTTGCTGTCAAGTGATTATT
>NZ_JBFMHW010000283.1:0-255 GCF_040754745.1 Pseudomonas sp. SB113
TCTTTTACTTTCGGGGCTTTCTTCTTGAACATCTCCAGCATCCTGCGAGTCACCAGGAAGCCGCCGAACACGTTCACTGCTGCGAGGGCCACAGCCAGGGTGCCCATGGTCTTGCCCAGCGGGGTCACGGTCAGCGCTGCCGCGAGCATGGCGCCGACAATCACAATCGCCGAAATGGCGTTGGTCACTGCCATCAGCGGCGTGTGCAGTGCGGGGGTTACGTTCCAGACCACGTGGTAACCGACATAAATCGCC
>NZ_JBFMHW010000284.1:0-255 GCF_040754745.1 Pseudomonas sp. SB113
GCCCGGCCACGCGCAGGGCGATACGCCCGTCCTGGGGCAGGCGTTTTTCGGCGATGTCGAGCTGGGCCATGATCTTGATCCGCGACACCAACGCGCCATGCAACGCCTTGCGCGGCGACACCACATCACGCAGGGTGCCGTCGACGCGGTAGCGCACCACCGAATGGGTTTCATTCGGCTCGATGTGAATATCACTGGCCTCGTCCCGCGCGGCCTGAGTGAGCAAGGCGGTGATCATGCGGATCACCGGCGCGC
>NZ_JBFMHW010000285.1:0-255 GCF_040754745.1 Pseudomonas sp. SB113
GTTTAGCCGCCCCGCGCCATGGATGGCGCGTGGCGGCGGCCCCCCAAATCACTGTCGGATTACGGGCACACCGAGCCTGGGCGAGGTGCCGAGTGGTGGGGCGAAGCGTTTTGCTTACTTTTGCGCTGTTTGTACGGACCGGACACATGGTTGACACCTGTGCGGGGACATAGTGGACACATTATGCGCCGTAGTCAGGGCTATTCACGTCGAAGGTCCGTAAAAAGTGATGGCAGAAATAGACGTCAAACAAGC
>NZ_JBFMHW010000286.1:0-255 GCF_040754745.1 Pseudomonas sp. SB113
GGGGGGGGGGGGGGGGGGGGGGGGGGGGGGGGGGGGGGGGGGGGGGGGGGGGGGGGGGGGGGGGGGGGGGGGGGGGGGGGGGGGGGGGGGGGGGGGGGGGGGGGGGGGGGGGGGGGGGGGGGGGGGGGGGGGGGGGGGGGGGGGGGGGGGGGGGGGGGGGGGGGGGGGGGGGGGGGGGGGGGGGGGGGGGGGGGGGGGGGGGGGGGGGGGGGGGGGGGGGGGGGGGGGGGGGGGGGGGGGGGGGGGGGGGGGGGG
>NZ_JBFMHW010000287.1:0-255 GCF_040754745.1 Pseudomonas sp. SB113
GCGCCGGAAGAAATCCTGCGCGTAACACGGGACGCCTGATGAATCGCTATCGCTATGAAGCCGCCTACGCCAACGGCAAAGTCGAGGCCGGGCATTTGGAAGCCGACAGCCAGAGCGGGGCGTTTGCCGTGCTGCGCAGCCGTGGCCTGACCGCGTTGCTGGTGCAGGTCGAGGGCGGTCAGCAAAGCGCCGCCGGCAGCAGCCTGTTCAGCGCCAAGCTGTCGGACAACGACCTGGCCTGGGCCACGCGGCAAC
>NZ_JBFMHW010000288.1:0-253 GCF_040754745.1 Pseudomonas sp. SB113
GGTAAACCGGCAGGGATGCCGGTTTAGCCGCCCCGCGCCATGGATGGCGCGTGGCGGCGGCCCCCCAAATCACTGTCGGATTACGGGCACACCGAGCCTGGGCGAGGTGCCGAGTGGTGGGGCGAAGCGTTTTGCTTACTTTTGCGCTGTTTGTACGGACCGGACACATGGTTGACACCTGTGCGGGGACATAGTGGACACATTATGCGCCGTAGTCAGGGCTATTCACGTCGAAGGTCCGTAAAAAGTGATG
>NZ_JBFMHW010000289.1:0-246 GCF_040754745.1 Pseudomonas sp. SB113
CCGTGACTGCGGTCAACGATGCGCCGGTGGCTGATGCCACTGCTGCGACCGGTGCTGAAGATCCAAGCGTAGGCATCGCGGTCAAACTGTCCGCCACCGACGTAGACAGTCCGACGGACGTTAAATCGTTCACCGTCGGCACGCCAACCAACGGCACCTTCTACACCGACGCGGCGATGACCAAACCGGTGACCGGTTCCATTGACGCGGTCAACGGCGAAGCCACGGTTTACTTCAAACCAAACG
>NZ_JBFMHW010000290.1:0-232 GCF_040754745.1 Pseudomonas sp. SB113
CATCACTTTTTACGGACCTTCGACGTGAATAGCCCTGACTACGGCGCATAATGTGTCCACTATGTCCCCGCACATGTGTCAACCATGTGTCCGGTCCGTACAAACAGCGCAAAAGTAAGCAAAACGCTTCGCCCCACCACTCGGCACCTCGCCCAGGCTCGGTGTGCCCGTAATCCGACAGTGATTTGGGGGGCCGCCGCCACGCGCCATCCATGGCGCGGGGCGGCTAAAC
>NZ_JBFMHW010000291.1:0-231 GCF_040754745.1 Pseudomonas sp. SB113
TGGTGCCGTTGGCTGGCGCCGAAGTCAGCGGGCCGCCGTCGGTGGCGGTGTAGGTGAAGTCCGCGGTGCCGTGGAAGTTTTCGTTCGGTTTGAAGTAAACGGTCGCTTCGCCGTTGACCGCATCAATCGAACCGGTCACCGGTTTGGTCATGGCCGCGTCGGTGTAGAAAGTGCCATTGGTTGGCGTGCCGACGGTGAACGATTTAACGTCCGTCGGACTGTCTACGTCGG
>NZ_JBFMHW010000292.1:0-214 GCF_040754745.1 Pseudomonas sp. SB113
TGTCTACGTCGGTGGCGGACAGTTTGACCGCGATGCCTACGCTTGGGTCTTCAGCGCCGGTCGCAGTAGTTTCCGCAGCCACCGGCGCGTCGTTGACCGCAGTCACGGTGATGGTGCCGTTGGCTGGAGCCGAGGTCAGCGGGTTGGTGCCGTCAGCGTTGCCGCCGTCGGTCGCGGTGTAGGTGAAGTCCGCGGTGCCGTGGAAGTTTTCGTT
>NZ_JBFMHW010000293.1:0-211 GCF_040754745.1 Pseudomonas sp. SB113
TGTACGGACCGGACACATGGTTGACACCTGTGCGGGGACATAGTGGACACATTATGCGCCGTAGTCAGGGCTATTCACGTCGAAGGTCCGTAAAAAGTGATGGCAGAAATAGACGTCAAACAAGCCATCGCTTTCAGCGTTAGGGCGTATTGCGATGTGTTGCCCAAGCAGTCCTTTGGCGATGCTGAAGTAGCGTTTCTGAAAGCGAAAT
>NZ_JBFMHW010000294.1:0-205 GCF_040754745.1 Pseudomonas sp. SB113
GCTTCGCCGTTGACCGCATCAATCGAACCGGTCACCGGTTTGGTCATGGCCGCGTCGGTGTAGAAAGTGCCATTGGTTGGCGTGCCGACGGTGAACGATTTAACGTCCGTCGGACTGTCTACGTCGGTGGCGGACAGTTTGACCGCGATGCCTACGCTTGGGTCTTCAGCGCCGGTCGCAGTAGTTTCCGCAGCCACCGGCGCGT